>DAICZW010000009.1 GCA_027310965.1 bacterium | reverse complement strand
GAAGAAGAAAGTGTGCTCATAGAACTATTCAAAAACAGATTTAAAGTAGACTTCTTGAAAAGTATAAAAAATAAAAGGGGTGATGAATTTGAGGACATGTCAGATGGCGAAAAATCTCTCGCCTTACTGGAGTTTATTTTTAAATTTGATGATTATAACTATCCTGTATTGATTGACCAACCAGAAGACGATTTAGATGCTAAGGCGATCTCAAAGCACATAGTTGATTTTATAAAAAAAGAGAAAATAAAAAGACAAATTATTGTTGCGTCTCACAATGCAAACCTTGTTGTATGCGGCGATAGCGATGAAGTCATTGTATCGAATAAACATGGAGGCAGAAACCCGAATTTTAAATATCTTTCTGGTGCTATTGAGAACCCAATAATTAAGGACGAAATTATTGAAGTGTTAGAAGGAGGTAAAAAAGCATTAGCTAAAAGGAGAGATAAACTAGGACTTTCTTTATAGGTTATAAAACTATAAAAGGGAGTAGCCGATCTTCAAATCGGCAAGAATAAATAATCCGCGCATGCCGATCACGCTCTCAAAAACCGATTATATTCTATATCGCGAATGTCCTAAAAATGTTTGGTATAAAATCCACAAGCCGGACATATATTTTGAATCGGAGTTGTCAGAGTTCGAGAAGTCCATTATCGAAACCGGAAATGATGTCGAGCTGGTGGCTCGAAAATTATTCCCCAATGGCATCTTGATCGAGGGTAGGGACGAGAAGGCGCAAGCGGCGACGCAGGACTATCTCGTGAAGAAACAGGAAGTGCTGTTTCAGCCGCTTTTCGTCAAAGATAACTACTTGGCCGCCGTCGATATTTTGAAATACGATCCCGCAACGCAGGGATATTCGATCTATGAAGTAAAATCGACGAACAGCATTGATGATAAGGTGCATTATCACGATCTCACGTTTCAGGTGAATCTGCTTAAGAAATGCGGCGTGAAAATAGATAAGGCGTATCTTATCCATCTCAATGCCGAGTATGTCCGGCATGGCGAGCTGAACTTGGAAGAACTTTTTAAGATCGTCGATGTGAGCCATGAAGTGGATAATCTTATAAATGGCATAGAAGTGGAAGCGGCGACGGCATTGAAATATCTCTCGCAAGAAGCGGAACCGAAGGGTTCTTGCTGCTGTATCTATAAAGGCAGATCAAGCCATTGCTCAACCTTTAAACATTCCAATCTCGACGTTCCGGAATACGGCATCCACGACATCGCCCGCATTGGAAACAGTAAGGCGAAGCTGAAAGAGCTGGTGGACGGCAATATTTTCCATCTCGATAAGATTCCGGAACATATCAAGCTAAGCGAGATTCAACAGGGGCAAGTTGATGCCTATGTTTCCGATAGGGTTTTGGTAGACAAGGAAAAGATCGCGGATGATCTGAAAACTTTGGTTTTCCCTCTGTATTTCTTGGATTACGAAACGTTCCCGTCGGCGATCCCGCGCTTCGACGGGTATTCTCCTTTCAATCAGATACCGTTCCAGTATTCCGTTCAGGTTTTGGAATCTCAAAAAGGCGAACCTAAAAATTATGATTTTCTCTACGCCGGAGCCGACGATCCGAGCGAACCGTTCGCGGAATCTTTGCAAAAGCACATAGGCGAAACGGGGAGCGTCATCGTTTGGCATAAAAGCTTCGAGTGCGGAAGGAATATCGAGATCGCCGCGAGAGTTCCTTCGGCCAAGGCGTTTATGGATTCCGTGAACGCCCGCGTCTATGACTTGGAAGATATTTTCAAAAAACAATATCACGTCCACAAGGATTTCAGGGGCAGTTCTTCGATCAAGAAAATCCTACCCGTTCTCGTCCCCGAACTTTCTTATAAGGAACTTGCGATCCACGAAGGAGGAGCTGCGGCCGAAACGTGGAACAAGATCACGAACGGCTCTTTCAACGAGAAAGAAAAAGAAGAAGCCATCGCCAACTTAAAAACCTATTGCGGCCTTGATACCTACGCGATGTTCGCGATATGGCGTGCCCTGCATAACCTTTTATAAATTTCAATACAAGGGAGTTTTGCCGATCTTCTTAGATCAGCAAAAAATAAAAAGCTTTATAACGCGCGCACGGGTGGTGTGGGGCAAGTGTTATACCGAAAGCGTATCAGTATTTTGTTTTCATCTAAAAATTCCTCTATTCTGAAAATGAGAGACAACTATAAATTATTTTTCGAGAGCGAAGAGAAAGGAGGGAATCTCCTCGCGGCATATCCCGAACTTTCGGTAGATCATTTTCTGGCCTTAAGCTGGCTTGCCGTTCTCCGGTCATTCGGATATCCAAGCTGAAAATTGCGTTACTTTTAGTAAAAAGATTAACAAAGATGCGACATGAACATAACTGACTTCTGCAAGGAGGCAAATCGGAGCCCTATGTTTGCCGAAAATAAGAAAGGCTTACGGGTGAAAATAACCCCTGACCTGCTCAAGGAGTTTAATTTTGTTAAAACAGATTACCAAACTCCTCATGACCTGAAGGAATTACATCGGACATTAATTGAGCGCAAAAAGGAAACCGCCTTGATTGAAAAACGGAAACTGTCGGAAAAAGCGGAGGTGCTTACACCGAAAGAAGAGGAAGCCTATCAAAAAGTTATGGATATTTTGGCGCCCGAATACGAGATCGGAAAAGGAGACCCATCACTGTATTCATTTATGACGATATTTAGATTCATTCCCGTCTTCAATGAAGTGGTCGAGAGCATCAGGAATACAGAGGGCATTGATCCCGTGAAAGTAAGGGAGGAGTTACATAAGAAATTTTCCGGCAAGGCGGCGCAAGCGTTGATGCCGATAATCATAGATTACGCTCCAGAAAACAGGAAGTTCATTGTTGAGGAGATGCGTATGAGGTCTGAAATTTCCGAGTGGGTGAAGAAGAAATTTCCCGCCTTGAAGGAACGTTTAACCGAAAGCTGCTTGGGGCCGTTGCCTTTTTTGTTTCCTATTTTGAAATGGGATTTAGAAAATTACATTCTTTACAATTCAGTCGGCCACATTTCTTCCAGAAATCTTCCGCAGAAGACGCGGCCACCGGAGTTGCATCCGATTACTTCTCCGGGTCATCTGTTTCGAATGATGGATAGTGATTTCTTTGAACTCTTGAAAACCCGGAGGCCGCTGGATCATTCCCGGGCCTATCGCGATATCATGGAGAACTTTGATCACTGCGTCGTCTTGAAAATCTATCCTGACACGCCTATTTCCGAAGTGAAGAAAAAGCTTCGCGGGGTACAAACGGCCCAAAAACGGTTCCCCGCCTATAGATTTAAATTCGGACGACTTGCAAGGCATGATTACAAGAAACTGTTAGGAAACCTTATTTTCTTTTACTTAAGGAACGAGGAAGAATTACCTACCAAAGGAGCCAATAAAATCGTCAAAAAATTAGGATTTAATCCGATACCCTCTCGCATCGTTGATATGGAGAAGAAAAGAATTGAAAAATTACTTGGTTCCAAACTTTCGACATCGGTAAATTAGGGAAATTCGTAGCAGGAACAGCCGCCCGTTGGGCGGCTGTTTTTCTATCTGAAAGACCAAAGGAACCGCAATGAAAATCTTAGCTGCGGTAGTTGGGGTAGACATTACGCACGTCGCAGGCCGCTCTTGAACGGAAACTGCCCTGGCTTCGGCGTCGTGCCTTGAGAATATCGTCATACACCAAGCGTCCCATGTGCTGCATGATAAATTCCTGTGTAATGATGAGGATGCGAAAAACATCATGGAACAGGAGAACAAAAAAAATAAAGAAGCGGAAAGCAAAGCGATTGAAGCAGCTGCGGAACGGCTGGCGGAAATTTTGATTGCGCAGGTCGAGTTTGAGAATTGCAGGCCTAAGCCAGAAGACCGCGAAATAAAACATTCATGAAGCAACCAACCGAAAAAAAGATAATCTGGCGTCCTTCGCGAAGAAAGGTAAGCGACCTCATTCCTTTCAGAGGTAATCCCCGCCAGGCCAGCGAAAAAGAGGAAGCGGATCTCAATAAAAGTTTGGCGAAATTCGATCTGGCCGAGCCGCTCGTCATCAATACGAATAACGAGGTTATCGGCGGGAATTTCCGCCTCCGGCTCTTGCGGGAAAAAGGCGTGCAGGAAGTGGATGTCCGGGTGCCCGACAGAAAACTTACCAAGCAGGAGGTGAACGAGCTGAATCTCCGTTTGAATAAAAATCAAGGCCACTGGGATACGGACTTACTGGCGAATTTCAGCGAAGATTTGCTCAAAGATGTCGGCTGGAGCCCGGACGAGCTGGACGAAACTTTCGGAGTCGCAACCACTGAGACGTTCGATTTTGAAAAAGAATATCGGAAGGCGGTCGGCAAGCCGAAGCACGCGAGGGTGGGAGACCTTTGGCAGCTCGGCGAGCATCGGCTTCTCATCGGAGACTGCGCGAAGAAGGAAAACTGGCGGCGGCTGCTTGGGGACGAACGGTTTGATTTCCTCTTTTCGGACCCTCCTTATAAAATAGGCGCGAATATGGGCGATACGAAAGTCGGCTCGCATAAGTATGGCTTCAAGACGAAAACCAAAGGAGGATTCGGATATAAAGGACTTCGGGAATACCGCGGTTTGAAAGAACGGGGCGGCGTCCCGCCTTACGACCGCTGGCTTTCAATTGCGAACGAGTTCCAGAATCCGAAAGGAGCTAATGTGATGGTGTTCGAGAACTGGAAAAACACGCCGGAATTGTGGCATGCGTTGGAGAAGTACTGGAAAATCCGCAACATGGTGATCTGGTGGCTGCCGAACCGGAGCCAGGGATTTTCGGCGCCGCACAGACTGTTCTCAAAGTACGACATCGCGCCGCTGGCCGGAGACGGAGTTTCAAATGAGGAATACGAAAAGGAGTTGGACGATTACCTTCTGGCGAAAGGGCAAAAACTTTTAGATACGTATGAGGTCTGTCTGTACGGCCAGAAAGGCCAAAGCGCATGGGACAAAAGAAAGCATACGCGGTGGGCAAGAGTCAGTGACCATGTCACCTGGTCCGCCGAAACGGGAAAATCCTCTGGGCAAGGCCTGATCTTTGGCACGAAGCCAGTGCAGATTCTCGTGCCGTATGCGAAAATTCTTTCCCCGCGGGGCGGCATCGTCATGGAGCCGTTCGGCGGGTCGGGCAGCACTCTCATCGCGTGCGAGATTATGAAACGGAAGTGTCGGGCGATAGAGATCGATCCATTCTACACAGAGGTTATCATCGCAAGGTTCGAGAAATTTTCTGGAACAAAGGCCGTATTACTCAACCGTGGGCGGGCATCAGAGCAACCACGTTGAGCCATTGCAAGAAATTCGGGCATGGACGGGATTAATAGCTATGATCAAGATGAAAACAAAAGATATGTCGGCGCATCAGCTACCTGCTTTTACAGGTAATATCAGGGATGAAAGGGGCAGATTCAGGCAAGGGTGCTCGGGGAATCCAAAGGGTAAGCCGCGCGGTAGCATCTCGCTTACCGCAAGGATAAAAGCGGAGTTGCAGAAAGTGCCGCCGGGTCAGCGCATGAGCTGGGAGGAGTTGCTGGCCAAGTTGATCGTGAAGAAGGCGATAGAAGGAGATCCGCGGATGATTGATTTCCTTTGGCGCCATCTTGGCTCGGAATTCGGGAGAGCACTCAAAGAAACTATAACAGAATGAGTAATGTCTGCGAGCTAAAAAATAAAAAACATGGGGCTTTGGAGTGCCAGTGGAACAGTTGACTTGGCAGCCGAACGGCGGCATCGTGTCCATCAAAGGTCGGTAAAACAAATCCAACACATTTATATGACAAACGTACTTGAAGAGAACATTTCTCTGTCAGCGGATTCCGGAGAAGAGTTTTCTGAGGAACGCGCGAAGAAGGAGAAGCAGAGATTGCAACACCGTGAACGGGCCCGGACATATTACTGGCGGCATCGCGACAGGCTGCGGGAAGCGGTGAATAATAAAAATCGCGCGGAGCGGGAGGATGCGGAACTTCCACGGGGAGAAGGAAAAGGTCCCTTCGTGTTTATGACCGTATCATTAATCGCGGTGGGAGCGGCATTCATTGTTTTGTATTTGTACAAACGGAATCAGCGGCTGCAGCGGGACGCGTCGATGGCGGCCGAACAAGCGTCTTTCGAAGAACTGAGCACACAGACTTTTGATATTGGCGATGGCAGAATAATGCGGCTGCGCGATGGTATAATTTCTTCTTTTTAAACAAAACACACATGGATAAAGCATTGATATATTGTCGAGTTTCAACCGACGAGCAAGCCGGCGACGAGCGGCATTCGCTCAAAACCCAGCTCCGGCTTTGCGAGCGGGCAATCGAGGAGGGCGGAATCTACCGGCTCGCGGAGGGCTGCGTTTACCGGGATCCTGGCAGGAGCGCGACTACCATGAATCGTCCCGGTCTCCAGGACCTTCTCTTGCGTATCCGCGAGGATAAAAGTATTCGCGCCGTCTTCGTGCAAGATACGGATCGGCTAGCACGGAACGCGAATGATCATCTCACAATAAAAGCGCTCCTTCGGAAGGCCGGTGTGAAGCTTATCTCGGTGTCCCAGCCGGGTATGGAGGACACGCCAGAAGGAAACTTTATGGACTTGGTTATCGCGGGCGTGAACCAGCTGCAGTCGCAGATCACATCCCGTAAGACGCTTAAGAGCTTAGATCAGAAATTTGACGAGGGATGGTGGCCGACCAAGGCGCCGATAGGCTACATGAACGCGGGAGACTCTGATAATCCCAAAAAGCGGATCGTCGTCACTGATCCTTTGCGAGCACCGCTCGTCGCCGAAATATTCAAGCTATACAGCACCGGCGACTATTCAGTGGTAGACGTGCGGGATATGACGTACAAAAAAGGACTCGTCACACTGGCAGGGAAGATGATTGCGCGGAGCAAGATGTTTGCGCTTCTGCGATGCCCTTTCTACTATGGAGAGATGCGCTGGCTTGGGAAAAGCAAGAAAGGAAATCATGTGCCCATCATCACGAAAGAAATTTTCGATAGGTGCCAGCAGGTCATTGCGGAGAATAATCGGTACGCATGCCGCAAGCGCAAGCACGCGTTCCTCCTGAACGGTTTCGTATTTTGCGCCCTGGACGGTCAGCGGTACACCGCCGAGCATAATTTCAAGAAACGGAAGTCGTATTACCACTGCAACCGTTCCGGCGATCGAATCAAGTGCACTGACAAATACGTGGATACATGGGACTTGGAGCAGCAGGTGCAGGAGCGGTTTGACCGGCTGCAGTTCTCACCAGCTTTTATCGAGAAGGTCATGGCAAAAGCAAAGGAACTCTATGATAAGAAAAAAGCCGGAGTCTCGGAGGAAAAGGAACGACTCATGGCGTTCAAGTTGAACCTCGAAAAGAAGCTTATGGTCGCGGAGGAGAAGCTCCTGAGCGGCGTCTTGGCGGACGACGCGTTCACGAGGATCAAGAACCAGGTTCGCGGCCAGATCGACAATATCGACGACGAAATACATAAAGTGGAACGGTCGCGAAACCTCAAGACCGACGTGATTCAGGAAATTCTCATGCTCATTCGGGATATCGGCAAGGCGTACGAGAAGGCACCCTACGAACTCAAGCGGCTCTACCTCGGCCTTTTCTGGAACGAGTTCAGGGTGACCCAAAAGCGAATCGCAGAAGCAAGGAAAGCACCCGTGATACTCGCATTGGAAGCGGTCGGCGCCGTGACTGATTCGGGGGCGCAGGAAGCGATTTCAGCGGAAACGGTGGCACCGATACGCAAGGTTCGCGCGAGTAAGGAGAAAGTTATATTAAGACCTGTCAGGGGTGCCTCACGGGAATCGGACCCGTATCGCCGCTGCCACAGAGCGGAGCTTTACCACTAAGCTAGAGGCACCATGATGCTTTACGCCTTTCTATCATAATGAATTAAGGAAAAATCGCAACACCATTAGGGGACGTCCGGAGTCGAGTTCATTGTAAGGACGTTGACGCGCGGATATGGCGGAATTTTCCACTTTTGATATACTGAAACCTGTCGCACTAAATCTTTACTTTCACTTTTATGTCCAATCTTTTTAAGAACATCCTCTGGGCGGTCCTCGCGCTTATTTTTGTCGCGCTTCTTTTTTCTCTTTTCATGACGCCGGCGAAGCAGCCGCAGACCCTGAGTCTCAACCAGCTGACGACCGATATAAATTCCGGCCAGGTCACGCAGATCATGGTGAACGGCAACGATCTCGCGATCAAAATGAAGAATGGCAGCAGTGCGATCGCCGAAAAGGAAACCGAATCGGGGATTTCGGAAACATTGAAGAATCTCGGCGTCAGTTCGACCGCGATGCAGAGCGTTGATTTTCAGGTCCAGAATCAGTCCGGGTGGGCATTCTGGATGAATCTCCTCATCCCGACCGTGCTCCCGTTGCTTATTATCGGTTTTATTTTTTGGATGATGTTCCGCTCGTCGCGCGCGGGCGCGAATCAGGCGTTCAATTTCGGGCGTTCCAATCTTCATCTTTCGAATTTCAAGGATAAAGTGATGTTCACGGACGTCGCCGGCCTCAAAGAGGCGAAAGAGGAGCTTATTGAAGTTGTTGATTTTTTGAAAAATCCGAAAAAATTCATGGATCTTGGCGCGCGCATCCCGCGCGGTATTCTGCTTATGGGGCCGCCGGGAACCGGAAAGACGCTTGTTGCCCGCGCGGTCGCGGGGGAGAGCAATGTCCCGTTTTTTTACATTTCCGCATCGGAGTTTGTCGAGATGTTTGTCGGTGTCGGCGCATCGCGCACGCGTGACGCTTTCGCGACGGCGAAGCGCGCGGCGCCCGCTATTTTATTCATTGACGAGATCGATGCGGTGGGACGCCAGCGCGGCGCGGGATTGGGCGGCGGCAATGACGAACGCGAGCAGACGTTGAATCAGATCCTTGTCGAGATGGACGGGTTCGACCGCGATACGCGTGTAATCATTCTTGCCGCGACGAACCGTCCCGACATTCTCGATCCGGCGTTGCTGCGCCCGGGGCGTTTCGACCGCCGCGTGATCCTCGACCTTCCCGATCTCAATGACCGCGAAGCGATTCTGAAGATTCACGCGCAGGGAAAAATACTTGAGAAAGACGTTGACCTGCGGAAAGTTGCGGTGCGGACACCTGGATTTTCCGGTGCCGATCTTGCGAACCTTATGAATGAGGCGGCGATCATCGCCGCGCGGCGCAACAAGAAAGCGGCGGGGCAGGACGAACTTTTCGAGGCGTCTGAAAAAATAATCCTCGGGCCGGAACGGAAAAGCCGCGTGATCTCGCCGAAAGAAAAAGAGATCACGGCGTATCACGAAGCCGGCCATGCGCTCGTCGCGGCGGCGGTGAAAGACGCGGATCCCGTCCAGAAAGTATCGATTGTGAGCCGCGGGTTCGCGGGCGGCTATACGATGAAGCTTCCGATGGAAGATCAGCACCTGAAAACGCGGCAGCAATTTTTGGCCGATCTCGCGATGATGATGGGCGGCTACGCTTCGGAAAAGCTGACGTTCGGCGATGTCTCTACCGGCGCGTCGAACGACCTGAAAGAGGCGACCAATCTCGCCCGCCAGCTTGTTACCCGTTACGGCATGAGCGATATGGGGCCGATGACATTCGGCAAGACCGAAGAACTGCTGTTCCTCGGGCGCGAGATTTCCACGGAAAAGAATTATTCGGAGAAGGTTGCGGCGGAGATCGACGAGCAGGTGCGCGCGTTCCTGATGCACGCTTTCGAGATGGCGCAAAAGATTCTGAAGGCGCAGAAGCCCGCGCTCACGAAAATCGCGACCGTACTTATGGAAAAAGAAACGCTCGAGCACGACGATTTCTATAATCTTCTGAAACCATTCAAGATAAAACCGATAGCGGCGTAAAAATTTTGTGTTTTGTCCGCTTTCTTTCTTTTCTGTCGTCCTCTCCCCTCGAAAACTCGGGATAAACTCCGGCGGAGATCCACGCTTTCTGAATTTTCCGATTCAAGATTTAAAACTCACGGATTTATGACGGGAAGCATGGATCCCCTTCTTCGATGGGACGACACCGTCGGACGGGAAGCATGGATCCTCGCCTTCGCGAGGACGACAGAAGGATTGTAGGGACGACAGAAGGGAGACGTCTCTTTCGAGAAGACGAAAACAGCAGTATTAAAATTCCACCATCTCTCTTCCTTCTTTACCGTTTTGGAACGGATGTTTTATTTCTTTCATTTCCGTTGCGATATCGGCGGCATCGATGAATTCCTGCGGCGCGCCGCGGCCGGTGAGCATCAGGATCTTGTCTTCGGGGAAATCCTTTATCGCGTCCAAAACTTTTTTCGGCGCAAGAAGGCCGAGCGCAACGGCGACATTGATCTCGTCCAGCACGATCAAATGCCAGAGGCCTGTTTTCTTTTCTTCAATGAACGCATCGAGCGCTTTTTGCGCGGCCTCTTTATGTTGCTCGATCGGCAATGCATCGCCCGCTATTCCCACAAAACCAAGTCCCATTTTTCGGATCACAAATCGGCTGTCGGGAATTTTTGCCGCCGCCGCAAACTCGTCTTCGCCGGATTTCCAGCTACCTTTGATAAACTGGATAATCAACGCCGATTTTCCGCGTCCCAAAACCCGCACCGCCTGCCCGATCGCCGCGGTCGTTTTGCCTTTGCCGTTGCCCGTGAGAAGGATGATCATGGGATTTTTTTAGTATACGCTTTTTTTGCGGCAATAGAACGAATCTGGCCACCCTCGAAAATTATTTTCTTCGCCCCGCGGAGCAGGCGAAGCCGCCGCTCCATAGGGCGAGCCGGAGTTCACCTTATACCACACGATACAGGGCGAGGACGACGAAGAAGGTTACAAAGCTAATCTGTTCAACGGGACTATGAAAAATTTTTCTTTGTGATAAAATACAGCTATGGAAACAAAAAATAAAAAACAAGAAACGGCGGGCGAAGCGGCGCAGAAAAAAGCGCTTATAACCGGCGTGACGGGGCAGGACGGAAGCTATCTTGCTGAACTGCTGCTCGAAAAAGGATACGACGTGCACGGAATCGTGAGGCGTTCTTCCAGTTTTAACACCGACCGCATTGAACACCTTTACCAGGATCCCCACGAAAAGGATCGGCGTCTTGTGCTTCATTACGGAGACATGACCGATGCGACCAATATTATTTCCATCATCCAGACGGTACAGCCGGATGAAATATATAATCTTGCCGCGCAAAGCCACGTGAAAGTTTCTTTCGAAACGCCGGAATATACCGCGCAATCGGACGCGCTCGGCATGCTTCGCATACTTGAAGCGGTGCGTATCCTTGGATTGGAAAAGAAAACGAAAATATACCAGGCGTCCACCTCGGAACTGTTCGGCTCGACGCCGCCGCCGCAAAACGAAACATCGCCGTTCCATCCGCGCAGTCCGTATGGCGTCGCGAAACTTTATGCGTATTGGATCGGCGTGAACTACCGCGAGGCATACGGAATGTTCGTCGCGAACGGCATTTTATTCAATCACGAAAGCCCGCGCAGGGGAGAAACGTTCGTTACGCGCAAGATAACGCGCGGCTTGGCGCGCATCAGCGTCGGATCGCAGGATAAGCTTTTTCTGGGCAATCTGGACGCGAAGCGCGATTGGGGCCATGCGCGGGATTTTGTCGAAGCGATGTGGCTGATGCTCCAGCAGAAAGATCCCGATGATTGCGTTATTGCGACCGGCGAACAGCATTCCGTCCGTGAATTTTGCGATGCTGTTTCCAAAGAGTTTGGCATCGCGTTGGCATGGAAAGGGAAGGGCGAGGGTGAGGTCGGCGTTGACATGAAAACAGGGAAAGAGATTATCGCGGTCGATGCGCGTTATTTCAGGCCGGCGGAGGTCGATTCGCTTCACGGCGACGCCACAAGGGCAAAGATGAAACTCGGATGGACGCCGAAGACCTCTTTTAACGATCTCGTCCGCGAAATGGCGGCTTACGATCTTTCCCTGGCGCGCAAGGAATTGAGAAACGCGGAGAAATAATTTTAGCGGAAACTTCCATGATAATTGATTTACAAAACAAAAAAATTCTTGTGACGGGCGGAGCCGGTTTTTTGGGAGGCCGCGTCGTGGACGCGCTTGTGGCGCGCGGCGTTCCGCGGGAAAATATTTCCGTGCCGCGGTCGTCCGAGCTGGATATCCGGAAATGGGAAAATTGCGAAGCGGCAGTCCGCGGACAGGACATTATTATCCATCTTGCGGCGGTCGTCGGCGGCATCGGGGCGAACCGCGAGCATCCAGGAAGTTTTTTTTATGAAAATTTGATGATGGGCGTGCAGTTAGTGGAAGCGGCGCGTCTCGTGGGCGTGAAAAAATTCGTCGCTCTCGGCACTGTGTGCGCATATCCGAAGTTCACTCCCATCCCGTTCAAGGAAGACGATCTCTGGGTCGGATATCCCGAAGAGACCAACGCGCCGTACGGCCTGGCAAAAAAAATGCTGCTTGTGCAGGCGCAGGCATACCGGCAGGAATACAACTTTGACGCCATCTATCTTTTGCCGGTGAATTTGTACGGACCCGGGGATAATTTCGATCCGAAAAGCTCGCACGTCATCCCGGCGCTTATCAAAAAAGTGTACGATGCCAAGATCGCGCATGCGCCGTTTATCGAAGCGTGGGGAACGGGAAGCGCAAGCCGTGAATTTCTTTACGTCGACGATGCGGCGGAAGGGATTGTGCTTGCAACGGAGCGTTATGACAAGCCGGAGCCGGTGAATATCGGTTCGGGGATGGAAATCTCGATAAAAGATCTCACCGAATTGATATGCCGTCTGATGGATTATCACGGCGAGATCAGGTGGGACGCGACGAAGCCGGACGGCCAGCCGCGGCGTTCGCTTGATGTGTCCCGCGCGGAAAAAGAATTCGGATTCAAGGCGAAAACGGATTTCGAAACGGGGCTTAAAAAGACGATTGATTGGTATGTGGTAGACCGTAAAAATTGACTTATATTTTCAACCAATATACTTTATTTAATATGAAGCAGCTTCACTACAATCTTCTTTTTCGGTCGGAACCGGAAGGCGGTTTTACCGTTACGGTGCCGGCATTACCAGGGTGTGTGACGTACGGGCGGACATTGGATGGGGCGAAAAAAATGGCGCGCGAAGCAATCAGCGCTTATCTTTCTAGCTTGCGGAAGCACGGCGAACAGGCACCGACCGATGCGGAAACTTTTATCGCTTCCGTTGAATTTGATTATGTCAAAATTGCCTAAACTTACGGCGCGGAGGGTCATCATCTTTCTTAAAGCGAGAGGATTTTAATTGGATTATGCGGCAGGAAGCCATTTCATATTTTATGAACCGGTCACAAAACGTCGCGCGGTCGTGCCGCGGCATCCTGGTGATCTGCCGATTGGTACGCTTTTTGCTATTATCCGCGAGGCGGGATTTACAAAGAAAGATTTAGAAGGTTTTTTTAGTGTCTAAATACGGGCTTAAGAATATCTGTTTTTAAAGAGTGACGGTATTGACCATTATGGCTCAAAAAACAACAACCGTTTTCCTGTTCGGCGGATTGGGCAATCAGATGTTCCAGTATGCGCTGGGGCTGCATCTCGCGAAAAAAAATAATGCCCAGCTTCTTCTCGATACGACTTTTTTGAACGACCGTTTTCCGCGCAAGGAATTTACGTACCGCGTGTTCGATCTCGATATTTTTACGCTTTCGTCCGACGAAATCAAGGAGAATAAACCACATTTTACCGCCCTGTCAAAACTTTCTGAAAAATTTCCGGTTCCCGGGCTTTGGCTCGGCCTTGATATTGCGTTTATGAAAATTCGGGAAATATTTTTCGGACGAAAGATAATAAAAGAAAAGAACGAGCATCACTTCGATCCGGAAGTCCTTCGCGCGCAAGGCAATTTTCTTTTATGGGGTTATTGGCAGAGCGAAAAATATTTTGCGGACAATGCGGACGATGTCCGGCGCGCATTCCGTTTCAAGCGTGAGCTTGCGGGCGAAGCGGCGGCGGTTGCGGAAAAAATTAGAAATTCGAATTCCGTTTCGCTCCACGTGCGCCGCGGCGATTACGTAAAATTCGAAAGCGTGAAAAAGATAACGGGCGGCACCGATCTTTCGTATTATTCCCGCGCGGTCGCTTATATGGCGGACCATGTTTCCGCGCCGCATTTCTTTATTTTTTCGGATGACAGCGCATGGTGCCGCGAGAATATAAAAATTCCCTATTCGGTTACGTATCTCGACGACGCAAGCGCCGGTCCGAAAGCGGCATTTCATCTTCAGCTGATGTCGCTGTGCAAGCACAATATTATCGCGAATAGCACGTTTTCCTGGTGGGGCGCATGGCTGAACGCGCATCCCGATAAGATAGTGGTCGCGCCGGAACAATGGAATACGTCCCCGAAAGGGGACCAGGCAGACATCATTCCGGAAGGATGGATAAGGATGTAGAGAATTGTTATAATAAAAAGATGCATCAGCCGCTTTTTATTTTATTCGGTTCGCGCGCGTCCGCGCATGCGACGGAAAACTCGGACTACGATGTCGCCGTTTTTGCGTCGCATGCGTTTTCGTTTGCCGAAAAAGAGGAATATATAAAACAAGCGGCGCGATTACTCGGCGTTTCCGAAGATAACATCGACCTCGTTGACGCTTTTTCCGTACCGCCTTTGTTGCAATACGAAATAGCGACCGGCGGCTCGTTGTTTTCCGGCGATGCGGATGATTTTTACGATTTCATCTTTCGCGCATGGAAAAATTATCAGGATACGGCGCGATTCCGCCGCGCGCGGCGCGCGATGCTCGCGGAACAATACCTATGAGCAATGAAATTATCCAGAAGAAATTGGAGCAGATCGGCGCATTGATCGTCGAACTTCGCGCGTGGACCGCGCGGCCGTTTGCCGAGTTTGCGGCGGATACGGCGCTGATCCGCGCTTCCGAAAGAAATTTCCAGCTGATGGTCGAGATTGCGAGCGATATCAACGCGAAGATCCTTATCGCGAAGACGAAGAAAACGCCTGATACCTATCGCGATTCATTTATCAAATTAGTTCCGTTAGGTATCATTTCGGACGATCTTGCCGCGCGGTGCGCGCGGAGCGTCGCCGTGCGGAATGTGCTTGTCCATGACTATGACATTGAAGAAGATTATGAGATGTTTTTCTGCGCCATCCAGGAGATGCTGCCGTGGTACGAGGAATACGCGAAGCGCATCGTGGCAGCGGAAAGCAGTGAATAAAAATATTCAAATCGTGAACAGCGCGTTTTCCTGGTGGGGCGCATGGCTGAACGGCAATCCCGATAAAATAGTGGTTGCGCCAGAAAAATGGAACCCGTCCCCGAAAGGGGACCAGATAGACATCGTTCCGGAAGGATGGATAAGGATGTAGAGAATTATGGACATTGCCTATATAAAGAAGAACAGGATTTTTATATGAGAAGAAAGTCTTCCTGCTCTTTTTATGTGTTTTGCTAGAAGTTTTATTATTGCGGCACATAGCCTTACGGGCATTTCTTTCCGTATCTTTGAATAATGGCGAGGTTGCAATATTTTCTGAATGTTTTATTATTAAATGTAGTTCTTTGACACATTTTATCACCAATAAAAGGAGGTGTTCCGTGAATAAGATCGTTATAGTAGGGAAAAACTCTCCCATTGAGCCGTTGGGCATTCTTCATTTAGTGGGACTTGCCGAGCAGCTTGGATGGGAGGTGAAAGTCGTTCTCGTGGATGACTTTGATTTTCAACCGTTGTATCACGAGGTCAGGTTTTTCAGGCCGAACATCGTGGCGTTCTCGATTTGGACCGGATATCATCGACAATCTTTCATGGCTTGCGATGAAGTTCGGAAGATGGGAGTGCCCGTTGTAATCGGCGGCCCGCATGCGACGTATTTTTCGGCTGAATGCACGAAGCATGCTCAATGGGTCATTAAGGGCGAGGCATTCCGTAACTTCCGGCGTTTACTCAAAGGCGAGCTTGTGCCTGGAATCCATTTCGACGAAACGCGAATGGCGGAAGGGTTTCCGGTTCCGGGCAGGGATCTGGCTTACAATGCTTATCCGCATCTTGCGGAAAGCCCGATCAAAAGCATCATATGCTCTCTTGGATGTCCCTTTCGGTGCTCTTATTGCTACGCGCTTGCGTACAATAAGATGTATGGCGGATTTAGGCTGAACCTTCGGCCGATTCCGCAAATCATTAATGAGGCGCTCGCGATCAAAAATCGCTGGCCATTATCGATGATTTATTTTCAGGATGACAACTTCGGGCTCAACATTGCCTGGCTCGCGGAATTTGTTCGCGAGTGGAAGGAGAAAGTCGGGATTCCATGGCATTGCCAGATTCGTCTCGAACTTACGCGTGACGAGCGGCGGATAGACCTTTTTCGTGAAGGCGGATGTACGGGCATTACCCTGGCGATTGAGTCAGGAAATGATTTTCTTCGGCGTTTTGTTCTCTCGCGCGGGATGCCGGATGACCTCATTGTTGACGGTATCAAAAAAATTAAAGACCGGGGATTCGCGCTTCGCACGGAACAGATTCTTGGAGTGCCTTTCAGTGATATCGAGACGGATATCCAGACGCTCGAGCTGAATGTCCGTCTTAATCCGGAGATTGCGTGGACATCCATTCTTTCTCCCTATGGAGGGACGCAGATGGGCGCCATCACTTCGAAATATGGTTTCTACCACGGGGGCAACGATGACTTGGACGATACGTTTTTCAATCGGAGTGTTTTGTCCCATGCGGACGGAGGGCCTGCTTCAATTGAGCAATCCGTTCGGTCGCTTGTCCGCAATCAGAGTCATAATCCGTTGTTCGACGGTATTAGTGCGACGATTTGTCATCTTGGTTTTACGGAGAATGAGCGGTATTGCGATCAGATGGTTATTCTCCAGCGCAATTTCAACTGGCTTGCGAAACTGCCGGAAGGCCATACGCTCGCACGGAAGTTCATATATCTTCCCAAGGATGAATGGACGTGGGCCACGCTGGGACATCTTACAAAGCGGCATCTCGCAGCTGTCGGATATGGCGATCAAGCCGTACGATGGGAGGTTGAACTTTCTCATGCCATGGGGTATTCCGGACCTGATCAATTACCGCTGCCGATCGCGAAAAACCCGCATTACTTTACTTTCCTGCCGTCGGGCGGCCGATTTGCAAAGAAAATGCTGGATGAGGGTATCTTCCTGGGTGAAGATGAAATCATTTTTCAGCGGCTCGGTGATGAAACCCGTCACTGGCTTTATGATCATCTGCTCTACGGCGTGCAATCGACAGAAGCTCCTATCGCGACGAAATGATAAGAGCCAAGGTATTGGTTTTACTATGCGCCCGTCGCAATTCTTGCGGCGGGCGTTTTACTTGTTTTTATTTTTTTGAACGATTATCCTTTTAAACATGGATAGCGTAGTTTTTTATAAAGATTGGCTTGCGAAAGAATATGCCGGCAGCGCATTGGGCTTGGAAAGCGCCGGGTACGCAGAATTCAAAAAGAAGAATGACCTTTCTTTCTGGTGGCGTTTTATCGCGGACCGGTTGACGTATCAACAGAAGCAGACAGCCAAGTCGGTATTACACTGCAAGACCCTCCTTAAATATCCCGTTGCCGGGGGAGAAAAGAGATTTGCGATCGATTATGTTGACTATATTCTTCAGCGCCGGCCTTCCCTGCATATGAATTATTTTGACGAAGATTCGCACAAAGAGATCGAGCGGTTCCTTACGGCCCATTTTCAATTTGCTTATCAAGATTATATTCCCTGGAAAAATGTTTTTCCGGGCGATGCCTATGCCCTATTCCGGCGCGCACAAAAGGCGCATCGCGATAATATCAGAAAGAAAGAGGGGATGTACGATTATCGGGGGTTCAGGACGGGAGTGCCGGGGTTCGAATATGGCGTTTTGGCAAATAATTGCGGGATGGATCTTATCCCCGCCGAAGCCCGCGAAGGGATCAAGGGTTCGCTTTTTATTGATTGCGGCGCATTTATCGGGGATAGTTGCTACGCGCTCCAGAAATATAGCCCTGCCGCCATCCTTGCCGTAGAACCCGAAGAAAAAAATATCGGCATTTTGGAAGAAAATATTAAACTGAACGATATGAGGAACATCACCGTTATTAATGCAGGCGTTTCGGATAAGTCAGGGGAAGCGTTTTTGCGCGGCGAAGGGATCGGGGCGTTTCTTTCCGAAAGCGGCGATAAGGGCGATAAAAAAGTGCGGTTGGTTTCCATAGATGACCTGAAAGAGCAAAACAATCGCAAGAGGATCGGCTTGATAAAGATGGATATCGAAGGGGCTGAGTTTGATGCCGTAAAAGGCGCCGCCCGGGTTCTCTCCGAAGATAAGCCGGTTCTTTCTATTGCGTTATACCACTCGGGAAGGGATTTTTTTGAGATTCCGGAATATATCAAAAAAATAAACCCGGATTATAAATTTCAAATAGTGCACACCAATCCATTAACCCCGCTCTTTGAAGAATACCTTATCGCTTATTGACGTGAATAAAATCTTCATGCAAAACACGCCGGAATTCAGCGTCCCTGTCCTTTTCATAATTTTCAACCGTCCCGGCGCCACGCGGGTTGTTTTTGACGAGATAAGAAAAGTCAGGCCGCGGAAACTGTTCGTGGTCGCCGACGGACCGCGGGAAGGGAAGGTTGGCGAAAAAGAGAAATGCGAAGAGGCGCGGAAGATAACCGAACAGATAGATTGGGAATGCGAGGTACATCGGAAATATTCCGACGTGAACCTTGGCTGCGCGAAAGGGGTTCCTTCGGGGATCTCATGGTTTTTCGATAATGTCGAGGAAGGGATCATTTTAGAGGATGATTGCATGCCTCATCCTGATTTTTTCCCTTATTGCGCGGCAATGCTTGAGCGCTATCGGGACAACGAAGAGGTGGCGCTCGTCGGTGGCAATAATTTCCAGGGCGGCAAAAAATGGGGCGCCGGTTCGTATTATTTTTCCGCGTTCCCTCATTTGTGGGGGTATGCAATATGGAAAAGAACATGGGACATCTATGATTTTGCATTGGACAGCGTGAAGCAAGAGGACGTCAAAAATGCTTTGGAATATTATTTTCATTATGAGCCGCAAAGGAACTATTGGGAAAAATATTTTAAGCGCGTGAAGGGTGATAAGGCGATCACCACATGGGACCCCCAATTGCTCTTTTCCATCTGGAACAAGCGCGGATTGTCGATTATTCCGAACGTGAATCTTGTCAGTAATATCGGATTTGGGGATGATGCGACGCATACGCAGGACATTGATAGCAACTGCGCGAGTATTTTGACATCCCCTATTCTGCCGGTTACTCATTCCGAAAAAGTGGAACTGTGCCGGGATGCCGATATTCGATTCCATATATTATGCGGTCCTATGCCGATGCCGAAAAAAATCATAAGGAAGATTTCAAGAATATTAAATTCATAGTATAC
>DAICZW010000008.1 GCA_027310965.1 bacterium | reverse complement strand
GGAAAAGGTCGCTCTCTTTAAAAAATTAAAACTATAAAAAAAATAATCCTATGAAAGGATACATTGCAAACATAGAAGAAGAATCAAAAAACAACGCGCATTTCAGGAAGGTGCTCTACACGGGAAAAAACAGCCAGCTCGTCCTGATGAGCCTGCTCCCGAACGAGGAAATCGGAAGCGAGGTACATACCGTTGATCAGTTTCTCCGCATCGAGGAGGGAACCGGAACCGCGATTCTTGACGGCGCGGAACATCCGGTCGGCGACGGTTTCGCCATACTCGTGCCCGCGGGCACGGAGCATAATGTAAAAAACACATCGCCCGACAAAACGATGAAACTTTATACGCTCTACTCCCCGCCCCAGCATAAGGATGGCACCATTCATCCCGCGAAAACGGACGCGATGGCAGACGAAGAAAATGACCACTTTGACGGAAAAACGACAGAATAGAAAATAAAACCCCGAAAAGGGGTTTTATTTTTTGCTTTTGCAATCCGCTTTTTTTCTTCTGTCATCCTGAAATTTTAAATCCGCAAAAAATATTCAGGATCCATGTTCTAAAAAGGATTATCCGAACGCTGGATAAACATTCAAAGCTTTCATTTTCCAAAATGACAAAAAACACTAAATTATCCTTCAGCTGAAGATCCTAATGTATTCATTAAAAAATAAAAGCTGCTTGCGATGAACGCAAGCAGCTAAAAACTGCTATAGAATTGCGAGAGCTAACACAAAGCATAATAAATGGGAATCATCACATTCTGGTTGCTCTTTGATCCTACGGTGAGAAGGTTGATAACTTTGCTCATAATAAAGTCTTTTTTGTCTGCGCATCCGCTCTAATTCCTGATTATGCAGATCGCGCATTCGCCTATTCAATAGATCCAATACGTCGCAAAGCCGGTGCTGTGAATTACGAAGCTTATCCATCGAATCATTCATTCTGTCCAACAAGCTATTAAATCGTTCCATCTTCGGCGGATCATAAACCCTGCTCAGCGAATCGCGAAGCCCATCCAACTCCGGTGCTTTATCAACCCAAGTTAATGTTTCGCAAAGCCGATCCAATGAACTATTGATTCGGCTCGGTGCCGACGAAAATGTCTGATTCCGCAGCAAACCGCTGAGTCGATCCACTGAAGAAGAAAGTTTATTTAGTGAATCATCAAACTGTTTCAGTGAACCGTAAAGCCGGTCAGGAGAATCATTAATGCCGTTTTTCAATAAATCGAAAAGTTTATCCACTGAATTATGAAACAGATCCAGTGAACCATCAAGATCAAGACACTCGTTCATTTTTTACCTCCTTTATTAAATTTTAAAAATTAACTGGTGATACATTAACACATATAAAATAAACAAGCAAGCCTGTGTAATGCCGTCGCAAAAAAAGGGAATTCGTCTCCTCTATCGTCCTCGCGAAGGCGAGAACCTACGCTTTCCGAATTTAAGATTGGAAGCATAGATCCCCTCCTTCGAGGGGACGACAAAAGAAAAAATGCCGATCTGGTTTCAACGGAAGATCCTGACGTATTCGTTAAACTTCAGAAGCCGTTCGCGGGCGGGAGCGCCGATTTTCACGGCGTCGGCGGAACACGCTTTCGCGATATGAATGATGGCATTGTCACCGGTTTCGCCCGAGCGGTGCGAAACGATGACGCGCGCGCCGCGTTTTTGCGCTGCCGTGATCGCGTCACAGGTTGCGGAGAGCGTGCCGATCTGGTTCGGCTTAATAATAACGCCGGTAATGACGCCGTCTTCGATGAAGCGTCCGATGCGGGCGGCGTCGGTAACGGTAAGGTCGTCGCCCACGATCCAAACGCCGGGCAATCGCGCGCGGGCGAGCGCAAAACCCTTCGCGTCGGTTTCGGCGCACGGATCTTCCACGGACATGAGCGACGACGCGCGGCGGCGAAACGAAGCGTACACGTCCGCCATCGCCGCGGACGATAATTTTTTGCCTTCGAAATTATATTTTCCGTTCTTATAAAATTCCGACGCGGCGGCATCGATCGCAAGCGAGAATATTTTATCAAAACGGAGTTTTTTAATGCTTGCGGCAAGAAGCGCAAGCGGTGCGCCGTTATCTTTGAAATCAACGGCATAACCGCCTTCGTCGCCCAAAGGCAAACGCCGCAATCCCGTCCGGCGGCGGAGCGCATTGCCCACTTCGCGGTATAAAGCGATAACGCGGGCAACCGTTTCCGAGGATGCCCCCTCCGGCTTCGCGACAGCGATATATTCCTGGATGGCAAGGTTCGTCGCTGCGTGCGCGCCGCCATTGATGATGTTCGAAAAGATCATCGGGCGCGCCGGACGCGCTGCGGCAGGCCGTTCTTTAAAATAAAATCCTTCGATAAGAGCCCACAGTTCCTGTTTCCTTTCCGCCGCCATCGCGCGCGCGAATGCGAGCGAAAGCCCGAGTGCGCAATTGCCGCCAAGACGATGCAAGTCCCGCGTACCGTCCTGCACGCGCAAAAAACGGTCGAAGATCATGGGTGACGAAAAATTCGCGCGGCGCATCGCCGGCACGATACCGCGCACCGTCCGCGCAGCGCGATCGAATGAAACAACGCTTACCTCGCCCGTGCCGCGGCTCTTTCCCGACGGCACTTGCGCCGTTCCTTTGGTTCCGTCTTTAGCTTCCAGCGCGATTTCAATCGTCGGCTCGCCGCGCGAGTCGAAAATTTTCGTCACGGTGGCGTTTATGATGCGCATTTATGATTTAAAAAATAAGGATTATTGCTTTATCGTCTTTCTGTCGTTCTCGCGAAGGCTCGCCCCGCGGAATGGCGGCTTCGCCTATCCCACGGGACGAGGATCTATGCTTCCAGCCCTCTCTTTTTGATTTTTCAAAGCATGCATCCTCGACCGGCGTCAAGGACGATGGAGGGAATGGGAAGCTACGGAACAAGGTTGGCCGGTTCTCCTGAAATAAACTTTTTGATATTGTCTATGGTGGTGTCCAATATCCGTGCGAGTGCTTCGTTCGAATCAAAAGCGATGTGCGGCGTCATAAGCACGTTCGGCATTTTCATCAGCATTTCGTTTTCAAGGACGATTTCAAGCGCCTCCTTCGTCGCGGCCTCGCTCTCTAAAAATCCGAATTCGTTTCTGGTCTCGTTCTCGCCTTCGAAAACATCGATGGCGACGCCGGCGACCGTGCCGTTTTCAAGCGCAATGAGAAGCGCTTCGGTTTCGATAAGGCCGCCGCGCGCGGTATTCACGATATAGGCGCCTTTTTTTATCTGCGCCATCGCTTTCGCGTTTATCATATGCATGGTCTCTTTCGTAAGCGGACAATGGAGTGAGACGACGTCGGAACCCGCGAGAAGCTCCTCGAGGGGAACGTACCGAAAACCAAGCGTCGAGGCAAGCGAGGCATTCGGGAACGGATCATACGCGAGCACTTTCATGCCGAATCCCTTGGCAACTGCAATCATTTCGCGGCCGATGCGCCCCGTGCCGATAATGCCGATAGTCTTCCCTTTAAGATCGATACCGCGCAATCCCTCCTGTGAAAGAGATCCTGTTTCTTTCATCCGATTGGCCGCCTGATATATTTTTCGCGTAAGAGAAAGCAGCAGTCCGAACGCAAATTCAGCGACGGTATTGTCGCCGTAGCCGGGAACGTACGCGACCGTAATGCCCCGCGCCTTGCAGGCATCGAGGTCGATATGGTCAAAACCGGTCGAACGGGTCGCGATGAATTTCAAGTTCGAGAACATGGCGAGCGTCTTCGCGGTGATACGCGAGCCGACGAACGTGGAAATGACGTCATAATCCGTCTGCCGCAGAATCGTTTCATCGTTCAACGGACCGCCCAAAAACAATATTTCATCGTTCGGAAAATTTTTACGGACGACGGACTCCTCCCACTCTTCGCGCTCAAAAAAAGCTATTTTCATTTTTTAGCGGCGTTTTAATTTTTTTTCTTTTTGATATATTTTCACCAGCGTCGGCACGACGGTATCGGGATTCAGGGAAATGCTTTGGATCCCCTGCTCCACGAGAAATTCGGCGAATTCTGGATAATCCGAAGGTGCCTGGCCGCAAATGCCGACGTATTTTTTCTTCGCAAGACACTTCGCGATGACGATCTCAATCGACCGTTTGACCGCCGGATTGTTCTCGTTCGCCACCTTCGCCACGATGCCGGAATCGCGATCGAGGCCGAGCGTGCACTGCGTAAGATCGTTGGAGCCGATGGACATCCCGTCGAAAATCGCAAGAAATTCGTCCGCAAGGATGACGTTCGACGGGATCTCGCACATGACATAGACCGGCACCGCCTTCCGCCGCGCTTCCGCCGTCTTCGCCATGGCGCGCGTATGAAGCCCCGCTTCCTCCATTATTTCAAGCGTTCTCTTCCCTTCTTCCGGCGTGCGGCAGAACGGCACCATCGGAATCACGTTCGTAAGCCCCATGCGCTCGCGCACTTTTCTCATCGCCAGACATTCGAGTTTGAACGCCGGCTTGAACTTAGGATCGTAATACCGCGACGCGCCGCGCCAGCCGATCATCGGATTCTCTTCGTACGGTTCGTACAGCTCGCCGCCTACGAGTGCGCGGTATTCGTTCGTCTTGAAATCAGAAAAGCGGACGATAACGGGACGCGGAGAGAATGCCGCAGCGATCTTCGCGATGCCATACGCGAGATGATCGACATAAAACTGGACTTTGTCGGACGCGTCGTTCGTCATCCGGTCGATGCGCCGCTTAAAGGGTTCTGGAAGCGTCGCGAAATTGATCATGGCCAGCGGATGAATGCCGATCTTCGACGCAATAATGAATTCCTCGCGCGCAAGGCCGACACCCGCGCTCGGATAAAACGAATTCTCGAACGCCGTATCCGGCATCGCGACATTGATCATCACTTCGGTACGGGGCTTCGGTAATTTTTTCAGATCGTGCTGAATGACCCTGAACGGAAGTTTTCCGCCGTAAATAATACCGTCGCTTCCCGTCGTGTCGATCGTTATCCAATCGCCGTTCTTCAGTTTTTTTGTCGCCGCTTCGGTGCCGACAACCGCGGGAATCCCGAGCTCGCGGCTCACGATTGCCGCATGCGACGTCCGGCCGCCTTTATCGGTAACGATCGCCGCCGCCATTTTCATAATCGGTTCCCAATCCGGATCGGTCATGGTTGTCACGAGCACTTCGCCTTTCTTGAAAGCGCCGATATCCCGCGGATTCAAAATGATATGCACCTGCCCCGACGCGACGCGCGATCCGACGGAAATGCCGCGAAGAAGCGGCGGCGCAGTACGGGATCCCATTAAATGATATTCCTTCACCTTCGAAAAATCGCGGCTCGCCTGCACGGTTTCCGGCCTCGCCTGAACAATAAATAGCTCGCCGCTCTTGCCGTCCTTCGCCCACTCGATGTCCATCGGCGTCCAATGGCCGCTCCGCTTCGTATAATGCTCTTCTATAATAGCGCCCCAGCGCGCAAGCAGGAGGATCTCATCGTCGGTCAAAATAAAATTGCGCCGATCGGCGATGCTCGTCGAAACAACCTTCGTCTGCTTGATGCTGTGCATTGCGGGCGCATACACCATCTTTTTATTTTTAACGCCGAGATGCTTTTCGATGATCGGACAAAACGCGTCGTTCGCAAGATTCTTTTTGAATACCAGAAATTCGTCCGGCGTCACTTCTCCCTGGACGATCATTTCGCCCAGACCCCATGAACCGTTGATGACGATAACATTCGGAAATCCCGACTCGGTGTCGACCGTGAACATCACGCCCGAAACACCGAGATCGGAACGCACCATCTTCTGCACGCCGACCGACAGCGCGACATCCAGATGGTCGAAATGCTTGTCGGCGCGGTACGAAATGGCGCGGTCGGTGAAAAGCGACGCCATCGTCGCGCGCGCGGCAACCGCGAGCTCCGCCGCGCCGCGAATACCGAGGTACGTTTCCTGTTCGCCGGCAAAACTCGCTCCCGGAAGATCTTCCGCGGTCGCGGACGAGCGCACGGCGACGTCGATGTTCCTGCCGTAACGTTTTTCCATGGCGCGATAGCCGGCATTGATCTCTTTCACAAGGTCACCGGGTAACGGCGCCGCCTTTATTTTTTCACGCACTATTTTCGCGCGGCGCGCGAGATCTTTCAGGTTTTTCGTATCAAGGCCTTCCAGTGTTTTCTTTATAAAAACATCGAGTCCCGCGGATTTCAAAAAATAGCGGTATGCCTCGGCCGTGATAACGAAACCGCTCGGCACCCGCACGCCTTTCGCTCCCAGCGTCCGGATCATTTCGCCGAGCGACGCATTCTTTCCTCCGGCAATGCCGAGGTCTTTCATCCCTATTTCTTCGAACGGAACGGTAAGTTTCTTTGCCATTTTATTTTATTATTATATTGTAATACCTTTCTCTTTATATATAAAACATTATTCGCCTTTGATATTCTTATCGCTGCATACCCGCCATGGTCCATATCCTATCCTATCCGTCGTCCTCGTCCCGTATCGTGGTACGGGATAAACTCCGTCAAGGATCCATGCCTTGAAAATTTTAAAAGAAAAAACAGGAAGCGCGGGTCGTCCGTCTTCACGGATGATGACAGAGAGGGAAATTTATTTCCTGATCGTAATAATGATATCCGAAACATTGGAACCGGTGTCCCCCATCATGAGATAATCGCCGACCGCCGAAAAAAAATCGTACGACCGGTTCTCTTCCAAAAAAACATCCGGTGAAAGATTTTTCTCCAGGGCAGCCTGCTTCGTTATTGTATCACATAACGCCCCTCCGAAACCAGTGTTGTCTTTCCCGTCCGTCGCAACGCTCATCACAAGCTCCCCTTCTCCGATACCGGGCAGCGCGCCCATGACGACTTCCTGGTTGCGGCCGCCCGCGCCGTTCGGGTTTGCTACGGTCACCGTCGTTTCACCGCCGTAAAGCAATATTGTTTTCGGCGATGCGCCGCGGATTGCGCGCGCAACGTCCCGGCCGATATCGCGCGCCTCGCCCTGCAGCGTCGCCGTTACGATGGCCGCGGCAAACCCGAGTTTTTTTCCTTCATCCTGCATGGCGGCAAGCGCCGTCATATTGTCCACGGCAAGGAAATTCGCGACGTTCGCGAAATATTTTCCGTCCTTCGGCGTCTCGATGAGATTGTCTTCGATATGGGCAAAACGTTCCTCGCCGTCGTACTTCCGGATGATCGCGCGCGCATCCGCTACGGTCGTCGTATCACGCACGGTCGGTCCCGATGCGATAAATTCAAGATTGTTGCCGGGAACATCCGAAAAAATAAGCGAGACCGCGCGCGCCGGATATGCGACTTCCGCAAGATACCCGCCGCGGGCGCGCGAAATATGCTTTCGCGCCGTATTGATCTCCTCAATCGTCGCGCCCTTCTCGAATAAGTGGCGCAAAAATTCCCGCTCGTCCACGCATGTGAAATTTTCCGGCTGGCACAGAAGCGTCGAACCGCCGCCGGATATGATAAAGAACACAAAATCGCGTTCCGTAAGACCCCGTAAAAGATCTATAATCTCCCTGGTCGCGTCGACATTCGCCTCCGTCGGAAACGGATGCGTGCCGCGATAGGTTTTTATTTTTTTGAGCATCCCTTCGTGGACGTCGATCACGGCGCCGGTCGTGATACGATCGCCCATAATGCCTTCGAGCGCCCGCGCCGCTTCGAGCGCGCACTTTCCGACGCCGACAACGATAAACTTGCCGTCCTCCGCTATGGGAAAATTCTTGTCGAAAATTTTCAGATCACCTGCGCCGTACGAAACGCTCCGCCGCACGACCGCTTCCGTATCAATCGCCTGAAGCCCCGCCTCCGCGACCCTGAGCCCCGCCGTCCGCAGTTCGCTCTTCGCCAGTTCCTTGAAGTTTTGTATTTTCATGGGATGATGCTGGTATATCCTGATTCCGGGTCGCGGATGAAAACACCCTTGCCCACCGGGATTTTTCAGAAGAAAATTTCTGGAAAAAATTCAGGAAGGCTTGTCCTGAACGACCGTCATAAAAATCCTACTTCAGCCAGCTTTCTTTTCCTTTGATGTATTTCGCGATGCGCGAAAGCCCTTCTTTTATCTTGGGCAGTTCAAGCGCATAGGAAAGGCGGATCCGTCCGGGCGCGCCGAACCATGCGCCGTCGTAGACGATAACCTTGTGATCGTAATATAAATCCTCCACAACGCGGCCCGAATTTTTTATCTTCGGCAGGACATAAAACGCTCCCTCCGGCTTCCAAAGGTCGAATCCCATTGCACGCAGTCCGCCGTAAATATAATCGCGGCGCTGTTTCCATATCGCTGTCTGGTGGTTGATGAAACTCCTCGGGACTTTCGTCGCACGGAGCGCCATCTCCTGTCCAAGGACATCCGTGTTCATCGACGTATGCACTTTGAGGGCGACAACGGCTTCCACGATGCGGGGGTCGCGCGCGAAAAGATACCCGATGCGCAGCCCGCACATCGAGTACGTCTTCGAAAATGAATTGATCGTAATAACGTGCCTGCCCTTGATAAGGTAATTCTCGCGCTCATAAATCAGATCTTTATATACCTCGTCCGAAACCACGTAGACGCCGCGCTTCGCCGTGATTTTTTCTATCGCGCGCAGCGTCGCAAGGTCTTCGACGCGGCCGGTCGGGTTCGACGGAGAATTAATCAACACCGCTTTAACGCTCTTTACCTTTTTTTCAAAATCGCGGAGGTTGATCTTTCCGTCTTCGAGGTCGGTATAGACCGGCTCAAGCCCCGCAAGCTCGACGATCGGCGGATACGAATAATAATACGGCCGGCATACCAGCACTTTCGCCTTCCCGTGCATCCGATGGATCGCCCGAAAAACCAGATCAAGCGCCTCGGATGCGCCGTTCGTAACGACGAAATCCTCCGGTGCGGCATCGGGATACTGTTTCGCAAGCGCCTTCCGCAGATCAATCTCCCCCTTGATGAGCCCATACCTGAAAAGCCGCGCATCACCCGCATGCTTGAATATTGTCGAAGGCGGCGGAAGGTCCGGCTGGCCCGAGCCGAACGAAACAATGCCGTTCCCGTTCATCCCTATAAAATAGGCCGAACTCGTGATCTTTTTTCTTTTTATGGACATGGCGGCGATGATTGCTGTTTATCCGGTCAATGCCTCAACCTCTTTTTTCCCTTTTTCCAATGCTTCCGCCTGTTCCCGATCCAGCTTCAATAAGAGGGCCTGAAACTCACCGACGTGGGTTTTTTCTTCCCCGGCGATATCGGCGAAAACTTTTTTCAGATCGTTGTTATCGGTCACTGAAGCCAATTGCTCATACAAATTCACGGCATCCAGCTCGGCGATAATGGCGGTCCGTAATATTTCCTTGTCGATGTCTTCTTTTTTTATTTTATCCGCGTTGAACGGTATATGCGCCATCATGTTTTTATTTTTTATGATGAAATGCTTCGGTTCGACTTTTCTATTATAACGTATTACATCCTGATTTGCACAAAACCCGCTTCAAAATATAAAGAGCGGCCTATAGGACGTTCCTTTGTCCGCCGCGGCGCGCGCCTTTCGCGGAATAAAACATGAACAACGCCAACAACACAACGGCGATAGCCGCTATGATGGCGCCGAAATAGAACGGCGCGGCAGGATCGATCTTTTGCCAAAGAAATCCGGCGATGACGCTTGCGGGAAGCGATAAAATACCGATGGTCATGTTGTAAATCCCGTATGCGCGGCCGCGATGCGGCGCTCCGACGAGATCGGCGACGAACGCTTTCGCCACGCCCTTGGTCATCGCGTAATAGAGTCCGTAAAAAGCGAAGATAAACCAGATGTCGAGCGGCGTTTTCGCAAGCGCAAAACCGATGTATGCGACGGCGTACGCCACCCAACCGATGATGATCACTTTTTCCCTGCCGATCCGGTCGGACAAACTGCCCAGCGGCACCGACGCGGACGCATAGACGAAATTAAAAAGCGCGTAGACGAGCGGAATCGCAAGCAACGTAACACCGACGTTCTGTGCGCGGAGAATCAAAAACGCGTCGGACGAATTGCTAAGGGTAAAAAGTCCGATGATGGTAAGAAAAATATAAAATGTTGCAGGTAATTTTCCGTTCTTTTCCCGCCGGAACGCGCTCTTTTCTTTTTTTGCCATTCCGGATTTTTCTTCGGAAATTTCGGGATGAACCGCGGGCGAAACCTCTTTTACTTTTACGACAAGGATGCCGAGCGTCGCAAGAAGCGGAACGGCGCAAAAAACAAGAATATAATGATACTTCAATACATTATCGCGGAAAAGATAAAGCAAGACGAATAAAATGATGGGGCCGATCACCGAACCGAACGTATCAAGCATGCGCGCGATACCGAATCCCTTTCCCCTGTTTTCCGGCACGGTGGAACCGGCCAAAAGGACGTCTTTCGGCGAATCCTTTATACCCTTGCCGGCGCCGTCCATAAAACGCAGGCCGATAATCGCCGCGCCGCCGGTCACGAACGCCAGCATGGGCCGGCTCACCATAGAGAGAAAATATCCGGTAAAAACGATCGGCTTCTGTTTGCCGAACTTATCAGAAAGCCATCCGGCGATGAACTGGAAGGCGCTCACGCCGACCGTCAGCAGTCCCTCGGCAAAGCCGACGAATTCCGTACTGAACCCAAGAATGTTCACGAGATAAAGCGGCAGAATAGGGACGAACATATCCTGGCTTATGCCGCCGAAAAAACCCAAAAGCCCTACATAAAAAACGTTGCCAAACTTCTTTTTTGTTTTTTCGCGATTATTTTCCATCATTTCTACACAATAGGATGTGCGCACTCGTGCCGGGTACGGGGCATTTTCCGGTTATTTTCCGGGACGCAGCCCTGCTCCGGCGATGAAAATAACCGGAAAATAAAGAAGGGACGGGCCTTATCCGTTGCGGTTTGAGACATTTTATTATGATTTTTTCCAAATGCACAAATCCTATAACGATACGAAACATTCTTTTGTTCACGAAGAAGTCAAAGGATTCCGTTTTGGGCAAAGACAGAGAAGTAAAATAAGCCCTTCTTCGTTTCCATGATAGACGAAGCTTTCTTACTTGCGAGGGACTTAAGAGAGCCCGTCCCTCGCAAGCAAGAAAGCGGAGTCACTTCTTCCCCAATATTCCCAGCGCAGCGCGAAGGCGGTCATTGATGCCCTGCGCTTCCGCACCGACTTTCGCGAGCGCGGCGCGCGCATCGTCGCGGCGATAACCGAGATTCGAAAGCGCCTCGATAAGGTCCTCATCGACTTCCATTTTTTGCACGACCGCCCCCGCTTTCACCGACTGCACTTTCGTCCTGAGTTCGATGATGATCCGTTCCGCCGTCTTTTTTCCGATGCCCGACGCGCGCGACAAAAGATCCGGCCGTCCTTCTTTGATCGCCGCCGAAAGCTCTTCCAGGCCCGCAACGTCCAAAATGGAAAGCGCCGAGCGCGGCCCGACGCCCGAAACGGATATCAAAAGCTCGAAGAAAACGAGTTCTTCTTCCGACAAAAATCCGAAAAGGTCCATGCCGTCCTCGCGAACCTGCAAGTGCGTAAAAAAAGCGACGTCCGCCGCCGGCGCGCCAAGTCCCGCAAGCGTCCGCGCGGAAGCCAATATCTTAAATCCCACGCCGCCGGTTTCGACGACCGCAAAACGATCGGACATCAGCACCAGTTTTCCCGAAACGCGATAGATCATCCGTCCATTATAATCGAAAACTTGCTTTTTTGCCGCCAATGTATATACTCATATCCATAAATCAACAATCAGGAGCTAAAAACCGTGTCTCGCTCCGTGCTTCTCAATGCTGTGTTTTCATTCCTATAATTCCTCAAAAAAAACATGCCTATCACTAAATCCGCAAAAAAAGCGTTCCGCCAAAGCAAAAAACGCAACGTCCAAAATACGAAGAGAAAGGAAACTTATAAAAAGCTCGTTACCCGTTATCGGAAACTGGTTGTCGGAAAAAAAATCGAGGATGCCCAAAAAATGCTGCCCGATATTTATCAGGCGCTTGATAAGGCGGCGAAAACGAACGTCATCGCAAAAAATAAAGCGGCGCGGACGAAATCGAGAATCGCAAAATTGACGGCAAAAAAATAATAAAAAAACGGATTCCAATGAATCCGTTTTTTTGTCGCTTACCGCTTTCGCCCCCCCCCGCTTGTCATCTTTTCTGTCATCGTCCGCCAAGGATTCCCGTATTAAAGTACGGGATAAGCTCCGCCGATGATAAACTCCGGCGGACGACCCATACCCCTTGTCATCATCCGTGAAGACGGATGACCCACGCTTCCCATCCGGCGCAATGCCTTATTGCGTCGCCCCCCGAAGGAGGAAATCCATGCCCCCGTCCTTCTCTTTATAATTTTCAAAATATTGGTCCTCGACCGGGTCGAGGATGACAGAAATTCGATCTTTTTTCACTTTTCACTTTTCATTTTTCGTTTTTAATTTTTCAATACCAGATCCAGCAGCGCTTCTTCGTAATTCAGCTTCCCCGATTTCACCATAAAGTCATACGCCGCCATCTGCGGAATTTTTTCGCGCCATTGCGAAGCGAGCATATTAAACGTTTTTGCCGCAGGGTCATTCGCGGCGAAAAGTTTTTCGAGCGCCATAATCCGGTTGCGGATGTCGCGGCTTTTCATCCCGTTCATAAGCGACCAATAATCCGGCGCAATCTCAAAATCGAACGCATCGAGGTCTTTCCGCAGGACTGCCGGCTTGAAAGACGCCAATTTCTGCAATTCCGTCGCGAGCGCCCATGAATCGCCGGCGTACACGCCGCCCAAAAACCGCATTGCCGCGTCGTCCACCGCGACGCCGGCCGCTTTCGCTTCCGTTTTTATGAAAGAAAGCCACTCCGGTCCGGCAAGGTTTTCGAATTCCCGGACGACGACCGGCTCTTTCAGAAGGAAACCGAGCTCTTTGACCGGTTTTTTTCTTTCCGACAAAAGGACGTTGGTATTTTCATCCGCGACAAGCGGCTTCAATATTTTCGCAAGCGGTGCGGCGTCCATAACAAAAGCATTTTCAAGGATCGCCGACTTCGTCGCCTCGAAAATGGACTGGTTTCTCGTGAATGCCTCGAAATTATCGGCGTCATCCCTGTTTTCCATGTTAAAAACCGCCGGCCGCGCGCCGTTATGATTTTTCTCCGACCGGACCATAATTTCCTTTTTCGCTTTATGCCGGCGATAATCGTCGGGACCGTAGAGAAAGATAAGCATAAGAAGTGAAAAGTTAATTATCATTCTGTCGTCCTGGAATTCCGAGGCTTCGCGAGGAATATCCGGGATCCAGAATTAATTTGAATTCTGATTAATTTAATGAAGAGGGTTAATCCTGAATCCTTGATATTTTTCGCAGACTCAAAATTCCGGGATGACAGAAAATACGCGACAATAACACATTATTTTTTTCCCTTCGCCGCTGCTTTCATAAATTCCCTGAAAAGCGGATGCGGATGCAGCGGCCGGGATTTCAGTTCGGGATGGAACTGCGTTCCCATAAAAAACGGATGAACGGATTTCGCCAATTCCATAATCTCCATAAGCCGTCCATCGGGCGATTTACCGGAAAACACCACGCCCGCTTTTTCAAAACGCCCGATATAATCCGGATTCACTTCATAGCGATGACGATGCCGTTCGGAAATTTTCAAAGTGCCGTATGCAGCGGCCGCGATGGTTTTCGGAAAAAGCTCCGCCGGATATGCGCCGAGCCGCATCGTTCCACCGTATTTTTTTTCTTCCATCAATTTTTTCTGCTCGGGCATGATATCAATCACGGGATGCGCCGCCGTCTGATCGATCTCCGTCGTGTTCGCGCCTTTCAGCTTGAGCACATTCCGCGCGAACTCGATGACCGCAAGCTGCATCCCATAGCACAATCCGAGGTACGGTATTTTGTGTTCGCGGCAATAGCGGATCGCGGCGATCTTGCCTTCCACGCCGCGATGGCCGAACCCGCCGGGCACGACAATGCCGTCGTACTGCGAAAGCGCCGCAAGCGATCGCGGATCTTTTTCGAATTCTCCGCTGCCGAGCCATTCAATCACCGGCTTCCGGCGGGCGGCGGCGGCGCCATGCTTAATCGCTTCAAGAACGGAAATATAAGAATCGGCAAGCATAAATTCTCCGGTGTCGAAATATTTTCCGATGACGCCGATCCTCGCTTCTTTCTTTGCAACGCGGATCGTCCGGCAAAGCCGCCGCCATGCATCAAGGTCGCGGCCGCGCGGGCGGAGGTTGAGCTTTTTCAACAGGCGGTCGCTCAACGCTTCCTTCTCAAAATTGAGCGGGACATCATAAATACTGTCCGCGTTCGGCGAAGAGATGACATCTTCTTTTGCAACGCCGCACATAAGCGATAATTTTTCCTTGCGTTTCTCGTCGAGCCGCATCGGCGCGCGCCCGAAAATAATATCCGGCTGGAGGCCGACCGAATTCAAATTCCGCACCGCATGCTGGGTCGGTTTTGTTTTCAGCTCGTTTCCTCCCGCGCCGAGCGACGGGATATAGCTCACGAGCGCGATCAAAACATCGCCCGGATGGCGCAGCCGGAGCATGCGGATCGCTTCGAGAAAAAGGATATTCTCGTATTCGCCGACCGTGCCGCCAATCTCGACGAGCGCGACCTCGGCATCCGCTTTCGCCGCCGCGCGGTCGATCCGCAGGATCACTTCCATCGGGATATACGGCACAACGGAAACGCACTTCCCGCCGAATTCGAGATTCCGTTCGCGCCGGATGACATCGAGATAAATACTGCCCGTCGTCATGTAATTCGCGCGCGAAAGATCGCGGTCAAGAAACCGCTCGTAGTTTCCCATATCCTGGTCGCACTCCGTCCCGTCGTCCAGCACGAACGTCTCGCCGTGCTCCGTCGGGTTCATCGTCCCCGCGTCCACGTTCACATACGGATCGATCTTCAGCGCCGTTACGCGCAATCCGCGCGCCTGTAAAATTTTTCCGATGGACGATGCCGCCACGCCTTTGCCCACGCCCGACATCACCCCGCCCACGACAAAAATATATTTGAGATGATTGTTCTTTTTGCGCGGCATAAGGATAATTATTCGAAGAATTGATTTCTTACCATTCTACTCTCCCGCAATGTCTTGTCAAAAAAAGAGAACAAAGGGCATTCAATGCCGCTCATCGGTATATCTCCCGGATATTGGAGCGCCGAAACGGCTTCCATGATAACGCACGGCCCATTTTTGAGCGGCATAAAAGGTGGATGCGTCATTTCGTAATCGTCGCGATGTCGCCCGCAAAACCCTGCGCCTGTTCGACCACCGCTTCGCCGTACGTCCAAAGATAATACTGCCAATGGGAGCCTGCGTAATATTTTGCCGCGACGCACCGCTCCTGGCTTAAGCTTGCAGTGTAAAGCGGCGCGCACCCCGCCATGGCGTCCTTCAAATAAAGCGCCGTTGCGGTAAAGGCGTCCGCATCGTTCCATGGCGACGGCGGATTGTGTCCCGTGATGCCGGTAATGCCGCTTGCGTAAAGCTCCCATGTCGACGGCTCGAACTGCGCCGGCCCCATCGCGCCGCCGTACGCGCCGTCGCTGTTGGCGCACGAAACCGTCATCGTATTCGGATCGAGATTCAATTCCTTCGTGATAGCGAGAAAAATCGGCTGGTTCAAGGGGCTCATTGCCGTCTTATAATTGCATTGCCCGACGTTCCGGCCGAGCGCGGACTCGCGGTCAAGCACCGCAAGGATCAGCGCCGGATCGATCCCTGTTGCGTTGGATGCAAGCTTGGCATACTGATACGCATCGCCGAACGAAAGCTGGCCGCCGCCCAGCAGTTGGAATATCCTCGCCCGGATCTGCGCCGCCGTCGCCTGGGTCTGCGTCAAAAGAACTTTATATTTCGATTCCTGTCCGTTGGTTTCCGCAAGCAACGTGCTTTTCTGATCCTTTGTGCTCGCGATCTGGTCTTTCTGCGCCGCCTGATACGCCTGCACGCTCGCCGCATCGGCGCGCGACGCCGCAAATTGCTGTTCCTGATCCTGAAGCTGGTTCGCGAAATCGGTCACCTGCTGGACCGCAACGCGCAGATTGTCCTGAAACAACGCGATGTTCTGCGTATCGCTCCAAAAATCGGAAAGACGGGGATCTTTGAGAAATATTTCCATCAAACTTACCTGATCGGTTTGATAAAGACTGTTCAAAAGATTTCCCAATGCCACTTTCTTGCTGGCGATATCGCCCTGCGTCACCGCGATCTGCGATTGCGTATCGGCGATATTCTTATCAAGTTCCCTGAGTGTTATCGTGGTCGCCTGAATCTGCAAATTGACCTTCGCGATATTGGCGTTCAGGGTCGCGATCTGGTTGCTTAACGTGTTCCCCTGTTTTTTATAACTCGTGATCTGATTTTCATATTGATTGATCTGCCCTTCCAGCTGCTGGAGCTGGTTTTGAAGCTGCTGCTGCTCGGTTGCCGTGTTCGTGGTCGCCGTAGTATCCCCTGACGCCTTCGTAAGAATCGACGGCGCATTCACCGATCCGAAAATGAAAAAAATGGCGGCGGCGGCCACCGTAAGCGCCTTTGCCGGCGTTACGATATTGACGCGAAAAACGCGCCGCACGGACAAGTTAATCCGCCCGGCCGCCGAACCGAAAACGTTCCATTGTCTGCCTGAAACATCGGACGGCGCAACATCCCCCAAAACCTTCGGTTTTAAGATCTTTGGCATTACTTTCTTAGTATACACCAAAAACAGAATTGAAAAACCCGTCCAAAAACAGGCCTGCGGCTTGATTTCCTTCTCTATTCTAAAATTCTATTTATTGCCGCCGTGCATCGTCATTTTTCCAGTTTTCGGACGGCGATCCCGATGCGCCGCAAGGATTCATCTTTGCCGAGCACTTCCATGATTTCAATGGGATCCGGCGACGCCGCAAGGCCGGAAAGCGCGACGCGCAGCGGCCACAGCACCGCTCCCCTTTTCCGCGCGCCCGTGATCTCCGCGATATAACGCGTGAGCGGTTCGCGCGAAAACGCGCCATCCGGAACTTCCGCGAGCTTCCATGCCGTTTCCTCGAGAACCGCCTTCACATCGCCCGCATCAGCATCGTTCCATATCAATAACGTTCCTTCATAATCCGGCAGCGCGAAAAAAAATCTTCCCGTATCGGCAATGTCGCGGATAGTCGCCGCCCGTCCGCGCACGACGGCAATTATTTTTTCAAGAAATTGCCTTTCCGGACGCACGCCTTCTTCGGCAAGCAGCGGCGCAAGCATATCCGCGATCGCGCCCGCGTCCGTTTTTTTCAAATATTCTCTATTGATCCAGTCCAATTTCTCCTGGTTAAACACCGCGCCGCTTTTCTGGACGCGCGCAATATCGAATTCTTTTATAAGTTCGTCTTTTGAAAAAATCTCCCGATCGCCTTTCGGATGCCATCCGAGCAGCGCTATAAAATTGAGCAGCGCTTCCGGCAGATACCCTTTTTCGCGATAGCGCAAAAGCGCGACATCGCCGAAACGTTTGGACATTTTGCTTTTATCGGCATTCAAGATCAGGGGAAGATGGGCGTAGATCGGCTCCGGAAAACCGAGCGCGCGCTGCATCAGAATCTGCTTCGGCGTATTGGAAATATGTTCTTCGCCGCGTATGACGTGCGTGATCGCCATGGCCGCGTCGTCCGCCACGACGGCGAAATTATAAAGCGGCGTTGCGGTGTCTTTCGCGATCACGATATCGCCGAAAAGCGCGGCGTCGAAAACAACGTTCCCGCGGATCATATCTTTAAATTCAATTTTTATTTCCGGAACTTTGAACCGTATCACTTCCGGATTCTTTCCCGCCGGAGGTTCTTTGAGGCGCCGGCAATGCCCGTTGTACTTCGGCGGCAGTCCCCGCGCGGCCAATTCCTGCCGCTCCGCCTCAAGGTCTTCTTTCGTGCAATAACAATAATAGGCGTCGCCCTGCGCGATCAATTGCTCCAGATATTTTTTATAAATCGCCGTCCGTTCGCTCTGCCGGTAAGGACCATATTGTCCGAAGTATTGAGTATTGAGAACTTGGAATTTGGAATCCGGCTGGTTCTTTTTTCCTTTTTCTTCATGATTATCTTCTGTATTCTTATTTCCATATTCTATTCCCAGTCCTTCGTCCCAGTCCAAGCCGAGCCACGCGAGTCCTTCCAAAATCTCGTCCTCGTATTTTTTTTCCGACCGTTCCTTATCGGTGTCCTCGATACGCAAAACAAACACGCCGCCGTTTTGGCGCGCGAAAAGCCAGTTAAAAAGAGCCACGCGGGCGGTCCCGATGTGCATCGAACCCGTCGGGCTGGGCGCCATTCTGACGCGGACTTGATTTTTCGGAGGCTTCGTCATATCCGGATTTTACCAGATATCAATCCGAATTCCCACTTTAAGGCGGTCGTGACGCGGCCTATACCCTTCTTATTTCCGCTCCCAGGTTCCTCAACCGCTCGTCGATCTTTTCATACCCGCGATCAATCTCTTCCACGCCGTCAACGACGGATACGCCTTTCGCCATCAAAGCGGCGATGATGTCCACCATCCCCGACCGCAGATCCCGCACGGCGCAATTCGCCGCGGTAAGTTCCGTCGGCCCTTCTATTTTCGCGGAATGATAAAATTTCCCGCTGCCGAAACGGCATGCATCCCCCTCCGGACAGTCCATGGAGATTTTCATTTTTGCGCCCATCTCATTCAGGTCATGCGCGTACGCAAACCGGTCCTCATAGATCGTTTCATGGATTGTGGATGTCCCTTCCGCCTGCGTCAAGACGGCGGCAAGCGGCTGCTGCCAGTCGGTCATAAAACCGGGATGCGAATCGGTCATAATGTCGATTGCTTTAAGCGACGCATGGCCGTTTGTATTTTCCCGCGAAAACGCGATGCCGTCATCCGTCACCTCGTACACCGCGCCCATCCGCCGCACTGCATTCAAAAACGTGATGAGATGCTCCTGCACGGCGCCCTTTACCAGAATTTTCCCGTTCGTCCCGAGCGCAAGGCACGCGAACGAGATCGCCTCGTTCCGGTCGGGGATAATGCGATGCGTCACGCCATGAAGTTTTTTTACGCCTTCGATCGTAATTGTCCGCGGCGGCGCAAGCTCGATAATAGCCCCCATTTTCTGAAGCATCATAATAAGATCGATGAGCTCCGGTTCCAATGCCGCGTTCGTGATGGTGGTCCTTCCCTTCGCAAGCACGGCCGCAAGCATCGCGTTCTCCGTGGCGCCGACGCTCGGAAAACGTAACGCAATACGAGCGCCATGAAGCCCGTCCTTCGCGCGGGCGCGATAACTTGTTTTCGTGATCTCGATCTGCGCACCGAGACGCGCGAGCGCTTCAAGGTGGAGGTCGACCGGCCGCGGTCCGAGCTTGTCGCCGCCGAGGATCGGCACTTCCGCTTCGCCCGCGCGCGCAAGCAGGGGGCCGATCGCAAGAATCGGAATACGGTTCCGGCGGCTCAATTCCAAAACGCGGCTGTTTTTTATGGCAGGCGTATGGATGCGCGCCGAAGGCCCCGCGATCGCCACGCCGCTTCCAATCCGTTCAAGAAGCTCCACGATAATCGCCACGTCGCCAATCGCCGGAACGTTTTCGAGAACGCACGGCTCGTCGGTTAAAAGCGACGCAACCATCATTTTCGAAACCGCGTTCTTCGCGCCGGCGAGCGCGATCTCGCCGTAAAGCGGCTTCCCTCCGGTAATAATGAATTGACCGGATGTCTTCACCCGGTCGTCCTCGTCCCGTATCGCGGCACGGGATAAACTCCGGCGAGGATTTATGCTTTTATCTGGAGGATTTATTGTCGGATGTGCCACGCTCATATAATTTTTAATAGAACTTAGATCCTATAATAATTAATAATTTTTAGTAATCCCTCACTGCTTATAATCGAGCATCAAT
>DAICZW010000007.1 GCA_027310965.1 bacterium | reverse complement strand
TATTAGGATAGCTTACGTTATTATCTCTTCATTATTATAGCATAGATGGGAAAAGAGGGGCTGTGCATAAGTCGGGGGAAAAAGAAGTTAACTGATAATTATATTTTTTTCAGCGTCAGGTTTATGACAAGACGGCCGGGCGGATCGGCCGATTCGTATTCGTAGGTCGGAAGATTATTTTCGGCGAACCGGAAACCGATCGGCGCCATAATGTCGAACCGGTAGTGCCGCGCGGTGCCCGCCTGCTTTTCAAAAATGAATTGATAGCTCATGCCGTCCGCGGGCGGCAAAAACAGCCGGTGCGAATAATCGAAGGAAACCGTCGTCGTATTCCCCGCCATGACGCGCGCCCACGTCGCAAAAACTTCCTTTCCCGATTCTTCGTGCGACGAAACCGGATACCCGAAAATATTTTTCTGCGTCGACGACAGCGCCGACACCATCGGATCGGTGCTGTATCCCATTTTCGCATACGCAACCGGCGGCGCGATATTTTTCGCGAAGCCGCCGCTCTCATTGGATAAGGTCGACCCGTCGGGGACGAACAGCTGGAGATAATCCTGGTTCGGCGCGCGGTACCACCAGTACGGACTCTGGTTGCCGTTATGCTTCCGGCTGATGATAACGTTGTCGCTTACCGTGCCGTCCGCGTTAATCTGACTTTCAAGATCGACATTTTGCGCGATATAAAGATCCGACTTTTGGCCCACGATGTTCGCGTCCACGACGGCGAGATAATCCCCTTCAAAATCCTGCGGCAAGACGGCGACCGTTCCGGCGGCGTTATATTGCTCGAAAAAATTTTCAAACGCCGGATTTTTGGCGTAGAACATGACATCTTTGCCGTTTATCCAGTCCGTCGCCATGGGAATAAGCGCCTGCTTTTGGGTATCGCTCAGCGCCGCTATTTTTTGCGTCATCGCCTCCATAAGTTCCTTAAGCACGCTCTTCGGATAGGTCGCGCCGGTCGCCTGTCCGTTTTGCACTATTTTCTGAATCTGAACAAGGAACGTAGCGGCATCGAAAACCGTTCGGGTACTCGAAACGGAAATCGGGCCGGTCAGCGACAAGAGGTCGCTTATCACTTTCGGAGAAACGGCGATCACCGCGTCGAATGTTTCTCCCCCGCCCGCCGGAATTTTGCTTTGTAAACCACCTGAAATTTTGTTCTGTAAAATTTCGGATGGTGAAATTCGAGAGGGCACGCCGTTCGCGGTACCGGAATCCGAAGATGACGCCGCGTATAATCCCGACCTCTCGAAAAACGAAACGGTCTCCGACGCCGAATCCGCGAAATCGAAAAACCAGTTTGCGTCGGCGGGACGAAAACGGGAAACTTCGGCCTGTAAAGGCAATGGAGGAACGATATTTTCTTTGAATGTCATATCGACATCCGCCACGTCATGCACGGCGATGTCCGTGATATTCCCGCCCTGAAGCGTGACGTCCGCATAACTTCCCAGAAAACCGCCGGCAGGACGGATCTCCGAAGGATTCTGGAAAAGCACGAGCACGTGATGCGGCGCGGACGCCTGGAGCCACGGCACGAACGCATCCAAAAAATTTTCGGTATTTTCCATTTTCGTCCTTAAAGACAAGAGATCCGTTCCCGCCGGCATGGCGCTTCCCGCAAGCGTGAGTGCGCCGGAAATACCGCCGCTTTCCGCGTCGATCGCGTGCAATGTACCGCGAATGTCCGCCAGTTCCGCGACAAGATTGCCGCCGTTGCGGGTCGAACAAAAATCGAAAAACGATGATTCAAGCCCGTTCAATTCATCCGAAAGCGACGAAAGATTATTCGAGATATCGACAAAGGAATGGAACGGTCCGCCATGCTCGAACAAGAAACCGAATGCGCCGGCGGCGTTTTTGAGGTCAAGCGACAATCCTTCATTCGATGCCGAAAATTCACGCGCCGCATCTTTCAAATCGAAATTCTGCAAATCCTGCGCGCCCGCCTCAAGACTGCCGATACGGGTCGAAACAATGCGGACGGCGTTCAGGCGGGCGGAATAAAAAAGAACGGCGCATCCTCCGATAAAAAAAATAACAAGACCGGCCATTCCCCAGACGACGCCACGGGGAAGCGAACGGCGGCCTTCGTTTTGAAATTCCTCCGCCGGCGTTGTTTTTTTAGCGGCGCGCCCTGTTCGCCCGCCAAAATGCCGCGCACCCGTCGAGCGGGTAAAAAAATCCCTCACGCCGCCATGGCGGCTCCGCGGTTTTATGTCGTCCATTGCGACTTCTTTCGCGCGCATTGCTTCCGGCGATTTCGGCGGCCTCGGAATTTCCATCCGTTCCGCTTCTTTTTCAGATCGATGATCCATGATCCGTATTTTACCATACCCGCGGATATCCGATGTTTATATTTTTGTCATCGTCCCTGGCCAAGCCGGACGATGCCCGCGGGCGGATATCACCTTATGCTATAATTCCACTATGCTCAAAAAAATATCAACGCGACTTGCCTTGATGACACTCGGCATCGTCTGCATCATCGCTTTTAGTTTTATGCTGTGGGCGGCGAACACCGATTCCGCGATTATGGACGAGCTTGCGCATATTCCGGCCGGCTACGGCTACGTACACAATCTCGATTACCGTCTCAATCCCGAGCATCCGCCGCTCATGAAAGCGCTTGCGATGCTGCCGGTGCTTTTCCTGAATCCGACGTTCCCGACCGGAAGCGACGCATGGCAAAACCAGGTAAATGCGCAATGGGCGGTCGGTACGGAGTTCCTCTATCAATCGGGCAATGACGCCAACGCCATCATCCGGACCGCGCGCATATTCCCGATACTCGTCACCATTCTCCTTATCATCCTCATCTATTTTTTCGCGCGCCGCCTTATGGGCGACTGGTGGGCGCTCCTGCCCGCGACGCTTTTCGCGCTCTCGCCGAACGTGCTCGCCCACGGGCATTATGTGACGACCGACGTCGGCGCCGCTTTCGGCATCGCGCTCGCGACATTTTTTTTCCTGAAGTTCATCGACACGCCTTCAACCAGGCATCTTTGGTACGCGGGACTCGCTTTCGGCATCGCACAGCTTATGAAATTTTCCGCGCCGCTCCTTGTCCCCCTTTTCATATTTCTCGCCGCCGTCCTCTGGATCCGCGATGTTGCCGGTCACTGGAACGGAAGTGAACATCGCGCGCGGCTTAAAAAATTCATCGCCGCCGGCTGGTATTATTGCCGCAACGTTATTTTCATTTTCACAATCGGCTATGTTTTTATCGTCTATCCTGTTTATTTTATTTTCACGGCGCATTATCCGGCGGCAAAACAGGCAAGCGATACGGTATCCATCCTGAATTCTTTCGGCGGCGGCCCGACGCCCGCGGGACAGTCCTGCCACGGCTCCCGCTGTCTTGCCGACCTCGATATTTGGATGACTCATAATCCCGTCCTGCGGCCATACGCGCAATATATGCTCGGCGTCCTTATGGTGCTGCAGCGCGTCTCCGGCGGCAACACCATTTATTTCCTCGGGCATGTCGTGGGAAGCGGCGGATGGATCTATTTCCCCGTGCTCTATCTTCTCAAAGAACCCATTCCCACGCTCATCATCGTTTTCCTCGCGCTCGCGCTCGCGCTGTGGGGTATCGCCAAAAAAACAATCGCCGCCCGCGGTCGCGTGAAAAAAATATTCCTCGACTACCTCGGCGTGAACTTCGCGGAATTCGCAATGCTGTCATTCATCGCGCTCTATTGGGGCTACAGCATGCACAGCACCCTGAATATCGGCATCCGGCACCTCATGCCCACCATCCCCTTCATCTACATCCTCGCTGCGGGCGTCTGGAAAAGATGGATTGCGAAGATATATTTGCCGACCGGAGTGTTCACGCCGGCATCGCTTGCCGCCGCCGCGCGATCGTTCTTCGTGTCCGCGATAAAATATATTTTTCTCGTTATCCTCATTGCGTGGCTCTTTATTGAAACGGCATTCGCGGCGCCATATTTCCTTTCCTACTTCAATGAATTCGGCGGCGGCGTCGCGGGCGGTTATCATTACGTCACCGACTCGAACTACGACTGGGGACAGGACCTGTTGCGCCTCCAAAGCTGGGTCGCCGCGCATCCAAAGGTGGATAAAATCGCCGTCGATTATTTCGGCGGCGGGAATCCGTCGTACGCTTTGGGCGCGAAAGAAGTCGACTGGTCGTCGTCAAAAGGCAATCCGGCCGATCACGGCATCCATTGGCTCGCGGTTTCGGTAAACACGCTCGAGCTTGCCACGCAACCGCTCGGTCAAGGACAAACACGCAATGCTTCCGACACGTATGCGTGGCTTACCGCACTCCGTCCCGTGAAATCCGGCATGGGCAACGTCCCCGAACCTGATTTCAAAGCCGGAACGTCGATCTTCATCTATCATTTGTAACCTGCTTTTCTTCGTCGTCCGATATTCTCTTTTCCGTCATCCTCGACCTGGTCGATAATCCATGCGAGGACGGCAAAGCGAACTGATATTTTTATTCTTCTTACAGCACGCCCCAGGTGTGAAGCTCGTCGCTTTCTTCCTGCCATTTCCCGCCGATGTCGGTGCGGTAAAACATGTTCTGCAGCATGATATTGTCGATCCGCCGATACGCCTGCCGGCGCGCGTCTTCCACAGTCGAATTGGAGCCGGTCACGATAAGCGACCAGCCGGTCTTGCCGGCAAGCTTCCAGTCGTTATCCACCAGCTTCACGTCGCCCAGATGGATTCCTTCAATGTTTTGTTTTTTAAAAAGGATCGACGAATCCTTATAAACCTGAAGCATTTTTTCGTCATGATACGGGAACGGCGGCGTCGCGATCACAACGCCGATCTGGAACCCTTTCTGCGTTTTCAGCGGATACGGCTCGCCTTTCGCGAGCGCGTATAAAAATTCTCCCATGGGACTCAGGATGCCTTCCATCTGGATACTGATCGTGGGATAGCCGAAACGGGACGTGAACTCAAGAGGATAAATACCCTTCCCGTTCACGATGCAATTGATGTCGATATACCCGACATACTTGCTCGCACGGAGCCGCTCGAGCATTCTTCCGAGCGTCGCGTTGAAAAAATAATTCGGTTCCGTCCAGAACATAAGCGTCCCCATCTCGCCCGTATAAGGGCCGATGTCTCCCGGAAAAAGTTTTTTATGCTCGAAGTTGACATTGACCGGCGTGATGAAATCCTGGCCGTTGAAAAACGCTCCCACGGCGATCTCCACGCCCGAAGCGAACTTCTGGAGCTGGAACCGCTTGATTTTGCGCGACCAGCTTTTTCTGTTGTGCTCGAACACTTCAAGAAGATCCTTGCCGTCCTCTTCCTGCCCGATAAAAAGGAGGTTCTTCATGTGCGAATCAAAACTCCCTTCCGACGGCTTGAAGATATACCGCCCGGGCGTCGTTTTTAAGAATTCTATCGCCGCGCCGAAGTTATCGAAATCCCAGTGCGGCAGCGTAAGCATGCCGACCGATTTCATTTCCTGCTGTCCGAACTCGCGGTCGTATTCGAGGCGGTCGGTATAGGCGCTTCCGCCGATGACCAGCTTCCCCTGCACGCGCAGGTCGTCGGCCGTTTTTCCGAGGTTGTGTTCCCCGTGCAGGACATCATCGAAGACAACGACATCCGCCCAGTCGACGGACGTCCGCCAGTCATCGGACTTTTCGACAAAACCGTCACCGACATCCTGGTATTCCTCTTCCTCGATATACATCCTGACTTCATTCCCTTCCTGCTTCACCTTCCACGCCAGATCGGTGCCGTCGCCGTCGATGGAAATAAAAAGGAATTTCTTTGAGAATTTTTCCGGTACGGCGGGATCCTGCGTCTTTGGCGACGCTCCATCAAATATCGGAACAGATTTTATCTCTTCTTCGCTTTGCATGATTTTTTTATGTTACAGGATGTGCGCGCTTGCGCCGAGTACGAGGCATTTTCTTCTTTGTCATCGTCGGGCTTGGCCGGACGACCTATGCTTTGAAATTAAGAAAAAAAATGAAAGCATGGATCCTCGCCTTCGCGAGGACGACGCAATAAGCATTGCGCCGGATGGGAAGCGCGGGTCGTCCGTCGGAATTTACCCTCCGCAACGATCGAGGCCGGACGATGACAGAGAAGAAATTTTCTTATGATTTTCTTTCAAACGCGTACGTCTTATTTTAATACTCCCGTAAGAATAAACGCAATAGTCAATGACGGCATTTCAACGCCTCACCACCGAAAAAACATGGGTCTTATAAAACGATTCGGGCATGAATTCCTTTTTAAACTCCAATCCCCCTCCTTCTTCAACGCCGCCCATGTCCACCTCGCCGTAGCCATGGCTCTTCAGCCATGCAAGATCTTCGAGATAAAGCATCGCTCCAAGGTTGGGCATCGAATAATCATGGATGCCTATGGCGCCGTAAAACCGGTCGCTATTGGGGATCATCCATCCGGCGTTGATCCCAACGGCCTTTCCGTCGACGATAAAAACCCGGGCGGTCGATGTCCCTTCGAAATTGCCGTCGATCACGTGATAATACTCCGCACAATACGCCCTGTCGTGAACCTTCCTTTTCTTTTTCCAGACATCAATGATTGCGCGCAAGCTTTTTTTATCTTCGAATTTCTTCGCGTCCGCAACCGTGACCGTATGATCCCTGTAAAACCCGTTCCTTTCCTTCCGTAAAAATTTATAGTGCTTGCCGGGCAGGGTAATATCGAACGTCTTCATGTTCATAACCGGCCAAACAAGCGTGTAATTTATGGGGTTGGCATGCGCGCGCTCCGGCAATGCCCGCAACAGCTCTTTCCGCAGCGACGTTTCGAGTTCAAGCCAAACTTTCTTTATATCCGGCATTTCGCGGAATATTTGCCCGATATACTCAGCAAGAAGAAACACCCGGCGCCCGGGAGACGCAACAGGACCGGAGAAAACGCGCGCTTCTCCATCACTCGTCATGGTAAGAAGTCCTTCGCCGTGATCACCCGCCGCAAACACATCCCTCTCGCCGTCATCGGTATAAAACCGGTACCAATCAAAATTATGCTCGGGGGCATAGCCGAACTTTCGAATTGCTTCTTCAATGCGCGGCCGCTCTGCAATGACATCATCAAAAAAAATCATCGTGATTGCCTATATTAGAAATAATTTCCCTTGCTGTCATCAAGAGTTTTATAATCAATCAATAATTCATCCCCTTTCTTAATCGGCCGTACGGTAACGAAATCATCGCCGTCGTTTATCGAAACGATGTTGGGATTTTTTGAATGATTTAAAAATACCGCCATATCCCATATTTTGAATCCGTAACGCGGCAACGTATATTTATTTTTTACGGAAAGACAGTAGGCATCAATCAGCGCGCGCACTTCCCGCGGGATTTTTTTAAACTCGCTTTTATCCACATCAATCCAGTCCTCCTGCCCTGCCGCAAAAGGATGCGTTCCTTTGGGAATGTTCCGTATGGCGAAAACACCGACGCCTTCAATATCGGACGGCGCAAGCTTGCACCACGTATCGGCAAGATCTTTTAATAACGCGCGTTTGTGCGCCACATAATCCTTTTTCATGATAGATAGTATGATACAATAGTATCATACTCTTAAGATTTTCTGCCATGAAAAAAGACGCTATCATCAACGATCTCGAAAACAATATTTATTGCCGGATACAACGATCGCCGATCCACGGCGTGGGCGTTTTCGCGATAAAAAACATTCCGAAAGGCGTGAATCCATTCGTCACCTATGGAGACGTCGACGTGATCCCCGTGCCCGAGAAAGAGATAATGGAAAATAAAAAAATACCGGACGCCGTGAAAGAAATGGTAAAAGCATTTTACGTCATCCAAAATGGCGCTATTTACTGCGATGCGCGGAGCCTGAACGAGATCAATATCACCTATTTCCTAAACCATTCGAACGCTCCGAACCTCGACGTCGAAGACGTCAACGAAGAAAGCCTTTTCACCGCCAAAAGAGACATTGCCGCAGGCGAAGAACTCACGTCCGATTATTCCCAATACAGCGATTCATATTCTTTACCGTAAATAAAAATACTGCAACCACTTTATATGTTTTTAATCCCCTCTTCGTGGTACACCGTCAAAAAAACGGAGAAGAAAGGGCGCGGCGTATTCGCCACGCGCGCTATTGAAGCCGGCACGGTCATCGGCGACTATCTGGGAACCCTCATCAAGCCGGACAGTGCCGATGAAAAAAAACACGGCTTGTACGATATGGCAGGAGGAAAGAAATATGATATTTTAGCCGACCCCGCAATAGAGGGAATTCATTTCGTCAATCATTCATGCGCGAACAACTGCGATATCTACCCGTATCAGGGACACATGCTGCTCTTTGCATTACGTAAAATATTTAAAGGAGAAGAACTCTCCCTTGGCTACTGGATGTATGCGCCCTATGATACCGAAACAACCTGCGACATGCATGCGTGTTATTGCGGAAGCGAGCTGTGCACGGGAACCATGCACCACGCCGCCATGAATTTCGACCTGTGGGAAAAATTAGTCAAAAAAGAATTCGGACAGTGGTATCATAAGATCCCCGGAAAGTACGGCGATCGGCTTTTGCCGCTTCCCGCATATCCTGCCTCCATCAGGGATGACAAGAAAAAAATATATGACTATAATCTTTTCGGCGCCGCAACCAAATTTCCTGAAAAATACAAAGACGCAACACTCCCCACGATGACCGAACTCCGGAAAAGAATCAGAAAAACAGGACGGCGTCTTTCGTTCCCCTCTCTCAAGATAACCGTTTATGGAATCCGGGACGGGATACTCCTGGCGAAAAGAGCGCACGAGCATATTCGATTATCCCAAACCAGTCCGCGCCGCCGCGCGACGCTATCGAAAGTTCAATGCTGAACTTCATTTTTCGATTCTGATCCGCGCCTCATCATCGAATTCGTAATAATTTTCCGTCAATTCCTCCCCTGCCTGAATGTCCCTCAGCGCATACATTTCGCCCATCGCATCGTCGCGCGACGGATCCTCCCCGACATTCGGATCATCGGCGTGATTCACGAAACGCTCGTCATCAGGATTTAATGTATACAAATTCGCCTCCCTATCGAAGTACGCGTAATTCAAAAATTGTTCCCGCGCCGCGTCGGGCAAAGCATCGACTTTCCCCTTCGGAATTTCAAGGTCGAATCCCTCGATAAATTTTCGCACCAGCGCACCCTTCGGAATGAACTGATCCGCAAAACATCCGATGCCGTGGATGGAGCTGGAACCGATTTTCGTTTTTATAAGAAGCATGATTTAAAAAAAATTAAAATAAAAAAATCCTAACGCTCAACGCTAACTTCCCAATTCTTGAATCTATTTTCTAATAAGGCAATGATTTCACGAAAGATATGAATTCCTGCGACGCCTCGGACGGCGCGCATCGTTTTTTAACCCATGCTGCGGCTTTGCGCTCGGTCATAGTTTCGTCATCATAAAGCGCAAGGACTTCCGCGGCAAGCCGCTTTTCCGCGGCATAATACGCATCCACATTTTGTATCGCCAGCTTTCCATTCTTGAACTCCACGATCCCCTGCTCGAAAAGACTATTAAGATTATAAACCTCCGCCTTGATGTATACGTCAGGCTCGTTTTTGAGGCACATCACAAGCCCCATTAATGTCGCGGCAGCCCATTGCTCTTTGTCGCCGAAAAAACCGTCTTCCAGCATATCGGGAATCAGTGCGCGCCATACTATTTCCGCCTTCACCTCGTCGATGATCGTGAGCGGCCTCCTCCCGAGACGTCGGCCCTGCTCGGTTTCGGATGGATGCACTGGATGGCTGAACTCGTGAAGCATCGTCTCCGTGCGCGACATCTTTTCGAGATAGTCGATGTTTGCTTTTTCCGGCATACCGGAAAACACTTTATCCGCGCCTTCGATAACATTCCGATATGCCGGAAATAAGCGATCGTATCGCCTAATCTCTTCATCCAGAAAAAGCGAATAGACCGGATCCTCTTCTGCGGCAGCATTAAACGTAAGGTTAGCGCCAAAACCGCCAAGAATGATTGAACTTTTTACGCCCATTTTCCGGACATTCCCCGCGAATGCCGCCGCGCCGATAACGCCGAGGTTATCCGCCATGATATCCCTCGCGCGCGCAAAGTCCTTCGTTTCGCGATTCGCTTCCGCCGTGGCAATGGAAACCTTAAACTCAGGATCGAGATACGGTTCTTTATAATATCCCGTTCCGGACGCTCCTAAAATTATCGGAAAATCAGTCGCAACGACTTCGGCATAGCCCCGATTGATCTCATCCTGAATCCGCGCGGCTTCTTCGGTATTTTTCGATTCGTAAAATCGTTTCAGAACTTCGATATAACGCGCCATGGCATCGCCGCCGGGACGTTTTTTCCATGCGGCGTCCTTTTCAATTATTGCCGTAAAACGTTGTGCGATAAATTTCGCTTCGTGCGGAAAAAGCTCGGCGATCGTATGCGTTTTCAAATCCCCCGGAAGATGCAACCCCGTCGGCGTCGCCGCTTCGGGCGGGTTTCCGCTCAACTGGGAATATGCCAGGAACCGCACAAAAAGAGGATCGGCCTTCGCTGAGGCATCGAGCAGGTCGACGATAAGATCGCGAAGGGACGGATCGATGCCGAGTTCGCCTAGTTTTTTGGGATCCGCTTCACCCAAAAGTTTTTTCTCCGCCAACGTTTCGATCCGCTTCACGACATGCGCCGCGACCGTAAGCAATACCTCGCGCCGCTGTCCGCCTATTTCTTCAAGTTCCGAAAACCAATTATGCGCCAGCGCGTGAAGCAATTTTTCCTCATTCAAATCCTCGATGGACGGAACCGCTTCCTTCAGCTTCGGAATTTTCTTAATGAGATAATCGCATACCGCCTCCCGCACGTTTTCCGTGAATTCGTACATCGTATGATACGGCTTCACCTTTTCATACAGATCTTTCCAGTTCTCGATTTCGCCGTCGGGACGTTCTTCCGGCTCCAAAATACGGAGCGTTTTAAGAATGCCGCGCAAATGCGGTTCGGGACCAATTAGTTTTTCCGGCGGTTTTTCCGGTTCGTTCGACCGGATTTCTTCGGGAGCATTTTCAGAATTGCGAAATTTATTCATCCGTAGTCCTATAGCCCGTCCCAAAAGCATCTTTTCAGGCAGCGTCCGCTGGCCTGCTTTTGAGATTGGTTTCAATTATATTAATAATTCACGGCGGCGTTTACACGTCAAGATTCTGCACCGTTGCGGCATGCATCTGAATAAAATTCTTGCGCGCGGGAACGTCGTCGCCCATCAGGATATCGAAAAACTTGTCGGCGGCCTCGGCATCGTCAACCGTCACCTGTTTCATAAGCCGGTGTTCGGGATCCATGGTGGTTTCCCATAATTGAATGGCATTCATTTCGCCCAAACCTTTATAACGCTGGATGCTCGGCGTCCTTTTCGAACCGGCGGCTTCCCCGGTTCCCTCTTCTGTTGTCTCGACGGCTTCTTCGCCGCCGTCTTCCGTTGCTGCCGCTTCTTTTTTCTTCGCCGCCGCTTTTGATGCCGCTTTCGCGGGTGCCATTTTCGCCATCTCCTCCATTATTTTATCTTTCTCCGCATCCGAGAACGCGTAACGGACCGTTTTCCCGAGCTGGATGCGGTACAACGGCGGCTGGGCGATATAAATATAGCCGCCCTCGACCACCTGTTTGAAATGACGGTAAAAAAGCGTCAATAAAAGCGTGCGGATATGCGCGCCGTCGACGTCGGCATCGGTCATGATGACGATCTTATGATAGCGGAGCTTTTCGAGAGAAAACTCATCGCCGATCGCGGTGCCGATCGCGACAACAAGCGCCCGAATCTCGGTGTTCGCAAGCATCTTGTCGAGCCGCGCCCGTTCGACATTCAAAATTTTTCCGCGCAACGGCAGAATAGCCTGCGTGTGGCGGTTCCTCCCCTGCTTCGCCGTACCGCCGGCGGAATCGCCTTCGACGATAAAAAGTTCCGATTCCCCGGCGTTTTTCGAAATGCAGTCGGCGAGCTTCCCCGGCAAGGTGAGCCCTTCGAAGGCGCCTTTGCGCAAAACCGTTTCGCGCGCCGCTTTCGCCGCAAGCCGCGCTTTCGCCGTCAAAAGAACTTTTGCAATGATTGCTTTCGCCTCGGCCGGATGCTTTTCGAGAAATTCCTTCAACGCTTCGTTCACGACCGATTCCGTCGCGGTGCGCGCTTCAACCGTCCCCAGGCGATTTTTTGTCTGTCCCTCGAACTGCGGGTCGCCGACCTTCACGGAAATAATGGCGACCAGCCCCTCACGCATGTCGTCACTCGTAAGATTTTCTTCTTTTTCTTTAAGATATCCTTCCGCACGCGCGTAGGTATTAAGAGAGCGCGTCAATGCCGAACGGAAACCCGTCAGATGCGTACCGCCGTCCGGCGTATAAATATTATTCGCGAAACTCATTTCCTGGACCTTCGTGTCGTCGATGTACAGAAACGCCGCTTCGACGTTTATTTTCTGCTGCTCTTTCTCGACGTAAAAAATATCGTCGTGGATCCGGTTCTTTTTCTGGGCAAGATACTTCACGAACGACAGCACGCCGCCTTCGAAATAAAAACCGTAAAAAATCGGCACCTCCGGCCGCCGGTCGAAAAAATTGATGCGGATGCCTTTCGTAAGATACGCCTGCTGGCGCAACCGGTCGAAAATCTTCCTGTCGTTGAATTCGATCTCGGGAAATATCTGCGGGTCGGGAGAAAAAGTCACTTTCGTCCCCGTCTTTTTCGACGCGCCGGTTTTTTTCACTTTATAGTCCGGCTTGCCGCGCTTGTATTCCTGTACATACGCGCCGCCGCCGCGTTCCACTTCCACCTTCATCGTTTCCGAAAGCGCATTCACCACCGAAACGCCGACGCCGTGCAAACCGCTCGAAACTTTATACGAGCCGCTCTCAAACTTTCCGCCGGCATGGAGCGTGGTCAAGACCGTTTCAAGCGCCGATTTTTTCGTCTGGGCATGGATATCCACGGGAATGCCGCGGCCGTCATCCGTCACGGAAACCCGGTTGCCCGGCAAAAGTTCGACCGTAATATTCTTTGCATACCCCGCCATCGCCTCGTCGATCGCGTTATCAACGACCTCCCAGATCAAATGATGCAGGCCATCCAACCCCGTCGTGCCGATGTACATTCCCGGACGCTTCCGTACCGGCTCAAGGCCTTCAAGGATGATAATATTTTCAGCGCCGTACGATGCATTGCCTTTGGCGGCGTCTTTATCGTCCGTTTTTTTAGCTTTTTTTTCGGGCATTTTGGTTCAAAAAAAGATGCCATAATGGCCGCTTTTTATATCTCTATTGTAGCATAGTCGAGATCAGAAATCCATAACCGTCGTGTCAGGCTTTCATTGGTTCGCCTGCGCTTCCCCTCCGTCCTGTCATCGTCTCATCGTCTGGCCTGACCCGAGCGACCCATGCTTTGAATTTTAATTCTTTCTCTTTTTCTTTTTTAAAGCATAGACTCTCGCCTCCGCGAGAATGACAGACGGGATTATCATCGTTCGTCCGAAATCAGAGCGGCTCCGGTTACGGATATCGGATCATCTTCTTACGCAGCGCCGGTCGTGCCGAACCCTCCACGGGTTTTGTTTTTCATCTCGTCCGTTTCGTCAAACTCGGCGCGTGAAAATGATACGAACATCCCCTGCGCCACCCGATCCCCGCGCGCGACCACAACCGGCCCGTCGGTAAAATTCAAAAACGCCGCCATGACCTCGTCGTCATCGCCGCAATAATCGGGATCGATAATGCCGACGCCGTTCACGGGCGCAAGCCCCTTTTTATGCGTCGAACTTCTCGTGGCAAGCAGGAGGAAATGTCCGTGCGGCGCCTCAACCGCGACATTCAGGGGAACGTAGCCGATTTTTCCGGGTTCGATAACCACCTTTTCGCGCGCCGCGAGATCGAATGCCGCCGCGCCGTCGGTATGGTACTTCGGCAAAGGCAAACTCTTATCAAACCGCTTAATTTTTATTTTCATTGTAATGGTTGTAATGTTGCATGGTTCTGATGTCCTGGCGCGTTTCTCATTGTAACACTATAACGCTAGAACGCTACCATAGCTATACATAAAATTTCTTTTTCATCTCTTCCTCGGCGCCGGCCTCGAACTCATCCTTCTTGATGCGCGACCGGAGCGCCGCTTCCTTGAGGACGTCATCGGACATGGCGCCGATATCCTCGATTCTCGCTATAAGATATTCGCGCCCGTTCTTCGCCGGATCGTCAAGCACTTCTTCGAGCAGCGCGCTTAAAAGCCACCCCACGCGCGGCCCGGGCGCGATGCGTAAAATTTTCATCACGTCCTCGCCGTTCACGTTGAGCATCTTGGGCGATAAAGGATCGTGTTTCACTTTTTCGATCATAAAAAGCAGGTGCCGCAATTTATACGGGATCGCCTTTTTTACGCCTGAACCGATCCGGTCTGCCTCGCGCACCTTCAGGAGATCGTCGATATTTTCCGGCCCCACGCGCACGAGGAACCGCCGCACGCCGGCATCGGAAATTTCGCCGACGTTATAATAGAACATGTGCCGCCGCACGAGATGCGCGACCTTCTCTATGAATTCCTTCGGAAACCGGAGCCGGTCGAGCGCCCGCGCCGCCATCTTCGCGCTGATATACTCGTGCTGATAAAAAGTGGCATCGGCGCCCGTGCCGCCTTTTGCGCGCGTTTTGCCGATGTCATGCAAAAGCGACGCCATGCGCACCTCAAGCGAATAATCCTGCTTTGCCGCGTAATCGAGCGAACGGACATTGTGCTCAAAAATCGTATAAACATGATGCTTGTTCTGGTCGATACCGATCCCCTCGCGAAGTTCCGGGAGGACGTACTCTAAAAGATTGAGTTCTTCAAGAAAAAGAATTCCTTTTGCCGCGCGTGACGCCGTCATCATTTTCACAAGCTCGTCCCGCACGCGTTCTTTCGCGATAACCGCAAGTTCGCGCGAACATTTCTCTATCGCGCGGCGGGTGTTCAATTCTATTTCGAAATCAAGTTCTGTCGCAAACCGCACGGCGCGCATCAGGCGGAGCGCATCTTCGGAAAACCGGTCTTCCGGCGCCCCGACGGTGCGGATGATTTTGTTTTTAAGATCGGCGCGCCCGCCAAAAGGGTCGATGAGGCCGGAAATGGTAATGGCCGGATCGCTTTGCCTGTCGGATCGCTTTGCCTGTTCTGATGATTTATCCACCATTACGACATTTTCAGCATTGAGAACATGTACAACATCAAGCGCCATCGCGTTGACCGTGAAATCCCTGCGCGAGAGGTCTTCTTCGATGGTTTTCGCAAATTTCACTTCGTCGGGATGCCGCTGGTCGGTGTACTTTCCCTCGATGCGATACGTGGTTATCTCTATTACTTTCAACGCCGGATCGTCCGAGCCGGTTTTCACGCCCACCGTGCCGAAGTCATTTTCATACACCGTCGCCGGATTGTCCGCAGGCGCGCCTTCGAAACCGGAGAATATTTTTTGGATATCGTCCGGCTTCGCGTTCGTCGCGATATCCCAATCTTTCGGTTCAATGCGCCCGCCGCGCGCGGCGCCAAGTAAAAGATCGCGCACGCATCCGCCCACAAGATGCGCCTCGAATCCGGCGTCCCGTAAAACCCGCGCAACCGACCGCACTTCTTCCGGCACGTCTATTTTCATGGCTTTAAGTGTAGCGCATGCGGCGCTATTCCGAAATCCCGGCATGCCTCGGGATTTTTTGCATAAAAATACGAACGGCATATAATAAATGGCATGGACATCCAAAAAAATAAGGGCGTTACGTGGATCAATATCGTGGCGCCGACGGCAAAAGACATCGCGTGGCTGAAAAAAGAATTCGCGCTCCATCCCGTGATCGCCGAAGAATTGAGTAATCCTTCCGTCCGCGGTCGCATTCAAATATTCAAAAGCTATCTTTTTTTTATCGGCTATGTGCCCGTCTATAACAACAAAGACGAAACATCGCTCCGGATGGAAATTGATTTTGTCATCACGAAGGACACGGTCGTCACGCTGCAATACGAACCGTTCAAAGAAGTATTCCAGAACTTTCGTCTCGACGGCGAAGAATCCTCGCTTGAACTGATGTTCAAGATTATGGAGCACATCACCGTTTTCGAGGAACGCCAGCTCCGCCACATGCGGGAAAAGGTGGAAGCCATCGGCACGGAACTCTTCAAAAATAAAGAGGATGAAATTTTCAGAAAACTCACCTATCTGAAACGCGACGCTTCCGAATACCGCATCATCGTGAAACTCCAGGAACCCGCCCTCCGCGCCTTGCTTTCAAAAGGCATGAAGTTCTGGGGCGGCGACGCGGAAATATACCTGAACGACATCCTCGGTAATCATGCCAATATCGTGAATCAGCTCGAAGATTGCCGCGAAGCCATCGCCGATTTCGAAGACACCAATAACCAGCTTTTGAACGCGAAGGTGAACCGCACCATGAAAACGCTCACCGTGCTTTCATTCGTCACCTTCCCTTTCATGCTCATCGCCACGCTGTTCAGTATAAACGCAAAGGATACGCCTCTCATCAACAGCGCGGGAGGATTCTGGATCATCGTCTGCGCCATGGCGGCGGGAGTCATTGCGCTTGGTATTTATTTTAAGAAGAGGAATTGGTTTTAGTGTTTTAAACGCGCCATTCTGTCATCCCGAAAAAAACACGAATCTTCAAACGTTCATCCGGAAGCCACGCCCTCTTTGCCACTATGGATCCCGGATTGCGGGCAAAGAAGCCCTTGTCCACCGGAATTTTCCAGAAGAAGATTTCTTGAAAAATCAGGAAACTTTCCCGGAATGGCAAGAATGAAAATAAAAAAACTTAACACTGCCCCTGCCATCATGCTCACGCTTTACAATACGCTCTCGAAGGAAAAAGAAGCTCTTCCGGACGCTGAAAGAATAAAACTGTTCGTGTGCGGCCCTACGGTGTACGATTATGCGCACATCGGGCACGCGCGGACGTATATTTTTTTTGATTTTTTCGCGAAATACCTGCGATCGCAGGGATATGACGTTTTTTACCTCCAGAATATCACCGACATCGACGACAAAATCATCAAGCGCGCCGTCGAAGAAAATAAGCAGCCGCTCGAGTTCGCAAAATTCTTTACGCAGGCCTATAAGGACGACATGCGATCCCTCGGCATTGAAATGACGTCAGATAAAAACGAGGCGAAGCGCGAAGGGAAAATACTGTACGCGGCCGCCACGGCGTTCATGCCGGAAATAATCGATCAAGTGCAACGGCTTATCGAAAAAGGATATGCCTACAGAATAGACGGCGACGGCTGGTATTTTGATATTTCGAAAGATGCGGATTACGGGAAACTCTCGGGGAGAAACACGCTGCAAGCGGAAGATGCCGTTTCGCGCATTGACGAAGCGGTCGGAAAACGGAATAAGGGCGATTTCTGCCTTTGGAAATTTTCAAAATCCGGAGAGCCCTCATGGAAAAGCGGTATTGGCGACGGACGGCCGGGCTGGCACATCGAGGACACCGCCATCTCGGAAAAGTTTTTCGGCCCGCAATACGATATCCACGGCGGCGGCATCGATCTAAAATTCCCCCATCATGAAGCCGAGATCGCCCAGCAGGAATCGGCATCCGGCAAAAAACCGTTCGTAAAAATATGGATGCACACCGGCGCGCTGCTTGTCGACGGGAAAAAGATGTCGAAAAGCCTCGGCAATTTTATAACGATACGCGCATTCATGGAAAAATATCCGCCGGAGGTTTTGCGATGGATGACGCTCATGCATAACTATCGCATGCCGTTAGATTACACCGAAAAAATGGCTGAAGATGCAAGGACCAACCTGAACACGATTCGAAGATTTTTATGGAAATTAGAATTCAATTTAAAACAGGAAACTTTCAAAACAAAAAGTGTCTTGTTGGATGATTACGATTATTCGAAATTCGATGCGTTCATTGACGACGACATGAATACTCCGGAAGCATTAGGTTTTGTTTTTAAGGCGTTGAACGACGCCAATGAACGCCTTTCCCAGCTCGATGAAAACGCCTTGCGTAGAGCGATCGATTTCATTAAAAAAGTATTAAAACTGTTCGGCGTGAACGCTGATTATCCCGAAATTCCTCAAGAAATAAAGGAACTTGCCGAAGAAATGGAGCAATGCAGAGTTAATAAACAGTTTGAGCACTCCAATCGCTTGCGTGAAAAAATAAATGCATTAGGATATAAAGTAGAAAATACAAATACGCCGTTCGAACCGTTTATATATCCGGGATGAATTGATTGATGCCAAACATCGCTCACGTTCATTGCTTTTCCTGTTGTCCTCCCGAAGAAAGAGGATGACAGAAATGGCTGCTTTTATCATTCATAATTTACCATTCATAATTATTCCTCCATGGCAACATTAAAAAAATCCCAACTGAAAATCCCGCCGCAGAACCTCGAAGCCGAACAGGCGGTTCTGGGTGCCATCCTTATCGACGAGAATGCGATTTTCCGCGCCGCGGATCTTTTGATCCCTTCTGATTTCTATGCGCCGGCGCACGAAACCATTTACGGCGCCATCCTTGAACTATATTCGAAACATCAGCCGATCGACGTCCTGAGCCTGACCAACCGGCTTAAAGAAAAGGAACAATTAAAAGATATCGGCGGCTCGGCGTATCTCGCCGATCTCACGAGCGCCATCGCGACCGCATCGCACGTGGAGCATTACGCAAAGATCGTAAAAGATAAAAAAGCATTACGGGACGTCGTGAAAGCCTCTGCCGAAATCACGGAAGATGTTTTTGAGTCGTCGCGGGACGTTGACGACATTCTGGACGATATCGAACAAAAGATCCTCGCCATCTCGCAAAAATCGCTTCCGCAGAATTTTGTCGCGCTCAAAGAAGAACTCGAAACCGCCCTAAAACGCATCGAAAATCTCCATAGCGGCGGCGCAAAGCTCCGCGGCATCACGACCGGCTTTACGCAACTCGACAACCTCCTTTCAGGACTTCAGAAATCGGAGCTCATTGTCCTCGGCGGACGGCCGTCGCTCGGAAAAACATCTTTCGCCCTCGACATCGCGCGGCACGCGGCGCGCGCGGGACACACGGTCGGCGTTTTTTCGCTTGAAATGTCGCGCGAAGAGGTCATCGATCGCGTCATTTCGGCGGAATCGACGGTTCCTCTGTGGCGCATCAGGACCGGCCGCATCACGGACGATATGGATTTCACGATGATCCAGGGCGCCATGGACAAGCTCTCAAAGGTAAAATTCTTTATTGACGATTCCCCCACCCTGAATATCCTCCAGATGCGCTCGATGGCGCGGCGGCTTCAGGTTGAACACGGGCTCGATCTTCTCGTTGTCGATTATCTCCAGCTCATCAAACCGCGCACGAATTCCGACAACGTGGTCCAGCAGGTTACGGAAATTTCCCGCGGATTAAAGTCGCTCTCCCGCGAGCTCAAGGTGCCGGTTCTCGCGCTCTCCCAGCTCTCGCGCGGCGTGGAACAACGCGACCACAAAATGCCGCGGCTTTCCGATCTCCGCGAATCGGGTTCCATCGAGCAGGACGCGGACGTCGTTATGTTTATCTACCGTAAAGACCGCGAACATGGCGTCGCGATCGCGCCTGAAGAAGAAGGCGTCGCGCAGATTCTCGTACAAAAACATAGGAACGGTCCGACAGGCGAGGTCGACCTGCGTTTCGACGCGGAACACGCAAGTTTCAAGAATATCGACCGTCGGCACGAGGACACCGGAAGCGACGGAGGGTTCGATATCAGTTTATAAACGAAGTAATGTAAATTAATAAGGATGTCCTCTTCTCTGTCGTCCTCACGGAGGCGAGGGTCCATGCTTTAAGAATTTCAGAAAAGATTGGAAGCATAGATCCACTCCTTCGAAGGGACGACAGAAATCTTTTCTATGAGGGCGATAAAATATTCCCGTCTCTACAGAAATAAATATATCATTAGTATCCATGAAACTCCCCGATCCCATAAAAAACGTCGTTGACGGGCTTTCGCGGCTTCCTTCAATCGGCCCGCGCCAGGCAATCCGGCTCGCATTTTATCTCGTGAACGAGAACAAAGAGGACATCCACGATCTCGCCGTCAGCATCAATAATCTCCGCACGCTCAAGATCTGCGAACGCTGTTTTTTTATCCACCAAAATAAAGGCAATCTCTGCGACATCTGCGCGAATCCGACCCGCCGGCAGGGCGTCATTATGATTATTGAAAAAGAAACCGACCTTATTTCGCTCGAGAATACCGGAAAATTCACCGGCCGCTATTGTATCGTGGGACCCATACCCAAAACCGGACTGCTTGAGGACTGGCAAAAAAAGCGCATGCAGAGCCTGAAGGATTTTATAGGAAAAAACGCTACCGAGGGCGGGCTCGGCGGAAAAACCGACGAGATTATCTTCGGCTTCAATCCGACCGCGCTCGGCGACCTGCAGGCATCCATCCTGATGAAAGAACTCGCCCCGCTCGCGAAAAAAACAAGCCGCCTCGGCCGCGGCCTTCCCACCGGCGGCGAAATAGAATTCGCCGACGACGAAACGCTCGGCAGCGCGCTGGACCGGAGATCGTAAAGAGAAATTCCCGAAAACAGAACTCCCGCCTCAGCAATGCGAATGCCGACGCCGCCTTCGTTTCACTTTCCTTTTTGTGGACCAACCGAGAATTGAACCCGGACCTCAGCAATGCGAATGCTGACACCGCCCTGAATTTCATTCCTTTATTTGTGGACCCAGGGAGAATCGAACTCCCGCCTCAGCAATGCGAATGCCGCGTAATACCACTTTACTATGGGCCCATGCTTATCTATTGTATGAAATTCAGGGCGGGATAACAAATTGATTACCGCGCCTTTTTGGCGCGAGTCCATTTTACTATTGGCCCTTATGGGAACTGAATAAATAATAGTAAGTGAAACGAGAGCGGACGACAATTGATTCGCTCGCTTTTTTACGAAGCTCACTTTACTATGAGTCCGATATTGTACAGTATAAGGATTAAAACGGAAAATTCAAGAAGAAAATAATACGGATTCCATGTTCTCCATAAATAAATCAAATCGATTTACGGGAGATGATATTCCGCATAAAATGCGACAGAGGGTCGAAGGGATTACGT
>DAICZW010000006.1:1660-21650 GCA_027310965.1 bacterium | reverse complement strand
ATAAAAAACTTATGGCTGGAAAATTTTTTGTGATTGAAGGAACCGACGGTTCGGGCAAGACGGAACAGTTCAACCGGCTGTTGCCGAAACTGAAGGAGGTGTTCGCCGTGGAAAAGCTCGACTTTCCGCGATATGGGGAGCCGTCGTCGTATTTCGTCACGGAATATCTCAACGGGAAGTACGGTACGCTTAAAGAAATCGGGCCCGAAAAAGCATCGCTTTTTTATGCGCTTGACCGTTTTGATGCGAGCGAGAAAAAGATGAAGCAATGGCTTGCCGAAGGGAAAACGCTGCTTGCAAACCGCTACGTCGGTTCCAATATGGGCCATCAGGGAGGGAAGATTGATGATAAAAAGAAGAGGCAGGATTTTTTTAGGTGGCTTTATGATCTTGAGTATGGCAGGCTCGGGATTCCCAAGCCGGATCTCAATATCATTCTTCATGTGCCGGCGGCAATTGCCCAGGGGTTTGTGGATAAAAAAGGCGACCGCGCGTATATCGGCGGCAAAAAACGCGACCTTCACGAGAGTGACATTTCCCACCTTGAACGCGCAGAAAGAGTTTATCTTGAAATTGCGGAACTTTTTCCGAAAGATTTTACGGTTATCGAATGCGTGGAAAACGGAACCCTGCTTTCCCTTGATGATGTCGGCGAAAAAGTGTGGGATGCGGTGTGCGGTGCGCTGAATATTGAGCGATAGCCGTTTGCCGTTTGCGCGTCCGCGAAGAGCGAAAAAAATTAAAATCCCGGGATATTAAGCCCGGGATTTTTATGAACGCCCCCGAATTTTCTGTTTGATCCTCTCTTCTTTATCCTTTATCGCTTCTTCGGCGCCGCGGCGGGCGAAATCGTATTGGTTCGTGTCGACAAGCATGGCCTTTGCAAGATGCGGAAATTTTTCTTTGAGCAAGCGGTATTTTTCCTGTTCAATAAAACGGTAATGGGGATGGCCCTGCGGGCCGGTGCGCAGTTCCGCTTCCCAGAAGAACTGGCGGAGATTTTCATATTGATAGAAGCGGACGCGGTATGCGAGCGGCACGGCGTACTGAGCGAGTTCGGGAGAAACAGTTTCCAGTTTTTTGAAGAGCGGCACGACGGAATCAAGCGCCGCGCGATAACGGTCTTCAAGGCCGGCATCGACGATTTCTTGCGGTACGCTATAGCCGTGCGCGACGGAAAAAAGCTGGCGTTCCTGCGTCAGCATGCGGTGACGGTGCAGGTCGCGATAGGCGCCGCTGTCCATAAGAATATCGAACCGCACGTATGAGTTTTCGAGCGCCCGTCCGACTTTCTGCCATCGGGCATCCCTGCCCGTCAGGTAGGCATCGATGATTTCCTGTTTTTCTTTTTCGGAAAGGCGCCGCGCGGCAGCAAGGCATGCAATCCAGCTTTCCGCGCTTGAAGAAAAAAGAATGCCGGCGATGATTTTGTTTTCCCCTTCGGGATCGTATTCCGCAAGCCGGACGACGGGATGCGCCGCCGGCGTTATTTCTTTAAAGAGTTCAGGTGTAATTTTCCGCGCGGCTTTTACGGTGTTCGCGCGGCGGCCGGCAAGATAGGATTGGTAGCGGCCGGATTTCTCGTCGTTGACGCGCAGAAGGAGCGAGGGGATTTCTTTATCGAGTTCGGTTTTTAACGCGCTGGCGATCCACCGGAACTCTCCCAGTTCGTGCGCCGCCGTGCGGTTGATAAGGTATTCAAACGCCTGCGCGTTGCCGCGAAACGCGACTTGCGCGATCGTTGCCATGGGAAGAATGCCGCGGAGCGTGTCAAATGATTTCTTTTCGAGTACCGCATCTTTTTCCGTATAATTTTCTTTAAGCCACGCCGTGAGATCCGCGACCAGGCCGTTATAGGATTCAAAAAGACCGTCCATGATTGCGCGGTATTCATCGAGTAATTTTGCCGTTTCAAGATCGGGCTTCGGGGTGTAATAAAGATAGCTGCCGCCGATCTTCTCGCCGAAATTGACATAGCGCGTCGATTTTTCGATAGGTTCGAGGCCGATACGCTGGTCTTCGATGTATTTCATGGCGACTTGCGAGATTCCCCAAAAAACGATATGCGTGCCGGTTATTTGCGCGATGGAATCGTCGCCGTATTGGGAAAGCCATTTCGCATAGAATGCCTGCGCGCGCTGATTGTTCAGGATATTTTTAAAGCCGCGCACGCGGAAAAACTCGATGGTCGCGCGAAGCTCTTTTGCGAGTTCGGGGTCGCCGTCAAGGATCGGTTTGAAATATTCATCGTGGAGCGCGCGGATGAGCGATCCGCTGACGCGGCTTGCGCGCGAACACAACGCTCCCACGATTTCCGGCGGAAGATTGCGCAGGACGGCAACGGGTTCGTCGAGACTGCTTGCGAAGGGCGAAAGGATGAGACGTTCTCCTTCTGTCCACTGTTCTCCCGGGAAATCGGGCTTATAGGCATGAAAATTCGCTTTTTCCATATCGTTATTTTTCGAATGTTATCCAGTCGTTATTTTTTTTGAAATTTTTCCAATACTGCGATGCCTGCGGTTTCATGGCGCCGTAATACTTGCTGCCGAGCCGTTCTTTGCCGTAAGGGTTTTCCACGGGCGACGAAACGGGACTGAACGATATTTGCGCGATCGGCATTTTATAATAGAGCTTGATGGGAAGGTTTGCGATGTTGTGGAGTTCAAGGGTTACCTTGAGTTTATTGCCCGGATCGATATAGCCCGCGGTGGCATGGATGATAAGCCCGATGCGGCCGAGCGATGATTTTCCCTCAAGCCGTCCGACCATGCTGCTGCTCACGCCTACGATTTCGTATGTCATACCGAGCGCGAACTCGCCCGGATGGATGATGAATTGCCGTTTTGCGTCGATTTTCATTTTTTTCATCATATGGTCGAGCGGTTCTCTCGGATCGATGCACGTGTGTTCTTCCGCCTGGAACACCAGAAAATCGGGGCCGAGATGCAGGTCGACCGATGCGGGCTGGATGGCGCGGGGGAACAGCGGATCTATAAAAATCAGTTTTTCTTTGAGCGCTTTTTTTATGTCGCGATCGGAAAGGATCATAATGGGAAAATTATAACGCCGGTTTGCATATAAAAACAAATTACGGCGGTTTTCTTTGGGCGCGCTTTGATATAAAATGAGAACATCATGAAAGATATTATTGTTGAAAAATTGATACGGGACGAAACAAAGCGGCAGGAAACGACGCTTGATCTTATTCCGTCGGAAAATATCGTTTCACGGGATGTCCTCCGCGCTTTGGGGTCTGTTTTTACGAATAAATACGCGGAAGGATATCCCGGCGCGCGGTATTACGGCGGGAATAAATGCGTGGACGAACTCGAAAATCTTTGCCGCGCGCGGGCGCTCGAACTTTTCCGTCTGTCGCCCGCGCATTGGAGCGTGAATGTCCAGCCGTATTCCGGTTCGCCCGCGAACCTTGCGGTATGCCTTGCGCTTGCGTGTCCGCCGAAACCGGCGGAGTGCGGAAAAATTCCAATGCCGAAGATCATGGGCATGCGGCTCGACATGGGCGGGCATCTGACGCACGGACAACCCGTTTCCGCGACGGGAAAATTCTGGAGTTCGGTTCTTTATAGTGTGGACGAGAAAACCGGACTGCTCGATTACGAAGCGATCCGGCGCATGGCGAAAAAAGAAAAGCCGCGCATCGTGGTCGCGGGATTCACCGCCTATCCGCGCATCATCGATTTCAAAAAATTCCGCGCCATTGCGGATGAGGTCGGCGCGTATTTGTTGGTCGATATGTCGCACTTCGCCGGTCTTGTCGCGGGCGGCGCGTATCCGTCGCCGTTCCCCTATGCCGATGTCGTGACGACGACGACGCATAAAAGTTTGCGCGGGCCGCGCGGCGCCATGATTTTCGCGCGCCGCGATTCGAAGATCGCGGCGCGGAACGCGATCGATATCGCGCGATCGATCGATCGCGCCGTTTTCCCGGGGTTGCAGGGCGGGCCGCATATGAACCAGGTGGCGGCAACCGCGGTTGCATTAAAAGAAGCACTAAATCCGTCGTTCAAAAAATACGCGCGGCAGATTGTGCGGAACGCGCGGGCGCTCGCGGCCGCGCTTAAAAAATCGGGATGGCGCGTTATTTCGGGCGGCACCGATACGCATTTGCTTTTGGTTGACGTTGCGGCGCGCGGCATCGGCGGAAAGGAAGCGAGCGACCGGCTTGAAGCGCAGGGGATTATCGTCAATAAAAATACGATTCCCTACGACCGCCGCCCGCCCATGGATCCTTCGGGCATCCGCCTCGGCACGCCGGCGTTGACCTCGCGCGGCATGAAAGAAAAAGAGATGGCAATAATCGCCCGCCTGATTGACGACGTGCTTGTCCGGAATAAAAACGTGAAAGGCGAGGTGACGACTCTTTGTAAAAAATACAAAGTGCGATAATGACATGGGGAGATAGGCGCCCTTTTATCGGTATCCGATTTTCTGTCATCCTTGCCCCTCGAAAACTCGGGATAGACTCCGGCGGGAACCCATGTTTTGAAAATTTAAAAAGATTGGAAGCGCGGGTCGTCCGTCTTCACGGACGATGACAAGCAAAAAATATCTGCATTTATGATCATCGACGGCAAACAAATCGCGAATGATATTTTAAACCGGCTTTTGGAGCTTCCGAAGCCGAAGAAGTTTCTCGCGGCGGTATTGGTCGGTGGCGATCCGGCATCCATAAGTTTTTTAAAACAAAAGGAAAACGCCGCGAAAAGAATCGGCGTCGATTTCCGGCTTTACCGGTTTCCGGAGGAAATAAAAAGCGACGCATTGCGGCGCGAGGTCGGAGCAATCGCGGCGCACAAAACGTGCGGCGGCGTGATCGTGCAACTGCCGTTGCCGGATCATTTGAACCGGTATTCCGTTTTGAATGCCATTCCGCCGGAAAAAGACGTCGACGTTCTTGGAGGGCGCGCGCTTGGCGCGTTTTACGCGGGACAAGGGAAAGCGCTTCCGCCCGCAGTGGGCGTTATTGCATTAATTTGCGAAACGCAAAAGTACGATCTTGCGGCGCATAGCGCCGCGATCGTCGGCCTCGGGTTTTTAATCGGCCGGCCGATTGCGCATTGGATCATGCGCCGCGCGAAGGAAACCGTTCTTCTTCGCAGTACGAGCGATCTCAGCTTGCTGAAATATGCCGATCTTGTGATTATAGGTACGGGCAGGGCGGGGCTTATCACGCCGGCAATGCTCAAATCCGGCGCCGCCGTAATCGATTTCGGATATGCAAGACGCCAAACGCCCGTTGACGGATGCCATGAAGAGACAGGGATGCTGTCGGGGGATTTCGATTATGCGCGTTTGCCGGTAGACGGTGGTCAGTCGCCCGTTTTCTATACGCCGACGCCCGGCGGTACGGGACCCGTTCTTGTCGCGAAACTTATGGAGAATTTCTATAAACTCAATCCAGCGGAAGAGAAGCAGCTGTTGAGCAGACTCCCGCCTTCGTCTGGCCGGAGCGGGCTACGACAGGATATAAAAAGCGCGCGTTGAGGATTCGAGTCCCCGGCCTTCCTCCCTTACCCCGTTTAAAGTGCGATCAGTTTCTGCGTTGCAAGAAAATAAATGGGAAAAGCATTGGTTTTCATAAAGCGTCCAGACCGAGCCTGTCAGTATTTCGTATAAGGCTTGTTCCGTTAGAGACTTATTTGGTGTGGACGTTGAGGGGATCGAACCCACGACCTTCTCGGTGTAAACGAGACGCTCTGCCACTGAGCTAAACGTCCATAAGGATCTCTAACGGGATGAATAAACGAGACGCTCTGCCACTGCGCTCATTATCCGACAAGGCGCTATCATAAAACCGCGGCGGGACGTAGAATGAGAAAATAAGAATTTTTTCCTCCGCCACCGAGCTAAGCACGCGCGAATGCCGTGGCTATTGATGGCTGGCGTCGCGCACCCTTGTCGCTAGCTACCCCTTCATCCTACCGGCGCCATATAAATTTTTCAACTCATTTATCATTTTGAATTGAAAGGAGATATAAAAAAATAAGGTGTTCAGTTTTGTCGTTCAATAGGCGGTTTTAATCTCATTTTAATAAGTGAGCTGTATTATTAATGCATTTGCATTACAATATTGAACAATGACTCAGCAGGAAGCTTTTGAAATTTTGAAAACCGGCGCGGATGTTTTTCTGACGGGCGAACCGGGCAGCGGGAAGACGCACCTCGTGAACCGGTATGTCGCGTATCTGCGGGAGCGGAGCATCGCGCCCGCGATCACGGCGTCGACGGGCATTGCCGCGACCCATATCGGCGGCATGACGATCCATTCGTGGAGCGGCATCGGCATCAAGAGCGGGCTTACGCGGCACGATCTTCGCGCGATCGAAGGCAATAAGCGCGCCGCGCGCCGGATCGCGAATGCGCGCGTCCTTATTATAGATGAAGTTTCCATGCTTTCCGCGCAAACGCTGGATATGGTGGACGCCGTCTGCCGCGCGGTGCGCGGTTCGCAGGAACCGTTCGGCGGTATGCAAGTTATTTTGGTCGGTGATTTTTTTCAGCTTCCGCCGATCGTGCGGCGGAACGAAGATCCTGATGCGCGGCTTGCGTTTGCGAATACGGCCGCGAGCGGCGCGCAATTCGCGTACGAATCGGCGGCATGGCGGGCGCTTGTTCCGACGGTATGCTATCTTTCGGAGCAGTACCGGCAGGAAGATGCGGCATTTCTCGAAATTTTGAGCGCGCTCCGTGCGGGGTCGCTGGATGACGGCCATAAAAGCAAACTTCTCGAACGCGGCGCGCGGCTCGGAACGGTGCACGACGGCATCACGAAACTTTTTTCGCACAATAGCGACGTTGACCGCGTGAATGAGCGGGAACTTGCGAAGCTTGCAGGTGAAGAACATGTTTTCAAAATGGAAAGCCGCGGCCAGCCGAAGCTTGTTGAACAGTTGAAGCGCGGCTGCCTTTCGCCGGAAACGCTGCGGCTCAAAGTCGGCGCGAAAGTGATGTTCACGAAGAATAGCATCGAAGGAAAATATGCGAACGGCACGACAGGAACGGTCGTCGGGTTTCGGCATGATGACGGTTTGCCGGTCGTCGCAACGCGCGCCGGCAGATCGATCATCGCCGAACCGGATGACTGGAAAGTAGAAATCGAATTACAGACACTCGCTGCCGTTACGCAAATACCGCTCCGGCTCGCGTGGGCGATTACGGTGCATAAGAGCCAGGGCATGTCGCTCGACGCGGCGGCCATTGATCTTTCGGCTGCGTTCGAATACGGGCAGGGCTATGTCGCGCTCTCGCGTTTGCGGACGCTGGCGGGTTTGCACTTGCTCGGTTTGAACGAACGCGCGCTGGAAGTGCATCCCGATATTCTGGCGAAAGATGCCGCGTTTCGCGCAGTGTCGGATGAGGCATTACTGAAATTCCGTGGCATGGATTTTAAAAAAATCGAAGATATGCAACGGCAATTTATCCGCGCGTGCGGCGGCAATATCGAACCCTCGGCGACGCCGTATGCCGCGATGCCGGTGAAACCGCCGAAGCCGAACACATATCTCGAAACGTTGGCGCTCGTGAAAAACGGCAAGACCGTTTTCGAAATCGCCGCCGCGCGGTCATTCACCGAAGGAACGATCATAGCGCACTTGGAAAAATTACAGATGCGCGGCGATCTGCCGCCGCCCGCGCCCGCGCACATCGCCCGCGGCAGCATCGAAGAAAACGAAATGCGCGATATCCACGCCGCGATGCGCGAGCTCGGCGCGATCCCGCTCAAGCCCGTCTTCGATCATTTCGACGGCCGCATCCCGTACGATATCCTCCGTCTTGCGCGCCTGACGTTCGAGAAATAGAGCTTTTACGATTTACACCGCCCCGAACGGATAGCGATGATAAAAATTTTACCGCAGCAAAAATTCCGAAAATCGGCTATCATGAGGAACAATAAGGATCATGGCGGAAAAAATTGACAAGGAACAAATCGGGGCGCTCATCGCGAAATATGAAGCCGAAATTTCTTCCGGCGGGATAAAAAAGTACGCCGAAAGTCGCATACGAATTTTTGCGCCTCAATGTGGAAAAAAGCGGATGAGGTTTTATTAAAACTTCATTAAGCAAGGATTGACGGCGGCGGGGATGGAGCGGACAATGGAAAGATGAAAGCTGTTTTAAAAGAGATCGCATTACAGGATAAAAAAGTCTCTTACACGCTGCGAAAGAGCCGGCGCGCGCGGCGGATGCGGCTTGCGGTGCATTGCGACGGCTCGGTCGTGCTCACGGCGCCGGCCGGTCTCAAAGAAAACATCGCCGAGCAGTTTATCCGCGAAAAAGCTTCGTGGCTGTTTTCAAAAATTCATTTTTTCAGCCAGTTCAGGGGAAGTCCCATTGCGCGTTACGGCCGGGAAGATTATTTAAAGCATAAAGGCGCCGCCGCGGCGCTTGTAACGGAAAAAATCGAGCGATTCAGTAAGGCGTATGGTTTTCATTATCGCCGCATCAGCGTCAAAAACCAGAAAACGCGCTGGGGAAGCTGTTCACGGAAAGGAAATCTGAATTTTAACTATAAGATTATATTTTTACCGGAGAAAGTTCAGGACTACGTCGTCGTTCATGAGCTTTGCCACCGCGGAGAATTCAATCACTCGAAAAAATTCTGGGCGTTGGTGGCGCGGACGGTGCCCGATCATGCCGCGATAAGAAAAGAGCTGAAGCAGGGCGGGATGAATTTTTATTGAGCGCGGCGACCGGTTGACCTCCGTCAGTATTCCGGAAGCATTCTTTTCTTCTTTAAGATTTCAATGACGGCGAAAGTTCCGAACATCGCGGCGAGGGAAACGAACCATGCGGCGAGCGCGATCAGCCCGATATGGTCTTCGCGATTTTCCGTTTCGCGGAGCGAGCGGCCCGCGACGACGAAACCGTTGAAAACCCCTTTTACGGGAATGACAACGATGGCGCTTCGCACGCCGGGTTGCGGCTGCCATGTGAGCCGGTTTTCGCCGTTGCTGCCGGAAGCGCTTGCAGATTGGAGCACGCCTTGCGGCACCGCGAGCGGCGCGCCATTTAATAGAGCGGTTGAAGCGACGACGACGCCGCTCGCGTTATAAATAACGAGATAAGGCGATAAACTTGTCGCGATATCGGTTTTTGTCTGCGAGTTGAAAACCGTTACCGGTTCGCCGGCGTTTATGGCCGCCGCGGTATCTTCGGCTATCTGGATCTGCGGATCGTTCGCCGACTGCCGGAGCACCTGCTGGCTTATGCCGTACATCGCGCCGAAAAGAAGCGTCAGTCCGACCGCCCACGGGATCCACGGTACGAAGGAGCGATAGAATATGTTTTTCATGTTTTTTCCATTATAACATGATATTTCTTGCGGTTGAAATTTAAGGGCGAATAACGACGCGCGGGTGTGTTCATGCGGCATTTGCCGCCGTTTGTCCGCGGACATATAATCGAAGCAATGTCATCGCCCACCACGGAACTCATCAAAAACAAGCTGGACATCGTGGAATTTCTCCGCGGATATATGGTGCTCACGCCCGCCGGAAAAAATTTCAAGGGGCTTTGCCCGTTCCACCACGAGAAATCGCCGTCGTTCATGGTGTCGCCCGAACGGCAATCGTGGAAGTGTTTCGGTTGCGGGCTCGGGGGCGATATTTTTACGTTTCTTATGCGCCATGAGAATATCGAGTTCGGCGAGGCGATGCGCGCGCTCGCGGAGAAAGCGGGCGTGGAACTGAAACATGAAAATCCCGCCGAATATAAGTTCAGCGGTTTGTTGTACGATTTAAACGAGACCGCGAAAAAATTTTTCCAGAAAGCATTTGCGGCGGCGCCTATTGCGCAAAAGTATTGCGCCGACCGCGGATTAAAAAAGGAAATAATAGAGGAATTTGAAATCGGATGGGCGCCCAACGAGCCGGAAGGGCTGTCGATGTTTTTTCTGAATATGGGCACGGCGCCGCAGGATCTTCTGCAGGCGGGGCTTGCGATAAAGACGGAACGGGGTTTGATGCTGGACCGTTTCCGCGGGCGGATCATGTTCCCGATCCATAATCATATGGGGAAGGTGGTCGGTTTCACGGGGCGGATTCTGCCGCAGCTCGATCGCGGCGACATGGGAAAATATATCAACAGTCCCGAGACGCCGATCTTCCAGAAATCGAAACTTTTGTACGGATTCTGGAAAAGCAAAGACGCGATCCGCGAGAAAAAATCGGCGGTGCTGGTCGAAGGCCAGATGGATTTTCTGATGAGTTATCAGTCCGGCGTTAAAAACGTCATCGCAAGTTCCGGAACGGCTTTGACCGCCGACCATTTACGGACATTACACCGTTTTGCGGAGGAGCTTGTTTTGAGTTTCGATAACGATACGGCGGGATCGGACGCCGCCGAACGGGCGATCGCGCTCGCGGAAGCGAATGATTTTTCCGTGAAGGTCGCGACGTTCGTTGATTTCAAAGACGCAGCGGATGCGGCGCAGGCGGATCCGGAAAACGTTTTGAAGACATTTGCCGCGGCGATACCCGCTCCCGAATTTTATTTCAGGAAATATTTGCCGACGGATACCGCGGCGCTGAGCGATCGCGAAGGGCTTCTGAAGCTTCGCGCGGTATTGGAAAAGCTGAAAGATATCGCGAGTCCCGTCGAACGCGATTTCTGGATGAAAGAACTCTCCCGCCGCACGGGCGTGGGCGTCAAAGTATTGGAAGAGGAAGCGGAAGAAATTTCCGTTGCGACCGCGCCGGATTATTCGAAAAGAGGCGGACAGGCGGAAGTATCGGAGAAACCGAAGCCGGTTGCGCGCCGCGACCTTATTATAGAGCGGATGTTTGCCGCCGCGCTTTCGAAAAACGATTTCGGTATTTTTGACGATTGCGAGGATTATCTCGCGCCGCCGCAAAAGGAAATTTTGGAGATTTTGAAAAGCGGTGCGCGAAAGAGCGACGATCCGGCGCTTGATGAGACAATCGGCACTATCGTTCTCCGCGCATCGAACGAGTCATCGGATGCGGAAATAAAAACGCTCAAAACCGAACTTATGAAAGAGTATATTAAAGAGCGAAGGAATATTCTCAAGCTTGCGGTCAGGAACGCCGAAGCGAGCGGCAATGACGCCGAGTTGAAGGCCGCATTGGAGGAATTAAAAAACTTGCCGACAGGGAACGGCGATGAGCGGCTATTGGTTTAGAACCCGTCTCAAAAGCAGTTTTTCAGGCAGGCCGACGGAGCCTGCTTTTGAGACGGGTTCTGCTTTCTGCCATCCTTGCGGCTTGTTTTTGGCTTATCGAACGGAATACTTGTCCGCCCAGGTTTTTCTCCGAAAAAAATTTACGGATGCCGGATACCCGCAATGCTTTTTTCAAAACAGTCGTTTTGAAAAAAGCATTGCGGGAAAGGGAAGGTTTCCGCCATTGAGCGCAATCAAGGGCGGACGATGACAAGAAATCGGCTTGCATAATCTTTAAATTAAAGTAAAATAATGGGTAATCAGAATCCTCCATGAATATATCACAAAAGAACAAAAAGGCGCGTAAAGCCGGGGCGCAGCGTCAAAAACACGCCCGGCGCGCGGAAAAGAAACAGGCGAAGCGCTTGATCAAAACAAAAGCCAAGAAGATAAACAAAAAGAAACCTTTTCATAAACCGAAGCCGAAGCAGGTTAAAAAGAGCGCCAAAAAAAATCCGGCAAAAAATCCGGCGGTAAAATTATCAAAACATCCTGCCGTAAAGACGCAGGCGCCGGCGATAAATAAACCGAAAATAAAATCAAAACCGGAAACGAAATTCGAGAAGAATGTCCGGATCCATGAATCGGAACTCAACGAACTCATCGAGCGCGGGCGTCCGCGCGGGTTCGTGACCGACAATGAGATACTTTATTATTTTCCTAAAATAGAAGACAGCGTGGCGCTGCTTGAGGAGATTTATGACCGTCTCGAGAAAGCGGGCATCAAGGTGATCGAGACCTCCGCGCTGATTGATTTTTCGAAAGAGACCGTCGAGAAGGAAACGCTTGACGATGAAATGGCGTTTGGGAGCGACGTGCCGGACGCGGTGCAGATGTACCTGAAAGAAATCGGGAAAACGCCGTTGCTCACGAAGGATGAAGAGCGCGATCTTGCGAAACGTTCCGAGAAAGGCGACGAGGAAGCGCGGCAGCGATTGATGAAGGCGAACCTCCGGCTCGTGGTTTCGATTGCGAAGCGTTACGTGAACCGCACGCCGCATTTGAGCATTCTGGATCTCATACAGGAGGGGAATATCGGCCTTTCGCGGGCGGTGGAAAAGTTCGATTACCGCCGCGGCTTCAAATTTTCGACGTACGCGACCTGGTGGATCCGCCAGGCAATCACGCGCGCGCTCGCCGACCAGTCGCGGACGGTGCGTATTCCCGTGCACATGGTGGAAACGATTTCGAAGTATACGCAGACGCGCCGCCAGCTGATCCAGGAACTCGGCCGCGATCCGCTCGTGGAGGAGATCGCCGCCGAAATGGGGATTGATATCGATAAGGTGCGGCACATCCAGAAAATTTCGCAGGACGTGCTGTCGATTGAAACGCCGATCGGCGATGAGGACGATTCCACGCTTTCCGATTTCATTCCCGACCAGAAAAATCCTTCGCCGTCGCAATTGACCGCGCGCGCCATGTTGCGCGATCTTATTAAAGAAATTATGATCGATCTTTCGGAGCGCGAACAGGATATTTTGAAAATGCGGTTCGGGCTTGATGACGGCGTAAGCCATACTTTGGAAGAAGTGGGAAAAGCGTTCGGTGTCACGCGCGAACGCATCCGGCAGATTGAGGCGAAAGCGCTCGAAAAAATCCGCGAACACGGCAAGGCGCCGGCACTCGAAGGGTTTGATAATCTGGTGTAAATAGCGAGCAATGAAAAAGGGCGGGGATAATTATCATCCTTATATCGTGTTAAATTCCTTTCGGTCGTCCTCGGCTTGGCTGAGAATCCACGCTTCCAATTCTTCCTTTGGATTTTCAAAGCATGGATCCTCGCCTTCGCGAGGACGACAGAGGAGAGAATCTTTAATCCAATGACTTCTTCCGAGATCCGTAAAAGATTCCTTGAATTTTATAAAGCGCGCGGGCATGTGATTATTCCGTCGGCGTCCTTGGTGCCGGAAAACGATTCGACGACGCTGTTCACGGGAAGCGGCATGCAGCCGCTTGTGCCGTATCTTTTGGGCCAGCCGTATCCGGAAGGGAAGCGATTGGCAAACGCGCAAAAATGTTTCCGCGCCGAAGATATCGATGAAGTCGGCGACAACCGGCACACGACCTTTTTCGAGATGCTTGGCAACTGGTCGTTCGGCGATTATTTCAAGCATGATCAGCTTGCATGGTTCTTCGAGTTTTTGACCGACAAGGAAAAAGGCGCCGGGCTCGATCCGAAAAATTTATATGTGACGGTTTTCGCGGGCGATGCCGCGACCGGCATTCCGCGCGACGAAGAATCGACGGAAAGATGGAAGGAACTCTTCGCGCAAAAAGGTATTGAGGCAAAGTATGTCGATTTCGGCTCGGAAAAAGAAGGAAGCGAGAAAGGAATGCAGGGCGGCAGGATATTTTCTTATGACGTCAAAAAAAATTGGTGGAGCCGCGCGGGCGCGCCTTCGAACATGCCCGCGGGCGAACCCGGCGGCCCGGATTCGGAAGTGTTTTACGATTTCGGAGAATTCACCGCGGACGGCACGCCGGTGCATAAGCTGGAGTTCGGGGCGCACTGCCATCCGAACTGCGATTGCGGACGTTTTCTTGAAATAGGAAACTCGGTTTTTATGGAATACAAAAAAAGCGCCGACGGTTCTTTCGAAAAGCTCGCGCAGCGCAACGTGGATTTCGGCGGCGGGCTGGAACGCATCGCCGCTGCGGCAAATAATGATCCGGATATTTTTAATATCGATATTTTCGAAAATGCCCGGAAAGTTTTAGAAGCTGAAACCGGAAAATCTTATGGAGAGAACGAAAAAGAGTTCCGAATAATTCTCGATCATATTCGAGCAGCGGTTTTTTTGATTGCTGATGGCGTTTCTCCGTCGAATGTCGGACGTGGATATCTTATTCGTCGCTTGCTTCGCCGCGCGATCCGATTTGGAGATGGCTTAGGAGCAACTCAAGGGAAAACCTCCAATCAGAGTTCGCTTTCTTCTGTCGCTCAGGCTTTTATAGAAAAATATTTGGCTGCGTATCCACAAGGACATGGCTTGGCGGAGCATGCGAATCGTATTCTTGATGAAATGGAAAAGGAAGAGAAGAAATTTCGCGTAACTCTTAAAGAAGGATTAAAGGAACTTGAAAAAATTATGGGGAGTGGACACGTTAGCATGATTCCTCCGGAGCAAGGAGATAAAATCCTTGCGGTGAATGAAGTCGATCCGGTGAAGGCATTCTTTATTTATCAAACATACGGTTTTCCGTTTGAACTTATAGAAGAAGAGCTGGCGAGACGTTTAATATTTGTCGATAAAGAAAAGTTCAAAAAATTATTTGATGCGGAAATGGAGAAACACCGCGATCTTTCCCGGACCGCATCCGCCGGCGTTTTCAAAGGCGGGCTTGCCGATCATTCGGAGCAGACGACACGGTTGCATACCGCGCATCATCTTTTATTGAAAGCATTGCAGACCGTGCTCGGGCCGGAGGTAAAACAGCGGGGGAGCAATATCACGAGCGAGCGGCTCCGTATGGATTTTTCGTACGGCGGGAAAATGACGGATGAGCAAAAGAAAGAAGCGGAACGGATCGTGAACGAGAAGATTTCGGAAGATCTGCCGGTGGTGCGGAGCGAACTCGCGCGCGAGGCAGCGGAAAAACTCGGCGCCGAGCATGAATTCGGGCAGAAATATCCCGATCGCGTTTCGGTCTATTCCATTGGGCCGAAATCCGCGACGCCGGCGAACCCCGGATTCGAAAAGGCATATTCCCTCGAATTCTGCGGCGGGCCGCATGTCGCGCATACGGGTGAAATCGGAAAAATAAAAATCATAAAAGAAGAAGCGGTTTCTGCGGGTGTCCGGCGCATAAGAGCAATTTTAGAATGAAGTATTTTGGCGATCCTCTGCGTTATCGCCGGCGTGGTAGAATGAATAAAAACGTGGCACTCAATCTTTTCCGCCCCAAAGAAAAATTCCTTATTCTGGAGATTACGCCTACGGAGACGAGCGGGCTTTTTATGAGCATCGACGAAGATCGTAATCTGATTTTCGAAAAGCTGGAGAAAAAAATAAATCTCAAGAAATTTTTCAGATCGCCCGTCCGAAAAATCGCGCGCGGGTCGCTGGAAGGGCATTATTTTTTCAAGTCGTACCGGAGGATTATGGCGGTTGCAGATTCGTCGCTTGCGACGACCATTCCGGTGCCGCTCGATCTTTCGCGCGAAGAGCGCTTGGTGAACGGGAAAATTACGATGGTTGAGTTCGAGAATCTGATTGCGCAGGCGATGACGATGATTTTCGATCAATGCCGGAGCGAGGCGGCGCATCGGCTCAATGCCGGCGACATCCATACGATTCTCGTTTCTTCAAAGGCAAGCAATTTCAAGATTGATAATCGCGCGGTCCAAAGTCCCATCGGATGTTCCGGCAAGAAAATAGCGCTCCTCTTTGAACTTATATTCACAAAGAGGGAACTATTCGAAGAACTGAAGCCGCTCTTCGCCGCGCATGAAGGATTTTTTTTCGCGGAATCTCCTCAAGTGCGTCTTTCCTCGCTCGCGCGGTTCCGGCCGCTGCCGCTCGCGCTTATTATCGCGGACGATGAGGCGGCATCGCTTTTCGTTCTTACCAAGGCGCCCGGCGGGCATGCGGTGCTTTATCGGGAAAAATTCGCATGGTCGTTTTCTTTGATCTTTGACGCCGTCTGCCGCGATTTTCACGTGAGTCCCGCCGCCGCGCGCGAACTGTATGCCGCTTATTGCGCGAATGCAATGTCCGATCCCGCCGCGCACGTGTTCAAAAAAACGATTCAGCCCGCAATGGATGCGTTTTTCGATGCAGTGAAAAGATCGAAAATCGGCGGATCGGTTTATGTCAATGCGCCGTACGGCATGCCTTTTGAAATGCCGTTCCGCGCTGCGGGTACGGCATTTGAACATCTTCCCATAACGGCGATTCTTGCGGATTTCAATTTTTCCGTGGACATGAAGGCGTTCGCGAGCCATCCCGGCGCCCTTTTCCGTTACTTCATTCCGTTCCTGGAGGCATATTTCGACAAAAGCAATTCGGCGATCAATAATAAATTGCGGAAGCGGTTACACTGGCTGGCGCAATAAAGAACCATAGAAGTCGATTTCTTATTCTGTAACTTCTCACTATAATCAGCGCCGATTCCGTCGAAGCATTTTCCCTTCCGTTGCCCCCCGAAGGAGGGAATCCATGCTCCCGGTCCGAAAATTTCAAAGCGCGGATCCTTGACCTGTGGAGTGGCGGCTTCGCCTACTCCACAGGTACATGGACGACGGAAAAGAGGGGCGCGAGGAGTTACCTTGTTCTCTATTCTGACTTCTATATTGAGATATCCACACGGCCCTTTTCCATATATAAAGAAGAGATGATATACTTTTAGGATATGAAAAAAATTATCCTTGAAAAAGACGAGGGGGTTGCGGAGGCCGTTGATCGGATATTGAACGAACCCGACAATGACGTTACGCTCGTGGTCCCCAATGGTTCGGCGCTGGGGAAGACGATGCGGAATTTCAATATTCTGAAGCGGGAAGTCGAAGCTGCGGGGCGGGACATTACGATCGAGTCGGTTGATGAGAACATCCTGGCTTTCGCGCGCAAAAGCGGCATAGCAGGCAGTCATCCTCTCTGGACGGGATCGCCGCACGGCGGCTTTTCGGATATTCTCTCGGGAGAAAATAACAATGACGACGATCCGCCGCCTGCGCACAAAGTAAATCCTCTTTCCTCAAAGTCACGGAATGACGCGGTTCTGAAACCGGAAGTGGATCGTAAAAGGACGCCTATTAAAAAGAAAATAGCCGGAGAAACGCCGGTGACAATCGCGGTGCAAAGCGAAGACGAAGAGGAAGATGAGAATACGGAAGAAGCTACCGAAGATAAGCATGGCGATGCCGATAAACATCGGTCCGTAGCGGAAGAGAAAAAAGCAGTGATTGAGAAAAAGAGCGACGAACCGGAAAAGAAAAATTTTTCCGGCGGAAACAATTTTTTTAAAGAGACGGCGATACCCGACGCGCATGGCGATGAATCGGAATCGCATCGCGGCGGCGCGAAAAAAGTTATCGGTTATATCGTGCTCGGCGTCATGGTCATCGCCGCCGTGTTTTTTGCCGTGCCGCAGTTTTTCGGGAGCGTCAAAGTGACGATTGACTTCAAAAAAACGCCGTGGGGATACAGTCATGCTTTCATGGCGGACAAATCGGTTGCAACGTCGACCGTAGGCGTGGCGGACAATATTATTCCCGCGCAAGTATTTATTGCAACCAATAGCGCCGTCCAGTCTTTCCACGCATCGGGTATCGCGAACGTTTCGCTGAAAGCAACGGGTGTTATTACTATTTATAATGACTACAGTGCGGCGCCGCAGGTGCTTGTCGCGACGACGCGCTTCGTAACGCCGGACGGAAAGATATTCCGTCTGGTAAATCGCGTGACCGTACCCGGGGCGCAGGTGGCGGACGGGAAGATCGTTCCCTCCTCTCTGAACGCGCCGATTATCGCGGATCAGGCGGGTGCCGCGTATAATGTCGGTCCGGTGACGAAACTTACTGTTCCGGGTTTTCAGGGTACGGCGAAATATAACGGTTTTTACGGATCCATCGCAAGCTTGACTGCCGGAGGTTTCGTCGGCAAGAAGGCGGTGCCGACCGCGAGCGATATCGCCGCCGCGGAAGCCAACGTAAAAAATATCTTACAATCGGCGACCTCAAGCGGCGGCGCTTTGGCAAAAATTCCTGAAAATTTCGAAATTCTTGACGGAGCGACAGGGACGACGATCACAAAACTTACCGTGAATACAAACACCGACCAGAACGGCAATTTCAACGTATTCGGAGAATCGGTTTTTCAGGCGATTGGTTTTGATAAAACAAAACTCGAGGCATTTTTGCTCGCGCAGGCGGAAAGCGGCAGGACAGTGAGTTCCACTTTTAATAATTCTTTAAACATACATTACAGCGGAACACAGGCTGATTTTACGAAAGGTATTATGAGTTTCACGCTTGATGCTTCGGGAACTATTGAACCGGCGTTTTCGGTTGATAATTTCCGGAGTGCCATTCTTGGCAAAAGCGTCGCCGACGCCCGTTCGATGATCGCGTCTCTTCCCGAACTTGCCGACGGCACCATCGCCGCCTGGCCGTCATGGCTCGCGAATATCCCGTCCGATCCGGGAAAAGTACGGATTACGGTGAATTAAGAATATTTTTTTAAGCAAAACTTCCTCGCCGCTCTTGTTCCGTACTATAGTACTAAGTACGGAACAAGAGCGGCAATGGACGGGTGTTCCGCGCTATTTGACAATAATAGTCTTTCTCGGGTATACTCTCATTACGTTTATGGGGTTCAATTATATCGTAAGAATCGAAATGGAGGGCGAACAAGCGTGCCGTAACAACAAAAGGATAGCGCCTTTTATTTTGTAGCATGGAAGGAGCGAAAGAAGGGACTGCTTTTGAGGCGCTTCCGAACCTGATGTTCCGGGTCAAGCTTAAGGACTCGGGAGAGACGGTGCTTGCACATATGGCCGGTAAAATGAAGCTTCATAAAATACGGGTTCTTCCCGGGGATCGCGTTCTTATCGAGATGAGCCCCGACGGGGGACGGGGAAGAATCGTGAGAAGATTATAAATAATAGAATAGAGCATAGAGGGGTTAGAATATAGAAAAAAGAATCCACATTCTCTATTCCAAATTCTAACTTTTGAATTCTAATTAAAACATGAAGGTTCGAAGCTCGGTCAAGAAAATATGCGCCAAGTGCCAGATCGTAAAACGAAAGGGCAGGATTTACGTCGTATGCGCGACGAATCCGAAGCATAAACAAAGGCAAGGATAAAAAAATAATAGAATAGAGAAGAATAGAGAAATAAGAATAGAGAGCACAGAAGCTAAAAATCAATCTAAAATTCCAAATTTTATTACTCTATTCCAAATTCTAACTTCTATATTCTTCTCTATTCTAATTAAAACCATGCGTATTTTTGGAGTTACCATACCGGATAATAAAAGGATAGAAATTTCGCTTACGTATGTTTACGGCATAGGGCCGACGTTGAGCAAAAAAGTGCTTGCGGCCGCGAATGTGGACATTGATAAGCGCGCCAAGGAACTTACCGCTGACGAGATCTTGCGGGTGCAGAATTTCATCGAGAAAAATTTTCCGGTGGAAGGGGAATTGCGGCAGGTCATCAAGCGCAATATCGGACGCCTTAAGGAATTACAGGCGTATCGCGGCATACGGCATATGCGGCGATTGCCGGTACGGTGGCAGCGGACGCGTACGAACTCGCGCACGGTGCGCGGAAACATCAGAAAAACGGCCGGCAGCGGAAAGAGAAAAGTGGATCTTAAATAATAGGATAGAGAATATAGAAAAAAATCGATTCACGTTCTCAATTCCATATTCCATATTCTAAAATACTAAATTCTAATTAAGACATGGGAAAGAAAAAAGTAACAACTCAATCTTCGGAAGAGGCGGTAAAAGAAAAGGCTGCGCCGAAATCAGCGGCCGGCAAGAAGTCGAGAAAAGTGAGCGAAGGAAGGGTGTACGTCAACGCTTCCTATAATAATACGGTCATAACGGTGACGGACAACACGGGCAACGTTTTGGCGTGGGGATCGGCGGGATCGCTCGGGTTTTCCGGTCCGAAGAAAGCAACCCCGTTTGCTTCATCGAAAGTGATCGCGGCTATTGCGGAAAAAATAAAAGCGACGGGGCCGGACACGGTTTCGGTTATCGTGAAAGGAGTGGGCAGCGGAAGGGATTCCGCGATCCGGTCGCTCATCGCCCATGGATTCACCATTCTTTCCA
>DAICZW010000006.1:0-1571 GCA_027310965.1 bacterium | reverse complement strand
TCGCTATGCTTTATCCTTTAATAATCATTTAATTTTATTTTCATGCTTCGCGGACCAAAAGAAAAAAAAGAACGGGCATTGGGCGTGCGCCTTGGATTCAAGGGCGAGCGCGCTTTGTCGCCGAAATCCGCCCTTGTGCGGAAGCCGTACCGTCCGGGCGTGCACGGACCGAAATCGCGTCCGCGGGCGATGTCGGAGTTCGGCCTTGAGATTAAGGAGAAAAATAAGTTTAAGCTTATGTACGGCGTTGACGAGAAAAATATGAAACGGCTTTATAAAATGGCGCAGGCCGTCAAAGGCGCCGCCGGCATGAAGCTGATAGAATTTCTTGAACGGCGGCTCGATAATGTCGTGTTCCGCCTTGGTTTTGCGCCTTCCCGCGCGGCGGCGCATCAGCTTGTATTGCATGGTCATATCACAGTGAACGGCAAAAAAGTGAACTCGCCCGGATTTATGGTGAAGGTCGGCGACATTATCGGAGTGAAAAGCGAGCTTACGGGCGCGCTTGCGAAACAAAAAGAATCGCTGGAGCAGTACGATGCGCCGGCGTGGCTTACGCTCCAGCCCGGGAAAATGGAAGGCAAGGTTTTGTCGGTTCCCAAAGATACCGAGGTGCCTTTCGAAATAAATTTATTGGTCGAATCATTCAGCAAATGATTGAACGGTTTTTTGTTCAATCATCCCCGCGGAGGCGAGGATCCCTATGCCAATAAGAGAGTGTGGCAAAAAATAATTAACAAAATATAAATAATATGGAATTCACTCATGTCAGTTCTGCGGTTTTTATAAAAACAGTTTCCGAAGACGAAAAAAACGGCGTTTTTGAGATCGGCGGGCTTTTCGCGGGGTACGGATTGACGGTGGGAAACGCTTTGCGTCGCGCGCTTTTGTCGTCGCTTCCGGGCGCGGCGGTTACGGAGATCAAAGTGAAGAATGCGCCGCATGAATTTTCGACCATCCCGGGCGTGCAAGAGGATATTGTGGAAATTTTACTCAACTTTAAGAAACTCCGTTTCCGTTTGCATACCGACGAGCCGCAGGTGTTGACGCTTAAAATGAAAGGCGACCACGAGGTTACGGGCGGCGACATAGAGCTTAATTCCGAAGTCGAGCTTATGAACCCCGGCGAAATTTTGGCGCATTGCACCGCAAAGGATGCCGTGCTTGATATTGAGGTCAAGGTTGAACGCGGGCTCGGCTACGTGCCCGTTGAGGCGCGTAAAGCGGAGGGCGGACATCTTTCCATCGGCACCATCGCCATTGACGCGATTTTTACGCCGGTGCAAAGCGTAAATTATACAGTCGAGGATATGCGCGTGGGCGATCGGACGGATTATAACCGCCTGCGGATTACGGTCACAACCGACGGCACGATCAGCCCTTCTTCGGCGCTCCATAAGGCCGCGAATATTTTGAAAGACCATTTCGATAAAGTTTCCACGGTGGAGGTGCAGGAGTTCGAATCGTCGGAGACGGAATCGGAAAAACCCGCCGTGGCGAAAAAAATGAAAAAGACGAAAAAATAAAATAGCGTAAATAGAATATAGAAATCAGAATAGAGAATAGTAGGC
>DAICZW010000067.1 GCA_027310965.1 bacterium | reverse complement strand
ACTAGAGGCACCGCCAAAAGGAGGGGTTAGGGGAGGAATTTTGGCACCATCGGACGAGGTGAAGCCCCCGAAGACACGAGAAACATTCCGGCTTAGGTAGTGCGAGTGTCGGAGGGGGCTGAACAGACCTCTTTCGGAGTGAAGTAGGACTTGTGATTTTGTCCGGCGGGGGTCAAAAAGGCCAAGAGATACGGTACAATCCGCACTCGCTACCCCTTCAATTCGTCGCAGGCAATTTGAAGGGGTATTTGAAGGGGTAGCGGATCAGGATTTTTGCTTGAAATGCGTCCGAACGTTATGATACAAACACCACATTTCAGAACTTACAAAATTTTCATCGCGGACGCTTCGCGTCCTCTCGTGCGTTTCAGCCAGATACGAAAAGGGTTTTTTGAAATCCACAACGAGCGTTCCCGAGGCAAGGCGGCGGTTCTACAAATGGAATTTGTTTTGCGCTCAATCGCGCAAGAGCCGATGGCGGTGATTTATAAAATTGTCGGTGCAAACTTATGAAT
>DAICZW010000066.1 GCA_027310965.1 bacterium | reverse complement strand
CTTGCCGCGAACAGAAACTCGCTGACCCATTATACAAAAGGTACGCCGTCACACCATAAGGTGCTCCGACTGCTTGTAGGCATCCGGTTTCAGGTCTATTTCACTCCCCTTGTCGGGGTGCTTTTCACCTTTCCCTCACGGTACTTGTTCACTATCGGTCACCAGGGAGTATTTAGGCTTGGAGGGTGGTCCCCCCATGTTCAGACAGGATTTCACGTGTCCCGCCCTACTCAAGGATCATACAAGGCATGACGCATACGGGACTATCCGGGTTCGCCTCGCCGCACTATGGATTCATGCGGCGATACCCCAAAGGGGTGGGTTGCCCCATTCGGATATCCACGGATCAACGCCTGCTCGCGGCTCCCCGTGGCTTTTCGCAGCGTGCCACGTCCTTCATCGCCTCCTGGTGCCAAGGCATCCACCGAATGCCCTTTTGTCGTTCAACTATCCTCATCATGCTCTGCACATTGAACACATGCAAAACACTGCCCACCATAAACAGGAACCATCCATCAGGTCTTTGCGG
>DAICZW010000065.1 GCA_027310965.1 bacterium | reverse complement strand
GTTTGATTTGATTCGGTAACCTTGGTTGGTCCCTAGTCCATTCAGAGCTCTACCACCGCGGCAATTGATACGAGGCTGCCCCTAAAGGCATTTCGGGGAGAACGAGCTATCACGGAATTTGATTAGCCTTTCACCCCTACCCTCAGTTCATCGGAGCGATTTTCAACTCACAACCGTTCGGCCCTCCAGTGGCGTTTAAGCCACCTTCAGCCTGACCAAGGGTAGATCATCCCGCTTCGCGTCTATTCCCACATACTATTCGCCCTATTCGGACAATAGGCACGCCGTCAGGCGTTCCCTGGCATTGCTGCCCGGGCGTAGCCCTTCGACTGCTTGTAGGCATACGGTTTCAGGTACTTTTAACTCCCCTCGCAGGGGTGCTTTTCACCTTTCCCTCACGGTACTAGTTCACTATCGGTCGCCAGAGAGTATTTAGCCTTGGAGAGTGGTCTCCCCAGCTTCCCACGGGATTTCGCGTGTCCCGTGGTACTCAGGATATCCCTTCGAGTCCGGTAAGCTTTCGGTTACGTGG
>DAICZW010000064.1 GCA_027310965.1 bacterium | reverse complement strand
ACGAAGCTCATCCCCCGTGGTCTCACTGCCAGTCTCTGGAGCATCGGCATTCGGAGTTTGGTTGGGGTCAGTAAGCTTGTAGGCCCCCTAGCCCATCCAGTGCTCTACCTCCGATGCTGAACGACTGACGCTGCACCTAAATGCATTTCGGGGAGAACCAGCTATCACCGAGTTTGATTGGCCTTTCACCCCTTACCACAGGTCATCCCCCATGTTTTCAACCATGGTGGGTTCGGTCCTCCACGGGGTTTTACCCCCGCTTCAACCTGCCCATGGCAAGCTCACTCGGCTTCGGGTCTACAGCACGCGACTGATTCGCCCTATTAAGACTCGCTTTCGCTTCGGCTCCACCATTAACGGCTTAACCTTGCTATACATAATAACTCGCTGACTCATTATGCAAAAGGCACGCAGTCGCTCTGTCTATTATTGCTAATAAACATAGAGCTTCTACTGATTGTAGACATATGGTTTCAGATACTATTTCATTCCCCTCTCGGGGTGCTTTTCACCTTTCCCTCACGGTACTAGTTC
>DAICZW010000063.1:274-534 GCA_027310965.1 bacterium | reverse complement strand
GCATACCGGTGAAAAATTGATAGGTATCTGGAAACAGCCTTCCTTCAAGATTCCCGTCGGCATGAAAATTAATGAGATCGCCGCGATGGATGACCAGCGCATCGCTCAGTATCTTATCGATCTCATAAATATTCGATCCTTCCGGTACCGTCACCGTAACCGGTTGCAGCGCGCTATTACTCGTCAATACATCCTCGATAGCGGGCGCCCCCATCGCGCGGGTGAGCTGATAATCCCCCGGTTTCAATGCCCCTGCTCGT
>DAICZW010000063.1:0-264 GCA_027310965.1 bacterium | reverse complement strand
AAAAAAACCGGCGCATGCGAGTAAAATAAGAAACGTTGCCGCCTGCGCGAAAATTATTTTTTTGTTTGAAAAATTGATATTCATAATTCCGACACAAATAGTTGTAATGACGAAATCTCGCAACCCCTCACGCTCCTCTTTTCTGTCGTCCTCGCGGAGGCGAGGATCCACGCTTTGAAATCTCCTGATCGGAAATATGGATCCCCTCCTTCCTGGGGGACGACAGAGAGGAAACGCCTCACTCTAATCGATACTTTATTATAG
>DAICZW010000062.1 GCA_027310965.1 bacterium | reverse complement strand
ACTCTTTAGCGACCTTTTTGCGTTGCGCGACGGCCCGATGACCGATACACGTAAAGCGGTACAGAGCGCCTTGCAGACGCTCGGCAAAATCCCCGGAGTCGATCAGGGAAACGCCACTTCAACCGAAGCAACCTCGACGAACCAATAGCAGATAATTGAAACTACTATGGATTACCAAACAACGAAGCAAGGATCCTCGAAGACGTTGTGGTATGTCGGCGGTGTAGTCGTTATAGTCATCGTCGCACTCGCCGTCTGGTATTTCTCCTCGACACAGACGCCGGCCACCACCAGTACGCAAATCACTACGAGTACGCAGGTCTCGGCAATACAACAAAGCCAGATGCCGCCACTTTCCAGCGGCAATACAACCGCCGACATCCAGAATGATCTCAACCAGACCTCGAATGGTTCCGCCGCGCTCAACCAGGATCAGAATTCCGTCAACACGAGCATTCAGGGTCTTTAGAACCCGTTCATAATCTCATGCCGAAGCAAAATTCATGAATTTCAGGCGAAAGCCGCGCTGGGCGAGAAG
>DAICZW010000061.1 GCA_027310965.1 bacterium | reverse complement strand
GCGGCCAGGCTCCGGTCGAGGATCCATGCTTTTGAGAGTAGAGCGGGGAAGGCGAGAAGCATGAATTCCCTCCTGCGAGGGGACGACCGAAAGAGAAATACTCGAAACGAACGCGTCTTATCTCAATAAAAACGCCCTCATTAACACAGGGCTTATGCCTGTAAGTATACTCCTTTACGGCAAGAATCACAAAGCCCCGCCTGCGCGGGGCTTTGTGATGATGAAAAAGAATTCCTTTTCCAAAAACTACATGACCGCTTCCTTGAGGGCTTTGCCCGCGCGGAACTTCGGCTTGATGGAAGCCTTGATCTGGATCTTTTCGCCGGTCTTCGGATTGCGGCCCTCGCGCGCGGCACGTTTCGCAACGCGGAACGTTCCAAAACCCGCGATAGCGACTTCTTCGCCGCGGCCCATCGTCTTCACGATAGTATCAAACACCGCTTCTACCGCCCTCTCCGTAGCCGCCTTGGTCTCGATCCCCGTCTCTTTCATCACTGCCTCGACCAATTCTTTCTTGTTCATAAAAATGAAAAAATTATTTTTTTCTCGACCTTTGCCCCGCGAATCAAAGACCCGCAGGATGATATCTTCATTTAATAT
>DAICZW010000060.1 GCA_027310965.1 bacterium | reverse complement strand
AATAGGGCGCTTAGTTGCACGCATGAGACCCGAAACCTAGTGATCTAGCCATGGCCAGGTTGAAGGTGGGGTAACACCCACTGGAGGACCGAACCCACGCCTGTTGAAAAAGTCGGGGATGAGCTGTGGCTAGGGGTGAAAGGCCAATCAAACTCGGAAATAGCTGGTTCTCCGCGAAATCTATTTAGGTAGATCGTCGTGTGTTTACCCTCGGGGGTAGAGCACTGGATGGGCTAGGGGGTCCCAAAGACTTACCAAACCTAACCAAACTCCGAATACCGAAGAGTTTTGTACGGCAGACAGACGGTGGGTGCTAAGGTCCATCGTCGAGAGGGAAACAGCCCAGACCACCAGCTAAGGTCCCCAAATTGTGGCTAAGTGGGAAAGGATGTGGGAATTCCAAAACAACCAGGAGGTTGGCTTAGAAGCAGCCATCCTTTAAAGAAAGCGTAATAGCTCACTGGTCTAATTAAGAAATCCTGCGCCGAAAATGTAACGGGGCTCAAGCCACGTACCGAAGCTGCGGGTGTGTTTTGCCTTTCGGTGCAAGATGCGCGGTAGCGGAGCGTTCCGTAGGCCTGCGAAGGGAGAGGGGCGACCCCTCCTGGAG
>DAICZW010000005.1 GCA_027310965.1 bacterium | reverse complement strand
ATAAAAAAAAGGAGCCCTTATCGACTGCGCGCATAAGGCGCAGTGCGGGCTCCTTGCTTGTATTTAATGTCCTTTAGATCAGGGACAGGGAACCGGCCTCCCAAGGTCGGGAATCATATTCCCGTCCGCAACTTCCGGCGCATAGCATTTGTTTGGAGGTAAAAATCCTCCTGGTTGCGGCGGTTGCGACCATGCGCTCGTCTCCTCAATGGGTGGAACTTCGGTCACATAATAGAACCCGCCGCCGTTATACGGTCCATAATATGTGGGTACCGAAATTATGTAATATGGCCACCAGCATATATTGAACCCGCCCACAACGGGGATTCTGACGAGGAAAGCGCCAACTCTGGCACCCATTGGCACCTGGCCGGTATAATAATAACCGCGATAGCCGCCCGGTCCGATATAGAACCTGCCGCCGTTATACGGTTGTCCATAACCGTTGCCGACTCCTCCATTTATGAGACCTCCGATGATTGCTCCGCCGATAAACGCGCCGATCATTGGCGCCCATCCCCAATGGGCACGATGATGATATCTACGATGATGGCCATAGTGATCGCGACCATGATAAAACCTTGCTGCGGCTGTCGTAGAAAAACTCGTAGAAAAACAAAGAACGGACAATATCATTATCGCCAAGAATATTCTTTTTTTCATAACATGCCTCCTTTTTGCGCCAGCGGGCTCCCGGATTATCCGGGTTTGCCATAGCGGACAGAGGCCCCGTAAAGAGCCGCTCTCCGCTACGGCAAATTATAAGTCAGTATTTTAAAGGTACTGTGGAAATCATAGCACACTGACATATTATAGTCAATTTTTTTGAGGTGAATTCGCGCGCTAATTGAGTAATCTCTCGCGCCTCTCTTTTCTGTCGTCATTGACCCGGTCGAGGATCCACGCTTTGAAATCTTCGGATTGGATACCCTCTTTCAAGGGAACGACGGAGGGGAAAATGTTTCGACAGAATCGGCGCTGACTATAGATAGTGAGGGGTTGCTTTTTGACATAAACAAATCCTGAAATATCTCTCTGGCTGTGGTATCATATTTCCATGACGCCGCCATCCGACGAAAAGCCTTACGAGAAGCTTCCGACCAAGAAACAGGTGGTCGCGGGTTTCGTGGTCTACCGGCGGACGGCGGACGGTATCAAATTTTTATTGCTTTATCGCCGCGGCAATTACTGGAATTTTCCGAAGGGGCATTTCAAATCGGGGGAGCGGAGCATCGATGCGGCGCTTCGGGAGCTCGAGGAAGAAACCGGCATCAAAAAATCCGAACTGCGGATTGTGCCGAATTTTCGCGCCTATGAACGGTTTTATTTCCGCGTCGGGAACGAGGGGATTTACGACACCGTCATTCTTTTTCTCGCGGAGACCCATAAGGCCGACATCAAGATCGTGGCGCGCGAGCACAGCGGTTTCGCATGGTTCCTGTATCGTGATGCGTTAAATATTGTTGGCAAAAAATACGGCGATACGCGGAAAGTATTGAAACAGGCAAGCGACTTTTTACAGGAACGCAGCGCGCGCTATCGCGGCACGCGCAATCCCGGTTCCGGAGCGGGCAACGTTCCGGCAAAGAAAAATCCCGCTGCATAAGCGGGATTTTTAGAAAGCGAAATTTTGATGTTTTTCGTTTTGCAAGGAGATCCTCGTCTTCACGAGGATGGCTAAAACAAAAGGAACGAATTCTATGACTTTACCGTTTCAGCCACCTTTTTGAAAACATCGGGTTCGTTTTCGGCAAGTTCGGCGAGGATCTTCCGGTCGATGATGATATTTTTCTTTTTCAGCGCGGCAATAAAAGCGCCGTAGGTCATCCCTTCGGGTCTTATTGCGGCATTGATTTTCACCGTCCATAAAGCGCGAAAATTACGCTTTTTTTCTTTGCGTCCCTGGAACGCGTGCGTCCATGCGTGAAGCAGCGCTTCTTTCGCCGCCCGTTCTTTCGATTTCCTTCCCCAGCGAAAACCTTTGGCGCTTTTCAGCACGCTTCTCCGGCGTTTATTGGCGATGGTACCTCTTTTTACTCTCGGCATGGCGTTAGTAGTTGATTAGTTTTTTGAGCGGATAATCGAGCGAGCGGGTTTTTCGCCGGCCTTGTATCGCCCGTCCGTTTTTTCTCGTTCGAAAATGATCGACGGCCATCGGGCGCCGGACCATTTTCCCGTTTTTCGTTATTCGTATCCGTTTTGAAACACTTTTTGCGAGTGACATCGTTTTGGTTGGCTTCTCCTTAAAGACAGAAAGAAGTATACCTGAACGTTTTATATTTTGCAAATATTTGTATGCGCCCGTCCGTTTTTGAGACGGATTCCGGCATACTGCGGACATGGAAATATCCGCAGTATGCTATAATGAATCAATTATGACGCTTCTTATTAAGAACGTTCGTATTGTGGGAGGCGCCGGTTCGCTTCGCCCGCGCTCCGATGAGACAAGCGGCTCTTCAAAGACATCCGATATTTTCGTTGCCGATGACCGCATCTCCGCCATAGGGAATTTTCCGAATAAAAAAGCGGCGACGATTGTGGATTGCCAGGGCGCGTACGCAAGTCCTGGTTTTATTGATGTCAATGCTGAATCGGATCATTATTTCACGCTTTTCGACCATCCGAGTCAGGACGATTTTTTGAAACAGGGCGTGACGACGATTATCGGGGGAATGAGCGGATCGTCTTTGGCGCCGCTTCTTTACGGAAGCCTTGAATCCATAAAGAAATGGGCCAATAACGAAACCGTCAATGTTAATTGGCATACCATGGCGGAATTACTTTCCGCAATCGACCGGCGTCCGTTCGGCGTGAATTTCGGAACCATGGCGGGGCACAGTACCATCCGCCGCGCGATTATAGGCGATGCTATCCGCAATCTCACCAGGAACGAGCTCGGTGTTTTCGGCGGCGTGCTCAAAAAAGCGATGCAAGAAGGCGCATTCGGCCTTTCGGCGGGGCTTGGCTATGTCCATGCAAGGGCGACGCCGTACGCGGAACTGCGATCGCTTTCGAATATTGTGAAGGATTTTCACGGCATTTATGCAATGCGATTGCGGGATTCCGTTCCGTTTACGGCATCGGTGGCGGAAGCGATACGGCTTGCGAAAGAAACGGGGATGCCGATCATCATCAATAATTTCGCGCCGGTGACCCGCCCGAATTTTTCCGAAAAAAATTCAGGAGGACACGCCGGCATAACGCAGGAATATGCCGCGGCGCTCGCGCTTATCGACGGTCTTCCCGACAGCGTTGATCTTTATTTCGACATCAGTCCGTTTCCCGCGGCGCTCGCGCCGTTTTATACTTTTCTTCCGTTGTGGGCGCAGACGGGAGGATGGAAGGCGATGCTCCGTAACGTACAGGACGAATGGCTTTTCCCGCGCATGATAAAAGACATGCCGCCGATCGACGAGGATCATTTCACGATCGCGCAGGCGCCGAGCAATAATTTTCTCGTGGGAAGGACTCTTCGCGACATAAGGGAAATGTACGAAGTGAAGGATGCGCGCGAGGCGCTCCTGCATCTTATGGCGGCGATGGATATCCACGGCGTCGCGCTCTATGGAAATATCGACGAAGGCCTGCTCATGAAAGCGATTGCGAGCAAAAGAAGCCTCATCGTTTCCGGCGCGCCGAGTTTCGGCGGAACGGCAAAGATCGCGCAGCTGAGATCGAAACGGACAACGGAAACGTTCCTGAAATTCCTTTCGCTTGCCGGGCATGACGGCATTATGCCGCTTGACGAGGCGATACGGAAAATAACGCGGACGCCGGCGCGGAAATTCGGTTGCGCCGGACGCGGTGAAATAAAGGAAGGCAATTTCGCCGATATCGTATGTTTCAGGGACGGCATGATAAAATATACGATCGTGAACGGAAAAGTCGCGATAGCCAACGGCGAGTTCCAAAATGTTTTTGCGGGAAAGGCGTTGCGGCACGGAAAATGAAGACGACCGATAAGTCAACGCTATCTATAATTTCATAATCTTTTAATCATGGCATTGAAAAAAAAAGGACATGCTCCGGATTATTTCCTGATGGCGCTCGTGGTTGCGCTTACCGTTTTCGGGCTGGTCATGCTCGCGTCCGCGTCGTCCGATCTCGGAAAGGTGCAATTCAATGACAGTTATTATTATCTGAAGCATCAGATTCTTTACGGTCTTTCGATCGGTATCGCCGGATTTTGCTGCGGTTATTTCATCCCGTATCAAAAATTGAAAAAGATTGCGCTGCCGCTTCTGGTTGTGAGTATTATTTTCCTTGCACTTGTTTTCACAAAACTTGGTTCCCTTGTAAACAGTACCAACCGCTGGCTCCGGTTCGGCCCTTTGAGTTTTCAGCCGGCGGAGCTGATGAAATTCACGTATCTTACGTACCTTGCGGCGTGGCTTAGCAACGTAAAAATGAAAAGAGCATCGAATTTCCTCGAAGGACTCGTGCCGTTTCTTGCCGTTTCGGGCGTCATCGCCGCATTGCTTATTCTCCAGCCGGCGACGAGCACCGTTTTCATTCTTTTGGGATCGGGGCTTGTTGTATATTTCATGAGTGGCGCGCCGGTGAAATATATATTTGGAACTATTCTCATCGCCGTGCTGGCCGTCGGAGCCGTGATCATGGTGACGCCGTACCGCCTTGCGAGGATTACGGGGTTCCTCCATCAATCCCAAAACACGCAGGGGCAGAACTATCAGGTGAATCAGGGTCTGATCGCGATCGGTTCCGGCGGGTTCATGGGACTTGGATACGGTCAATCCGTGACAAAAGGGGGATATCTTCCGACGCCGATCGACGATTCCATTTTTGCCGTGATCGCGGAAGAGCTCGGCTTTGTGGGCGCCGCTTCGCTTATCGTGCTTTTCTTTTTGTTCACGATACGGCTTTTCTGGCTTTCGAAAAAAACAGGCGATCGTTTCGGGAAACTGCTGTTGATCGGTTTCGGAACGGTGGTCGCGCTCCAGGCGTTCGTGAACATGGCGTCGATATCCGGCGTGATGCCGCTGACCGGTGTGCCGTTGCCGTTCATAAGTTATGGGGGTACCGCTCTGGCGGTATTTCTTACCATAAGCGGCGTCGCGTTGAATGTGACGAAATACAACTGAAGAGGTTGTAATGATGCAGTGTTCTAATGTTATAATATTCCAATGGTTGAGCGCCGTATTTTCATTACAACATTACAACATTAAAACATGTCTGCTATTCGTATCGTTCTTACCGGTGGCGGGAGCGGAGGGCATATCTATCCCTTGCTTGCGGTTTCGGAAAGTATCCGGAAATGGGCGGCCGATGCGAACCGGAGCGTTGCAATCACCTATATGGGTCCCAGGGATTCTTACGCCGATCTGTTCGCGGAGCGCGGCATTGCGGTGCGGCCCGTCGTTTCGGGGAAGATCCGGAGATATTTTTCGTTCATGAATTTTCTTGACGTGCCGAAATTTTTTCTTGGATTTTTCGAGGCCGTTTTCAAGCTTTACTTCATCATGCCCGACGTCGTGTTTTCGAAAGGCGGCACGGGCGCGCTGGCCGTCGTCCTTGCCGCGCGTTTTTATCGGATTCCCGTCGCGATTCACGAATCGGACGTAAAACCAGGTCTTACGAACCTCGTATCGTCGCGTTTCGCAAAAAAAATATTCGTAAGTTTTTCCGGCGCGGCGGATTATTTCGATCCGCATAAAACGGAGGTCACGGGAACTCCCGTGCGCCGCGCGCTTCTGGAAAACCGGAGCACAAAAGATGCCGCGCGCGAAACGCTCGGCTTCGCGTCGTCTACGCCGCTTATTTTTGTCTATGGCGGATCGCAGGGATCGTCGAGGATTAATCATTGCATCCTTGAAAATCTTTCCGTGCTTATCCGGGAAACGCAGATCCTGCACCAGACCGGCACGGCGAATTTTCCCGAAGTGGAAAAACTTTCGCGGGCGGCGCTGATTGACGCGTCGTTCAAGAACCGTTATCGCGCGGTGCCGTATCTTGCCGATGATCTCCGCGCGGCGTTCGACGCCGCCGATTGCATCGTCGCGCGCGCCGGCAGCGCGACGCTTTTCGAGATCGCCGCGTTCGGAGTTCCCGCGATTTTTATTCCGCTTGCCGAATCGGCGAACGACCATCAGAAAGCGAACGCGTACGCGTTCGCCGAAACCGGCGCGGCGGTCGTCATCGAAGAATCCAATCTTTTGCCCGGTATCTTCATCAATGAAGTGCGGCGCATTCTTTCCGATGCGTCGTTACGGGAGAAAATGTCCGCGGCGGCGAAGCGGTTTTTTATTCCCGACGCCGCCGATAAAATCGGCGAGGGGATATTAAAGCTGGCGATAAACCGTTCGTGACGGATTTTACCCCATCCTGGCACTTCACCTTACCGTTATAGATAATAAGCAATGCGCAACAAGTAGGAAAAATAGGAAGTGTGGGTTATAATGTTTTTAGCGGCGGCGCGCAGAACCTTCATTGCAATAATGCCCTCTATAATTGAAGTCAAAAACCTGGTCAAAACTTTCGGCGATTTCACCGCGGTGAACGATGTTTCTTTTGACGTGCAAAAGGGCGAGATTTTCGCTTTTTTGGGACCGAACGGCGCCGGAAAAACGACGACGATCAAGATGCTGACAACGCTTCTTAAACCGACAAGCGGAGAAATTTTCCTTGACGGGAAGAATATCATCCATGACCAGGATGCAGCGCGCCGTTCGTTCGGCATCGTTTTTCAGGATCCAAGTTTGGACGACGAGCTTACCGCGTGGGAAAATATGGAATTTCACGGCGTGCTGTACCATGTGCCGAAAGCGATGCGGCGGAAAAGGATCGAAGAGCTGATGAATTTCGTCGAGTTATGGGATCGTAAAGATGCGCTCGTGAAGACGTTTTCCGGCGGCATGAAGCGCCGGCTCGAGATTGCCCGCGGTCTCCTGCATCATCCGAAAGTCCTTTTTCTCGACGAGCCGACAACGGGGCTTGATCCGCAGACAAGAAATCATGTCTGGAGCTATATTGAGAACCTCAACAAAGAAGAAGGGGTTACCGTGTTTTTTACTACGCACTACATTGAAGAAGCCGAACGCGCCGCGACGCGGGTCGCCATTATGGATCACGGAGTTATCGTCGATCGCGGAACGTCGGATGAACTGAAACAGCAGACGGACAGTTCTTCCCTTGAAGACGCGTTCATCAAGCTGACCGGACGCGACCTGCGGAAAGAGTCGGCGGGAGCGGATGCGATGCGAACGCACGCGAAAGTGTGGGGGAGAAGATAAAAGGCGTGCCGTCGCGGCACGTCGTCCCCGCGGAGGCGAGGTCCATGCTTTGAGGAAATAAAAGACGGGAAGCGCGGGTCGTCCGCCTTCGCGGACGATGACAAAGAACAAGTGAAAAAATATAATTAAAATGTCAACTATCTATATTCTTTGGTTGCGGCAACTCAAGCGCTATGTCCGTTCGAAGGCGAGGATGATCGGCTCTATCGGCCAGCCGTTGTTATTCCTTGTCGCGCTGGGGTATGGCTTCGGGCCGATCTATCAAAAAGCCGGCGGAGGGAATTACATACAATTTCTGGCGCCGGGCGTCATCGCGATGGGTATTCTTTTTACCGCGATGTTCATGGGCATCGAGATCACATGGGACAAGCAGTTCGGATTTTTGAAAGAAACGCTGGTCGCGCCGGTTTCGCGGATGTCCATCATGATAGGAAGGACGCTTGGCGGCGCGACGGTGGCGCTCGCGCAGGGAGTGGTCATTTTTCTTATCGCGTTAGCGATCGGATTCCATCCGCAATTCAATTTTTTATGGGTTGTTTTCATTTTTATGCTGCTGATTTCCATGCTTTTCACGGGCATCGGGACGGCAATCGCATCCCTGATCGACGATATGCAGGCTTTTCCGCTCATCATGAATTTCCTCGTGATGCCGACCTTCTTCCTTTCGGGAGCATTGTTTCCGCTTGAAGGATTGCCGCCCGTTATCACGCTTATCGCAAAAAGCGATCCTTTGTCGTACGGCATTGACGGCATGCGCGGCGCGCTTACGGGCGTTACCGCTTTCGGTTTTTTCACCGATTTCGCCGTCCTCGCCGCGATCACGGTTGTCGTGCTCGCGATCGGAGCGTATCTTTTCTCGAGGATAGAGATTTGAATAGAACCCATCTCAAAAATAGCTTTTCAAGAAGAATCCGCGGGTCTTGCGGTTATTTTCGTTCTGAAAGCGCGGACTTCGCCTTGAAATATCCTGATCCCGATATTCTTTCGTTGCAATGCGCGCTTTCCGCTCCGAAAATTCCTCGCAATCCCCGCGGGTCTATTTTCGAGGCAGGTTCTATAAGTGGATGTGGTTTTCCGTCGTCTTTGCGAAGGCGATAGAAGCGATTTTGTCCGCCTTTTTTATTTTTTTCTTTGTTCTATAATGAAAAGATGAAGATTCGCTGGAAGAAAGTGACATGGTATTCGAGATATTCGGCACTCGCACTTTTTGTCATATTGCCGTTCGCAGGTTTTTATTGCGGCGCACAATACGGATTATTACAGGGATATATCAATGGCGTTGACCAGGTTTTATGGGGAGGAAAAGTATTGACGCTGACCGCGGGGAATGGTTATTACGGAAATGTCGCGGCATGGGTTGTCGACCGCGGCAACGGTTTCACTATGGCATATCCGCTTGATTTCGATGCGCAAAATAATGACACCGGTGCGCTGTCCGCGGACTGGCGGCTTGGTGCCAATGGCGCGGCGGGAATAAAGATGCTTACCGTCACCGTTCCGCGCGCATTCGAGCCGCAGACGAATTTCGGCGGCGCTACGGTTATTGTCGGGCGGAGCGGCAGCAAAAGCGCGGTGGCGCAGTGTCTTATCGCCGATCCGAATGCCGGCATTGCGTCGACTTCGACGGAAAGCATAAACGGAATCAGATTTTTCGTTTCGAATTCGACCGGCGTCGGTGCGGGTAATTATTACGAGACAACGAGCTATCGCACGGTCCGCGCGGGACAATGCTATGCCGTCGAATATACCATCCATTCGACGCAAATCATGAATTATCCGGCATTGTACGGCCTTCGCGCGTTCGATAAAATGAAAATCCAGTCAGTGCTTCAAAAAATCGTCGGCACGTTCCGTTTTGAATAAAACGGCAAGCGGAACGCCGGTTTTTTAAAAATATAAATTCATGGCAAAGAAAAAAATAACAACGAAGTGGTGGGCGGTTGCCATCGTTATCTTCATGGTTTTTTCAATGATCCTTTTCGCAGCCGGAGGAATTCTCTCGGCGTTGTCCGGCCGATAGAGGGGGGCTGCGCGCCTCCGGTTGCCGCCGTTATTTTCCATGGGACGCTTTCACGATCGGATCCATAGTGCTTTCCATTATTTTTTTTCGATGGTGTGCCATTTTTTCCCGATGCGGTGGTCGTCCCGCTCAAGAGGCGGGTTATAAGGATTTTTGCGTGACCGAAAAAGCTTTCATAATTGGATCAAGACCTCCTTCCATTATTTTTTCTATGTTATGAAACTTTTTCCCCAACCTATGATCGGTCACACGGTCGTCGGGGAAATTATAGGTGCGGATTTTTTCGGAACGGTCGGCAGTGCCGATCTGTTCACGGCGGAGATCGCCCACGTTACCGGTGGCTTTCTGCTGTTCTATTTCATAAAGTTTCGCACGGAGCACGTCCATCGCTTTTTCGCGGTTGGCATATTGCGAGCGTTCTTCGCGGGATCCCACGACAATGCCGGTCGGTTTGTGCAGGATGCGCACTGCCGTTTCCACTTTATTGACGTTCTGTCCGCCCGGTCCTCCCGCGCGCGAGAACGTCACTTCCAGATCCCCCTGATTGATATTCACTTCCTGCGCTTCGACGACCGGAAGCACGGCGACGGAAGCGGTCGAGGTATGCACGCGGCCTGATTTTTCGGTTGCGGGGACACGCTGCACGCGGTGCACGCCGGATTCGTGTTTCATGGCGTCGTAGGTTCCCTCTCCTTTCATTTCCGCGGTCAAACTTTTATAGCCGTTGATCGCCGTTTCGTTCTTATCGAGAACGGTGAACGTCCATCCGCGCGTCGCGGCGTAGCGCTGGTACATGCGCGCCAGGTCGCCCGCGAATATGGCGGCTTCGTCGCCGCCCGCGCCGGCGCGGATTTCCAATATGATCTTGTTCGTTGTCATGGTTGAAGTTAACAGTAAAAAGTGAAAAGTTTTAGAACCCGTTCATAATCTCATGCCGAAGCAAAATTCATGAATTTTTGCCGGCACGCATTGATTTTATTGGATATTATGCGGTGAGATTATGAACAGGTTCTTGGGTGGCGCAACAACAGGTCTGTTGTCCTCGCGAAGGCGAGGATCGACGCTTCCAATCTTATCTTATTTCGTGAATTTTGAATAATGAATTTCTATTTTTTAAAGCACGGGTTCCCGCCGGAGTTTACCCTGTGCCACGATACAGGGCGGGAATGGCAGGGAGTTTGTTTTAAGCGCGCCCTTTCCTGAATAACATCAAAAGAATAATGAGCGTGAAAGTTGTAAGCGCCATCGTCGGGATCGTGACGTAGCCGAACTCGATGAAATAGCGGAAGGTACAGCTTGGTCCCGCGCCCGCCGCATCACAGGAAATGAACGGACTGCCGCCGTATTGGAGGTAGGAGTGATAGCCGCTTATCACGGCTCCTATGACGGAGAACGTAAGGCAGAAGGCGCGGATATGTTTGTCTTTCACGAATGCCGCCGCGGCAAGGACGAATGCCTGCGGATAAAGGAATATCCGTTCCCACCAGCAGAGGACGCACGGCGCGAAGCCGGCGATTTCGGAATAGAACAAACTGCCCAGCATTGCGGTCATGGCGATAATGCCGGAAAAAAGAACCGCGTTTTTTTCAAAAAATTCAGCCGCACGGCGCGTGAAGGAACTTTCCTCTTTTTTCGGCGTGATGAGGATAAAAAAAAGGAATGCGGCGAAAAAATCGCAGAGCAACGTCCCGAACGACAAGAGGTCGGTGAATGTTTGGACAAGGGGCGTCATGGGACGTAGGGAGTTATGAATACTTGGGATATGCTCGAAATATTAAGGAAGTCTATTGCGTTGAAGTCGGCAGGGGGCAGCCGGTTTTCTGTGCGAGCGTGGCGAGCGGGACTTCGCCCGTAAGACGCGAGCCGTCTTTGAACACCCACGTGGGATAGCTGGTAACGGAAGCGTCCTTGCAGATCTGCAATTGCGCGGCGCCGTCCGGCGTTGAACACTCGACATACGGGAGGAATTTCACGGCATCGCCGAACATCGCTTTCTGGTTCTGGCAGTGCGGACACCAGAACGCGCCGTAGAACGTCGCGCCGCTCGCTTTGATGCATTGCGCAAAAGTATCGTATTTTCCGTTCGGCGGCGGAAGATATTTAAGATAGACGAACGCCGTCGCGGCGACAGCGAGAGCTATGGCGACCCACATCGTTATTTTAAGTTTTTTCATTTGCCGCGCATGGGCGGGATGATGGTGCGTTTCTTTTTTCATAATAAAAAAGAATGGATATAATATTTTTCAATGGTAGCAGAAAAAAAATAAACTTGCAAAATAGTCATGATTATATGATAAATGATAAAGAATGAAAAAAGAAAAACGCTTTATCATCGGTATCGACGAAGTGGGGCGCGGCGCGCTTGCGGGGCCGGTGGTCGTCGGAGCCGTTATGATGCCGTGCGGTAAAAGAATCGGATTTCCGCGGCGTTTGGGGAAATTAAAAGATTCTAAAAAACTTTCCGCGCGGCAGAGAGAAAGATGGCTTGGATATTTCAACAGCAGTCCGGATATTTTTTCTGCCACGGCCCGCGTCTATCCGCGCGGCATCGAAAAAATGAATGTTTCGGGAGCCGCGAATCGCGCCGCTTCGAAGGCTTTCGGGAAAGTGAGCGCCGCCGCGCCCGGAGCATGGTCCGTATTAAGAATCTATCTTGACGGCGGATTATCCCTGGGAAACGGGAAAGGGGGCACAAACCGGAAAAATTTAAAAAAAGAAACCAAGATCGCGAGAACAGTTATAAAAGGCGATGAAAAAATAACGGCGATAAAAATCGCGTCGATTATCGCAAAAGTTTCGCGGGACCGTTTTATGGTGCGTCTCGCTAAAAAATATCCGGCGTACGGGTTCGATATCCATAAGGGCTACGGCACCAAAGCGCACTTTCGGGCGATCCGGAAACACGGCGCGAGCATCGTCCACAGAAAGACATTTCTTTGAGGAAACGATTTTTGGTCTTCAAAATAAAAATACTTTTATCGAAACGATCGTTTCGATAAAAGTATTTTGAAGACATATGCGCTGTCCCTCCGGGGATTAAAAGATTATTGACGCGCTATATTCTCCTGTCTCATGGATTGTCCGTCGAAACAAAAACGCGCCATTGGAACGCATTTTTGCGGCCTTTTTATTTTTTTAAAATCACCTATAATAACAACCACATGAGATTCAAGACTGAATTTGAGCGCGCTACGGCGCTGTTCTGTTCTCTTGCTGAAGCATGATAACATTTTTATGAAAATTCTCTTTTTTGCTGTTTCGGTGGTATTGCAGATCTTTTTTCTTTTTTTCAGCTTCGTTATTTATAAAACGATTGTTTCCGCTTTCGGTGTCGGAGGATGGCTTCTTTTGGTCCTTCTTTTGGCGTTTTCGCTTTCATTCGCCGCGACGGCGATTCTCGCGGCGCGCTATAAAAATAAACTGGTGCGATGGTTCCATTTTTTGGGCATGTATTGGCTTGCGTTTATCGGGCCTCTTTTCCTCGCGTGCATCGCGTTCGTGTTCATGAAAACCGCCCTGCCGTTTTTCGGATGGAACATCCATTCCGTTACCGCGGGGCGGATATCGTTTACGGGCGCCGCATTGCTCTATATATACGGCGTATGGAAAGGCGCCGAAGCGACGACGACGCGGATCACGGTGGCGATCCCTCATCTTCCGGCGTTTTGGAAGAACAAGACCATCGCGTTCATAAGTGACGTGCATCTTGGCAACGAATATGGCGCGCGGTTTGCGGGGGAGATCGTTCGGAAGATAGCGTCGCTTTCGCCCCAGGCAGTTTTTATCGGTGGCGATCTTTTCGACGGAGTGAAGTGCAATCCCGACGTCCTTCTCGCGCCATTCAGGAGGTTGCGCGTCCCCCATGGCGTATATTTTGTGAGCGGCAACCATGAACATATCCGCGACAACGGCCTTTTTTTAGGCGCGATCCGGCGCGCGGGAATCATCATCCTGAACAATAAAAAGAAAACCGTCGAAGGAATTGATTTTCTGGGTGTCGATTTCAAAGACGCCCATAAAAAGAAGAATTTTGAAAAAGTACTCGCGGAGCTTGCGCTCGATCCCGCACGGCCGAACATCCTTATCAAGCACATTCCCGATAATCTTCATGTTGCGGAGCGGGCAGGGGTGTCGTTCCAGATTTCCGGGCATACGCATCACGGCCAGATATTTCCGCTTTCCTATCTCACGCGCGAGATTTATAAAGGATATGATTACGGCCTGAAGCAATTCGGAAAAATGGCGGTTTATACTTCGAGCGGCGTGAGCGCGTCTCCGGTTCCTTTCCGCATCGGAACGAAATCTGAAATTGTCCTTATTGAATTTAAGAATTTAGAATCCAGAATATAAAAAATAAAATAGAGAATATAGAAAAACACTGCTCTCGGTCATATTCTCTATTCTTATGTTTCATGGTTCAGAAAAAAAATAATTCGCGTGGTTTTGCCTGGTTTGCGGTCATCGCCGTCGCGGCTGCTTTGGCGGCTATCGTATTTATCGCAGTAACCTCATTTTTTCCGCGGATCGGAACGGCGCCGTTGAATAATGGCGTTTCCGGAGTGGCCGTATCTTCGGGCGTCATGACGGCGGCCGGAACGATGCCGCGCACCGTTTCCGCCGCGATGCCGTCCTCAACAGCATCCTCGACGGTTGCAAGAAAAATCGCAAAGCCGCCGCATATCGCGTCAATAAATCCGGGGAATGTTCCGTCGGGCGTTGCGACGGTTCCGCTTCGGGTTTCCGGTGACATGGCTGCCGCGCCGACGCTGGTTCCCGTCGCGCAATCTTCGACCGCCGCGATTTCCGCATCATCATCGAACAATATTTCGAGTCCGCTGCCGCCCGAAATGTCCATCAATCCCGATGCGATCGTGGGGATACTGTGCTATTTCAACGTTACGTTCACTAATCCGCAGAACGGCGCGATTGCAACCGGGTCGCAGGAAGAAGTAAGGGGTTCGGGTGTCATCATCGACCCGCGCGGTTATATTCTTACGAACCGCCATGTTATCGAGCAGCCCGAAGCGACCACGACGGCTCTTGATGCGAACGGAAACAAGGTACCCGCTGTCGTTGATTATTCGCTGGATCATTGCGAGGTCGGACAGGTTGCGGCGGATTCCCATCTCCCGACGCCATCCGAGATTGAATCGCTGAACCCCTCTATCCAGGTTCCGGTACTCGGTTATACGGCGCAACCCGTTTACATATCGTCCACGTCCGGTTTGAGTGTGAACGAGATCGCCGCCGCTGATTTTGCGATTCTCACGGTCACGGGAATTACGAAAGCGGGACAGGCCTTCGGAATGACAGCGGTGCCGTCGTTTTTTCCGTATGCCGAACTTTTTCCCGGCGCGCAATATCTTACGCCCGGCACGCAGGTCGTGACGTACGGTTTCCCCGGCGATATCACGACGGAGCAGGGAAATTCATTTGAGACGTTGACTATGACGGGAAGCGTCGGCACGGTTACGGAGATCGAGGTCGGCGATCTTTTTTATGCCGATACGCCGCTCATCATTCTTACGGATATGGACGTTGCGCACGGCCGTTCGGGTTCGCCGCTTTTCTGGAGGGGCTACGTCGTTGGATTGGTCACTTTTTATATCGGCGACAACCAAACGAGTTCCGGTTCCGTCGCAAGCGAAGCGATTCTCAGGGCCTTGCGTTTAACGGATTACAATCCGATTTACGACCGATAAGAACATATACGAAGAATTTCGGTGTTAAGAATACGGATTGTCTGATTTTTCCTTACGGTTTCCGCCGCGGGGTTATCCGTCGCTAAGCGTCGCTTGTTGCCTCGCGCGGCAACGGATGGGATAATGTCTTTATGATAAAAGAAAAAAATCTTCCGGCGTTAAAAAAGCGCGCATTGAAAATCATCCGCGTTCTGCGGAAACTATTTCCCGATGCGAAGATTTCGCTTGACTATTCGAATGACTGGGAGCTTTTGGTTGCGGTTGAGCTTTCGGCGCAATGCACCGACAAAAAAGTGAACGAAGTGACGCGGACGCTTTTCAAAAAATACCGTACGCTGGGCGATTATGTCCGCGCCGACAGGCGGACGTTTGAACGGGATATCCGCCCGACGGGATTTTATCGCGCAAAGGCGAAAAATATTCTCGCGGCGGCGAAGGTCGTGAAAGAAAAATTCCGCGGCAAACTTCCGAAGACGATGGAAGCGATGCTCACTATCCCCGGCATCGGCCGCAAGTCGGCGAACGTTATTCTGGGAAACGCTTATGGCATTACGGAAGGCATTGCGGTTGATACGCACGTGAAGCGTCTGGCGCGCGTGCTCGGCTTATCCGGCGAGAAAACACCGGAAAAAATAGAACGCGATTTGATGCGGATCATTCCGAAAAAGGAATGGCTTCGCGTGACGTACCTCTTAATAGAGTACGGCCGGAACTATTGCGTCGCGCGCCCGCATAAGCATGAATTATGTCCGCTGACAAAGATTTTGAAATGAGGCGGCTTTTTTCTCCCCGCGCGGCCGCCGCGGCCGCGCGGGGAGAAAAAAGAACGATGAAAGTCCGGAGAACGCCGCGTTTTCCGCCGCCGCGCCGCGCGCAGCGGCGGCCGCATGCGGCGCATCGTCAATAGCTGCCTGTGGATAACTCTTATTTGAAGTTTACGGCGAAGTGCTATAATGGTTTTTGAAAGAAAAACCGCTTTCCGGTGTGAGGCCGGAAAGCGGTTTTCTGATATAATAGAACCTATGAAATCGGCGCATTTCTTTGTTGCGCTGCATAAAATATCGCTCACAATACCGGAGTATTGCTCGCGATATCTTGTTGGCGCGCTTTGAACTGCATCCGATTTTACAGGTTCCATGAAAAACACAAAATGACCGATAAGAAATTCGAAATAGTTTCAAATAATAAACCGGCCGGCGATCAGCCGAAAGCGATCGCATCTCTGGTTGCGGGTCTCAAAAAAGGGTTTCGCGACCAGACGCTTTTGGGCGTTACGGGATCGGGCAAAACATTCACCATCGCGAACGTCATCGCGGCAATCCAGAAACCGACGCTGGTCATCGCGCACAACAAGACCCTTGCGGCGCAGCTGACGAACGAGTTCCGCGAAATATTTCCGCATAATTCCGTAAACTATTTCGTTTCCTATTACGATTATTACCAGCCGGAGGCGTATATCGCGTCAAGCGATACTTATATAGACAAAGAAGCGCTCATCAACGACGAGATCGATAAGCTCCGCCATGCGGCGACGATGGCGCTTCTCACGCGCCGCGACGTCATCGTGGTTGCGTCGGTGTCGTGTATTTACGGTTTGGGCGCGCCCGCGGCATATGCGGAAAATATTTTCCACTTTAAAGTGGGCGACAAAATCGACCGGAAAACGTTTGCGAGAAAACTGGTTGAACTGCAATTCACCCGCACGAACGCCGACCTGAAACGGAGCACGTACCGCCTGCGCGGCGATCATTGGGAGATTATGCCGCCGGACCGCGAGGCGATCTATGACTTTGAGTTGGGCGATGGCATCATCAAAGCCATTTACGAAGTGGATCCCGTCGCGGGATTCCGGCCCGGAAAAAATCCGACGCTTGCGGAGGTTTATATCGCGCCGGCGAAACATTTTGTGACCGGCGCGCCCGACCGCGACCGCGCCATCAAAGCCATCAAGCAGGAACTGAAAGACCAGCTCGCGCTTTTCGATAAAGAAAAAAAATTTCTGGAAGCGGAACGGCTCGATCGCCGGACGAAGTTCGACATCGCGATGATGCGCGAAGTGGGATACTGCCACGGCATCGAGAATTATTCCCGTCATCTTTCCCGTCGCTCTGCGGGCGAACCGCCGGAAACGCTCTTGGATTATTTCCTTGCGGGCAACAGCTTGTCGGGCGGTGCGCATAAAAAAGGCGGCGCATTCCCGCAGGCCGATTTTCTTACCGTCATCGACGAATCGCATATGACCGTGCCGCAATTGCAGGGGATGTTCAACGGCGATGCGGCGCGCAAAAAAACGCTCATCGAGTACGGTTTCCGTCTGCCTTCGGCGGCGGACAACCGGCCGTTGCGGCTTCCGGAATTTGAGGCACGCATCGGTCAGACCATTTATACATCGGCGACGCCCGGGCAATATGAAATAAGAAAGAGCAAAGAATCGGTTGAAAAAATCCGGCATCGCGGCGTTAAAATTTCCGTCGAAGAAACGGGGATCGTCCAGCAGCTTATCCGGCCGACCGGTCTTGTCGATCCAAAGATAACCATCCGTCCGGCGCGCGGGCAGATTGATGACCTTATGCCGCGCATAGAAGAACGCGTCGCAAAAAAAGAGCGGGTGCTTGTGACGACATTGACGAAACAGATGGCGGAAGACCTAAGCTCATATCTCGAAGAAAAAGGAGTCAAAGTGAATTATCTCCATAGCGACGTGAAGACACTCGACCGCATCAGGATTCTTACCGACCTGCGCAAGGGCAAGATCGAGGTTTTGGTCGGCGTGAATCTTTTGCGCGAAGGCTTGGACTTGCCGGAAGTGTCGCTTGTTGCGATCCTGGATGCCGACAAGGAAGGATTTTTGCGGAGCGAGACGTCGCTCATTCAGACGATCGGCCGCGCGGCGCGCAATGTGGAAGGAGAGGTGCTTATGTATGCCGACCATATCACGGGCTCCATCGACCGTGCCGTGAAAGAGACCGAACGTCGCCGGAAGATCCAGCTTGCGTACAACAAAAAACACGGCATCACGCCGAAGACGATCGTCAAGAAAATCTCCGACATTTTGCCGATCGCCGACGCCGTGCTTGCGCTGGAAATGAAACCGATACCGAAATCGAAGACCGCGCTCAAAGAATTGATCGCCGAGAAGGAACGTGAAATGCGCGCGGCGGCAAAACACCTCGATTTTGAATTGGCCGGAATTTTGCGGGACGAAATAAGAGTACTGACGAAGAAGGCGGAAGAATAGGTTTTAAATATCAGGGGCGGGAAAAGGGTGCCTGGCGCCATTATCTTTTCTTTCCTCGAAGAAAGAAAGATGTAGAAAAATAAATAAGGAAATGATTGAAAAATCAGAAGAAGAAGTTAAGCAAAAATTAGAGGCGCTATTTAAACATTACTGGTTACTTTTAAAAAGTGGACGAGTACCTTTATTTTCCTTGACAATGCGTTTCGCTTCGCTATAATGGAACGACCCCTTAAGGAAGGGGCCGTTCTTTGAAAACCGAATAGCATTAAATAAAAACCCTCCAAAATTTTGCCAAACAAAATCGAAGAGGGCAAAGAGAGTTTTTTAGTTGTCCCAATATATTTCTTTTCACGGGATTTTCTTGGAACCTATTTCAAAAATAGTTTCTGGAAGAAAATGCCGCACAAGAGTGAAAGGCTCTTTTTAAGAGGATTTGATCCTGGTCCAGGATGAACGCTGGCGGTGTGGATAAGGCATGCAAGTCGAGCGGGATCCATTTTGAAGAAGTTGCGATTACATCAAGACGACGGATTTATGGATTCAGCGGCGAACGAGTTAGTAACACCTTGGTACGTACCTCGAAGTCGGGTATAGCTTTCCGAAAGGAAGGGTAATCCCCGATATTGTCGAAAGACGAAAGTCGCAAGACGCTTCGAGATCGGCCTAGGCCTGATCAGCTAGTTGGTAGGGTAACGGCCTACCAAGGCTATGACCAGTAGGGGAGGTGAGAGCCTGGCCCCCAACGACGGAACTGAGATAGAGTTTGTCTCCTTCGACGGCAACGTTGAAGTAAAACCCTGCTCATAACGGTGAAACCCATTGCGGTGGTTTGGAAATGTCAAATATCTTTTTATCATTATTTAACCTCCGAGGTTTTATAATGTTTGACATGAAGCAAAACCGCCGATCTCATAAACAATGGTCAACCCCGTGGGAAGTTCATAGTTTCCTGTTTTCGGAAGCGTATGTGGCTGGTTTCTTGGATGGTGACGGTTCGGTGGTCGCAACGGTAACGCGGCAGTCCGAGCGATATCGCTTTCCTTGGAGAATGTATCTGAGAATAAATTTTACGCAACACATTCGGCATAAAGCAATGCTGGAGAACTTGCAGGAATTTTTAAACGGATACGGGCATATACGTATGATAAAAAGTCATCATTTGGCCGAGCTTGTCATACAAGATCGCGGTCAGGTAAAAGCAGTTCTTGAACGTTTGATTCCCCATCTTATTTTGAAGAAAGGACAGGCACGGCGCGCGCTCGCGATCATCGCAATCTACGAGGCGAGTTTTAAAAGCAAGAATGGCAAAAGCTTTTTATCAGAAAAACAAAGAAACGAGGTTTTTGCCCTGATTCAAGAAATCAGAAATCTGAATTCGAGAACCGGCGGCAAGAGACTCAAGGAATTATGTAACCCCGTAACGACTTCTCCAGAAAATGGAGGGAGTCAGGAAATGTGATGTTATTATTTCTTGGCTAAGACGCAGGCCCCCGAAACCGAATTCGGGGTGAAGGTATAGTCTACACCATACGTAAGTATGGAATGATGTGACGGTCCGTACTCCTACGGGAGGCAGCAGTCGAGAATATTCGTCAATGGGCGAAAGCCTGAACGAGCGACACCGCGTGCAGGATGAAGGCCTTCGGGTCGTAAACTGCGGTAAATAAGTAACAATGCAAATGAGTGCTTATTGGAAAGAGGTGGGTAACTACGTGCCAGCACCAGCGGTAATACGTAGACCTCAAGCGTTATCCGGATTTATTGGGCGTAAAGCGCGTGTAGGGGGTTTTGCGCGTCTTCTGTTAAAGCCCACGGCCTAACCGTGGAAGTGCAGGAGATACGGCATGACTAGAGGATGTTAGAGGTGCATGGAACACACGGTGTAGGGGTGAAATCCGTTGATATCGTGTGGAACACCAAAGGCGAAGGCAATGCACTGGGACACTCCTGACCCTGAGACGCGAAAGCGTGGGGAGCAAAAAGGATTAGATGAAAGCTGATGCCGGTCGCATGATCGGCGGCAGCGTGTCTCTTGTATCGGTAACGATACATGACAACTTGGCTATATGCTGGAACATCTGCGAATGTCGAAGTACCCGAAATTATCGAAGGGTGACAATCTTCGAACGATGCAGACAATCAGCAGGAAACTCGTATTTTGGAAAATGGGATATTTGCATGTCAAAATCATTCCGGATAGCCGGACTTTCCATTGGAATGGACCACGCGCTGATGGCTTTCCAGTTATGGTCTCATTGCTGATATAAAATGGAATAGGTTTGTTGGCATAATCGCAAAAAATTTCCCACAGGGAAGTCCGGGGCTGACAAAGCCGCCGAACTTCCCGCCCATTTTCCAAAATATGAGGATCCTCAGAGACTACATGCCGAGCTCCTTTAGTAGTTTGCCGATTCGCTCTGGGCGAATCCGCGAACCGAAGGATGAAGATATAGTCCGATCTCCGTGGCGACACGGAGAGACAGGCAGAAATGCCCTGTCCCGCCGTTATCTCTATAAAATTAATATAGAGCGTGCGGCGCGTAACAATAATGACCCTTGTAGTCCACGCCCTAAACGATGCCTGCTTGCTATTTCGAGTATCGACCCTCGGAGTGGCGGAGCTAACGCGTTAAGCAGGCCGCCTGGGAAGTACGAGCGCAAGCTTAAAACTCAAAGGAATAGACGGGGACTCGCACAAGCGGTGGAGCATGAGGTTTAATTCGATAGCAAACGAGGAACCTTACCAGGGCTTGAAATACTTACTGACAGCCGGTGGAAACATCGGCCTTCTCACAAGGACAGTAAGCACAGGTGCTGCATGGTTGTCGTCAGCTCGTGTCTTGAGATGTTCCCTTAAGTGGGGTAACGAGCGCAACCCCTATTGCGTGTTATATGTGTCACGCGAAACTGCCCCGCCCAAAGAGCGGAATGCGGAATTTTGAATCGAGCAGAAAACAAAAACTGCGCCTTTCTTATTTTTAAATCGTATTCTGTTTTTCGGGCGGGGAGGAAGGAGGGGATGAAGTCAAATCAGCATGGCCCTTTGATGCCCTGGGCCACACTCATGCTACAATGGTCGGGACAATGGGTTGCCAACGCGCAAGCGGGAGCTAATCCCATCAAACCCGGCCCCAGTTCGGATTGGGGGCTGCAATTCGCCCTCATGAAGCCGGAATCGCTAGTAATCGCATATCAGCTATGGTGCGGTGAATACGTTCTCGAGTCCTGTACTCACTGCCCGTCAAGCCAAGGGAGCCGGGAATAGGCAAAGTCCGCCTCGGCGGACCAGTCTAGGCTCGGTGACATGGGCTAAGTCGTAACAAGGCACGCGTAGCGGAAGCTGTGCGTGGATCAATTAAACTATTTTTCAATAACTCAAACGTTGAAGAATAATGTCGAACGCGGATAATGCAGGCGATACGCAGACGTACGCGGAAGCAATTCGGCGTCTGTCTGCGTTTCGCCGGCGAAAGTCGGCGTGATATATCGGGGCAGCTAAAAAGCTCTTTTGTAATGCGCAGCACACCCTATTGAAATAGGACTTACGCACAAGCCGTTGCGGGGTTTGCAACCGAAATTCATGAATTTCGGCCGGCACGCATTGATTTTATTTGATATTATGCGGTGAGATTATGAATAGGTTCTCAGTCCTATTGAAAGATGACGGGTTGCGTATTATAATGGCATCATGCCCGAAGAATTAAAGAGAATCATGGTTATCGAGGACGACAAATTTTTGTCTTCTTTGATGAAGGTGCGTCTGGAGAAAGAAGGGTTCATCGTTATCCAGGCGTTTGACGGCGAAGAAGCCGTCGAGCTTTTAAAAACCGATCGGCCGGATCTTGTTGTCTTGGATCTTATCATGCCGAAGGTGACGGGGTTTGAAGTGCTTCAGGCGATTTCCATGACTCCCGGACTCGAAAGAACGCCGGTCATCATCTTGAGCAATCTTGCACAGGATTCAGACATCCAAAAAGCGAAGGAGTTCGGTGCGCGGGGATATTTCGTAAAAGTGAAAATATCGGTTGAGGATATCATTAAAAAAATAAAAACATTGGCGGGATGATAAATAAAAAGAAAGCATCGTTCGATATTTTATAGCGCGATAGAGCAACGTAATCACCATTTTTTAAAATATAATACTATGATTACCGAGGAAATCTTAAAAAAAATAAAGCCGGGAGCGAAGGTGAAGGTCTACGAAGGAAAGACGCCGTTCCAGGGCGTCGTCATCAGCCGGAAGCACGGGCTTGAGGCGGGCGGAACGTTTTCGGTCCGCGCGATCGTTGCGGGCGTCGGGGTCGAAAAAGTGTATCCGGTGCATTCGCCCTCCATCATAAAAGCGGAGATCGTTTCGAGTCCGAAGAAGGTCAAGCGTTCGAAGCTTTATTTCGTAAGGGATGTTTCAAACGCGCGGATAAGGCAGAAGCTTGGAATGTCGCTTTAAAAGCAATCGTCCATTTTTATGAAACGGCATGCTGGTTTATGGTTGGCGCTGATTATCATGGCTGCGGTCGCGGCCGGTGTTTTTGTTTATCCGAAAAATTTCGGCGCGCAGGAGCGTCCGTGGCAGCTCGGCTGTGATCTTGTCGGCGGCGCGAATCTGGTTTATCAGATAGATCTTTCGAAAGTTCCGGCAGCCGACCAGGGTTCCGTCGTTGACGGACTTCAGGGGGTCATCAAAAAAAGAGTTGACCTTTATGGCGCGAGCGGATCGCAGGTTTATACCGGAAAATCGGGCGACGATACTCAATTATACGTGAACCTCTGCGGTATAAAAAATTTGAGCGCCGCAATACAGCAGATCGGCACGACGCCGTTTTTGCAGTTTGCGGAAGTTGATCAATCGCCGTCTTCGACCCAGCCCTATATTCCGACCAATCTCACGGGCCAGTATATCACGGGCGCGCAGCTTACGTTCGATCCGACGACCGGCGCGCCGCAGGTTGCGGTTGATTTCAACAGCGAAGGCGCACAGATCTTCCAGAAAATGACCGCTGCGAATATCGGGAAGCCGCTGGCTATTTTTTTGGACGGCCAGCTTATCGAAGCGCCGACGGTGAAGGAGGAAATCCCTGACGGAAAAGCGGTCATCAGCGGCGGCAATATGACGGTTGATGCGGCCCGCCAGCTTGTTGAGCGCTTCAACGCCGGCGCCCTTCCCGCGCCCATCACGCTCGTTGACCAGCGGACGATAAGCGCGACGCTCGGCGGTAATACTTTGAAACAAATAATCATCGCCGGCATCGTAGGAACCATCCTGGTGCTTCTTTTCATGCTGTTGTATTACGGGATATTGGGTATTTTTTCATCGGCCGCGCTCATTATTTACATCGCGCTTACGCTCGGCATTTTCAAGATCATCCCGATCACGATGGACCTGGCCGGCATCGCGGGGTTCGTGCTCACCATCGGCATGGCGGTGGATGCGAACATCCTCATTTTCGAGCGCATCAAAGAAGAGCGTAAAAAGGGGCTGCCGTATTCTTCGGCGATCGAGGAGGGTTTCCGCCGCGCATGGCCTTCCATCAGGGATTCCAATACTTCGACGATTATCACCGCCATTATTCTTTATTATTTCACTTCGGATTTCGTCCGCGGCTTTGCCCTGACGCTCCTCATCGGCGTGCTGGTGAGTTTATTCAGCGCTATCACTACGACGCGGCTTTTCCTGTTCGTTTTTTTGAAAGAGAAAAAACCGGCGGTAAAATCGCCCGCTGTCAATAATTAAAATCACTGATAATCATGCTTAACATCGTCGGACATAAAAAAATCTGGTTTGCGATTTCGGGGACGCTTATCATCCTTGCCGTTTGCGCGATGATATTTTTCGGCTTCAAACAGAGTATTGATTTTCAGAGCGGGATGCAGTGGGAATTTACCGCCATAGCCGACCATCCGTCTCTTGCGGATATGCAGAATATTTTTGCGAATAATCTCGGCATTTCCAACGCGCAAATCAGTTTGGACGCGGCAAGCCAGACATTCATCGTTCGTTTCGGTTTGATAGACGAGGCGACGCATCAAAAATTGGAAACCGCGATAAAAAACCAGTTGCCGTCGTTTCATGAACTTGGATTTTATACTACCAGCCCCTCGACAGTCGCATCGCTCCGGCAGAAATCGATCATCGCGTTTCTTCTCGTGATCATCGGCATTTCCCTTTACATCGCCTATGCTTTCAGAAAGGCGTCGCGGCCGGTGAGTTCGTGGAAATACGGTTTCGTCGCGCTTTTTACGCTGTTCCATGACGTCGTGATTCCTGCGGGCGTGCTCGCGCTGTTGGGGCATTTACAGGGCGTCGAGATTGACAGCAATGCCGTCGTCGCGCTGCTGGTTGTGATGGGTTTTTCCGTCCATGACACGATCGTTGTCTTTGACCGCATTCGTGAAAATCTTCTTCTCGACCGCGGCAGGACGGCGTTCAAAACAATCGTGAACAACAGCGTGAACCAGACGATGGCGCGTTCCATCAACACATCGCTCACGCTCATCCTTGTATTGCTCGCGCTTTATTTCGCCGGTCCCGCAAGCCTGCACGCGTTCGTTATTATCCTGCTCGTCGGCGTCACGACCGGTATCTATTCGTCCATATTCATCGCAAGTCCGATCTTGTCGCTTGCCGCTCCGAAAGAAGCGAAGCGGTGACGATCGCGTTGCGGCGATGATTTTATATTAGAAGAATTTTCCGTCCCCACCCATCGCCCCGTGGAGTAGGCGAAGCCGCCACTCTACAGGGCGAGGGGGTTTTCAATCAAATTGCGAATCTTGTTCCGTCAGCGCCGCGGGGAAGAACCCCTCGCGTCTCTCTTTTTGGTCGTTTTCGCGAAGTCAAGAATCTATCCCTGTCCGTCGTCCCCTCGAAGGAGGGGATCCATGCTTCCAATCTTAAATTCTTAAAGCATGGATCCTCAGCCAAGCTGAGGACGACAGAGGGGGAATGCTTTGACGGAATTGGCGCTGATTACGGGCGGCGAGGGTTATTTTTTGTTGACATAATACGAGTATCTGTTCTATCATTTTCGCAGTGCTATTGAAAATTAAATAAAATATAAAAGGGAGGTTTTATGAAGAAAGTAGACGAGTTCTACATTTTTGACGCCATCCATGAACGTTTTGTGCCGGCGTGGTACGAGCTTTCTTTTCGGAAGAAGCTGACGGAAGGGGATATTAGATGTGATGCGCCGGTTTTTGTATTGCGTATCTATCGAAAAATAATAGATACGCTTTTCAAAAAGACGGCCGAGTTGGCGCGGTTAGATGTTTGGATGCCGCTCCGGTCGACATTTCTTTTTGAAAGAGTGCCGCGGCGGAAAGATGAAGGAATGTTCCACGAAATAGTTATTCCTTTGCCGCAGGTAGTGTTTGAAACGAATAATAGCTGCCTGACGTGCGGCGGCGGCGGGAAGGATACCGATATTGGCGCAATGTGCAGGATGTGCGACGGGACGGGTCACGTCCTTGAGTATCGCTGGGACGATGCGCGCATCTTGTGTCACCGCCTTGAGATTCTCCTTTCAGCGTTACGGCATATTGATTGCTGTGTATCTGGTACCGCGCCGCAATTGTTCACCGTGAAAATCTTTTTCGGTCAAGGTAGGCCGCTTGGCAGCTGGATGCTTGGCGGCGATGTCACGCCGGCGTTTGCCGGATGGCTTTCATCGCTTCCTGTGCGTGAGAATATAAAAGAAGCGACTACGGCAATGATAGTCGCGTATAATTATATCGTTGGCGCCCACATGAAAGAGGACGACTCTGGTTTTCGTACATGGGCGGAAAAAAACGGGGGATTTTATATTCAATGTCCCGGCAATGCGTGTAATATTTATCCATCCCGCGTTCGTGCTGATTTTCAGAGCTTGGCGGCGGGCAACTATGAGGGCTATGAATGGGAGTGTCACAATGTCGACAGTCCGCTCCAACAACTGACATTGCTTGCGGGGCTTGCCGCGCTTCATGATCTGGCGCGAAAAGCCGCCCACGATGACTGATTTTTTTGAATCCATTTGGGACTGCAATATATTCGCAGTCCCTTTTTTATGCCATGCGGGTTTTCGCGCGCCGCGCCGGCCTATTTCATTCTCCGCGATTTTCGTTTATAGTATTGGTAATTACAACGGGTCTCCCATGAAAAAAGATTTTAAAAAAATAACTTTAAAGAACGGTTTGCGGGTGCTTTTTGTGAACCGACCGGAAAGCTTGGCGGCTTCCGTTCTTATTTTAGTCGAGGCGGGTTCGGAATATGAAACAAAGCGGATCAACGGACTCTCGCATTTTTTGGAACATATGACATTCAAGGGAACGGCGAACCGTCCGCGGCCCATGCAGATTGCGGAAGAACTTGCCGCGCTGGGCGCACAATCGAACGCGTTCACGTCGCAGGAATACACGGGTTATTGGGCGAAAGCCGAAAGCCGGAAATTGCCGAAGATACTCGAGATAGTTTCGGATCTTTATCTGAATCCGGTTTTTAGTCCTGATGAAATAGAGAAAGAAAGAGGCGTGATTATCCAGGAGCTTAATATGTACGAGGATACGCCCGCACGGAAAGTGCAGGATATTTTTCTTTCGCTTCTTTACGGCGACCAGCCGGCGGGATGGGATGTCGGCGGCGAAAAAGAAATAATAAAAAAACTTACCAATAATGATTTTGCGTCATATCGGAAGGAACGCTATGTTGCGCCGGGAACGCTCGTCGTCGTCGCGGGGAAGTTCGACGAAAAAGCGGCGATGGCGCAGATAAAAGATTATTTCGGAAAACTTCCGCGCCGTCCCGTAAAATCGAAAACGAAAACCAAAGAGAGCCAGAAGAATCCGCAGGCGCTTCTTAAGTTCAAAAAATCGGAGCAGAGCCATTGCGTACTCGGGTTCCGCGCGTTCGATCTTTTCGACAAGCGGCGCTATGCAATCGAGGTGCTTGCCGACGTTCTGGGTGGCGGGATGAGTTCGCGGCTTTTCAAGCGCGTGCGCGAAGAACTTGGCGCGGCGTATTACGTGAGAGCCGATGCGGATCTTTTTCTCGATCACGGCATTTTCGCCGTTTCATCGGGCGTGGATCACGAAAAAATAGATATCGTCATCGCCGCGATTCTTGAAGAATGCGGAAAATTGAAGGACGAGCTTGTTCCCGCAGGGGAATTTCAAAGGACAAAAGATCATCTTATCGGGAATCTCATTCTCGGACTTGAGACGTCGGATGAACTGGCGAGTTATTACGGCGGACAGGAAATTCTTGCGAAAGCGATGCTTACGCCGGAAGAGCTGATAAAAAAAATAAATGCCGTGACGCCCGAAGACGTGCGGAACGTCGCGCGCGCAATCATAAAAGACAGCGGTTTGAATTTCGCGGTCATCGGTCCGTATAAAAACGAAGAGCGATTCGGGAAACTGTTGAAGATAAAATAAGACAATACGATTTTAATATATAAAAAGGCGGGCCTTTCCGT
>DAICZW010000059.1 GCA_027310965.1 bacterium | reverse complement strand
CGGCCGGCCTGAGCGATTATCTCGCCTTCCCGTTCGTGATTCTTGGCGTTCAACATTTCGTGGCGAACGCCTTCGCGGGCAAGATATTGGGAAAGTATTTCGTTCTTCTCGATCGAAACGGTACCGACCAGCACCGGCACGCCCCTGGCGTTCAATTCCTTTATCTTGCGGCTGATGGCCAAAAACTTTCCGTGTTCAGTCCTAAAAATGAGGTCGTTCAGGTCGCGGCGTATCATTGGTTTATTCGTCGGCACCGACACGACATCGAGCCCATAGACCTTGTAAAATTCCTCCTTGGACGTGAGCGCCGTGCCGGTCATACCGGAGAGCTTTTTATACATGCGGAAATAATTCTGGAACGTGATGGACGCAAAGGTCCGCGATTCCTTCTGGACCGCGACGCCCTCCTTGGCTTCGATGGCCTGATGAAGTCCTCCGTTGTAGCGGCGGCCATGGAGAATGCGTCCCGTGAACTCGTCCACGATCATCACCTCGTTATTCTTCACCACATAATCCTTGTCACGCTGATAGAGCGCTTTGGCGCGCAAGCTCTCCTCGAGGTAATGCACGAGGCGGAGGTTCTCCGGCGCGTAGAGGTTCCGCACGCCCACCATC
>DAICZW010000058.1 GCA_027310965.1 bacterium | reverse complement strand
TCCCAATAGGTGCCGTCGGTTTGATAGGTGTAATAGAAGCCCGATGAGGCGGTATTGATAGGATCTACAGGAAGGACGGGGAGCGGAGAACCTATGGATATCTTTGTCATATCAACAGGAATCCATCCGGTACTGTCGGATTTTCGGTAGGTGGATGATGCGGCGCAATGGGTCGTTCCCGTGATGCCCGAACAGCTTCCTCCCGTTGTCCCTACGGTAGGGTCAAGCAGGGAGAGATAGGAGGTCGATGTGGCGCCAGGAGGCGTAGGGGAAACATCATTGAAATAAAGCTGTGTCGCCGTTCTGATGTTTTCCAGGTCGGAAAGACGGTTGCTGTCCCTGGCCTGCTTCATAAGTTCAGAAGGATTCATGGTAATGATGACCGCTACTGCAAGGACGGCGATGATGGCGATCACGACAAGAAGCTCTATGAGGGTGAAGGCGGAACGGGAATGTATTCTTTTTGTTGCATTCATGGTCTTCATAAGAGAAAGAGAAGATGGAGCATTATTTAGATGAGACTGATTCGTCTCTCGCTCGTGATAAATATTTTCCTTTTTTGATACGGTCTTCACAGGAAAGATGTTCATGGAAATGACGATAGGTTTGATTTATTGTTTATTACGACTGAACGACTTTTTATATTTTATTTCATTAATTTTAATATGTTTTAT
>DAICZW010000057.1 GCA_027310965.1 bacterium | reverse complement strand
AATCAAGCCGCCGCGCCGCCGTTGCCATTTCTTTTTCAATCGAACGGAGCACAACTTTCTTTTTGCCTTCGAAAAAAAGCTTCAGGCGGTCGATGTTCTTCAAATACTCTTCGCGCGAGATCGCGCCGATGCACGTTCCCGGGCAAAGCCCGATTTCGTAGTCAAAGCAGGGTCGCTTGAATGTGCCGATTCGCTCGGGATCGTGCGTGCTCCACGGAAAAATTTTTCGCAAAATCTTCAGTGCTTCGCGGGCGGATGAGGCCGAGGTGAATGGTCCGAAACGCGTTCCGGAAAATGCATCGTTGCCACGCACGAGGAGCACGCGGGGAAATGCGTCCCTCGTGACGGCGGCATACAAAAAACTTTTATCGTCTTTTTCGCGCACGTTGAACGGCGGCGAGAACTTCCTGATGAGCTCTGCTTCAAGAATGAGGGCTTCGAGCGCCGTATCGGTTTTTTTATGGTCGATGCGGGCAATCTTTGCAACCAACGTCTCGATGCGAACGTCATGCGGGCGCTCGAAATAACTCGAAACACGGCGACGGAGGTTGCCGGCTTTCCCGACGTACAGCACGCGCCCGGCAGTATCTTTCATAAGATACACGCCCGGCGTCTCGGGAAGCAATTTATAATTAAGCGTACTTTTATTCATGTACTTTTAAAAAGTTTTTAATCCCTTTATC
>DAICZW010000056.1 GCA_027310965.1 bacterium | reverse complement strand
GTAGGAGAGCGTTCCGTTCGCACTGAAGCCAAAGGGATAACCCATGGTGGAGCGTACGGAAGTGAGAATGCAGGTACAAGTAACCACAATGCGGGTGAGAACCCCGCACGTCGAAAGACCAAGGTTTCCTCAGCTATGGTGATCAACTGAGGGTTAGTCGGGCCTAAGGGGATGGCGAGAGCCGCACCCGATGGACACAGGGTTAATATTCCCTGACCGTTTCTAGAGGCTAAGGAGGGACGGACTGCTGTATGTGTTGCCGGTTATTGGATTTCGGTCAGCAGTGTGAGGACGTGTACTAGGCAAATCCGGTACACACTAAGTCCGAGCATTGTCGCAATTTCCTTCTACGGAGGGAGAGAGAGCACAAAGCGCGGTTCCAAGAAAAGCTTCTATGCATCAACTCTAGAGTCGACCGTACCGCAAACCGACACAGGTGGTCAGGTCGAGAAGACCAAGACGAACGAGTAAGAGGTCCTCAAGGAACTCGGCAAAAAAGCGGCCGTAAGTTAGCGATAAGGCCTGCCCCTTCTCCGCAAGGAGGGGGGGCCGCAGTGAAAGTTTTCCCTTCAACTGTTTACCAAAAACACAGCTCCCTGCAAACTCGTAAGAGGACGTATAGGGGGTGACACCTGACCAATGCCGGAAGGTTAACCACGGTGGGTCTCATACTTCGGTGTGAGGCTGGAC
>DAICZW010000055.1 GCA_027310965.1 bacterium | reverse complement strand
ATCTCTATCATCTCGGTTCCGATTGGATATGTTCCACGAGCAGCTTCCGCTACCCGTGCCTTGTTACGACTTACTCCCTGTCATTGAATTTGCCGTAGTCCTGGATAAACCAAGATATCGGGCACTTCCAACTTCCTTGAGTTGACGGGCGGTGAGTACAAGACTCGAGAACGTATTCACCGTGGTATAGCTGACCCACGATTACTAGCGATTCCGGCTTCATGAGGTCGAGTTGCAGACCTCAATCCGAACTGGCGCCGCTTTTAAGGATTTGCTCCATCTTACGATATTGCGCCCCTTTGTAACGGCGATTGTAGCGCGTGTGCAGCCCCAGACATCAGAGGGACATGCTGACTTGGCGTCATCCTCACCTTCCTCCCCCGTGAGGGGGCAGTCTCGCCTGACACTTGTAACAGGCAACGAGGGTTGCGTTCGTTACCCCACTGAAGGGAACGGTTCAAACCACGAACTGACGACAGCCATGCATCACCTGTCCTACACCCTCGAAGGCTTCCTAGCTTTCGCTAGGCGTGCAGTAGGATTTCTAGCCCTGGTAAGGTTCTTCGCTTAGCGACGAATTGAGCCACACGCTCCACCGCTTGTGCAAGCCCCCGTCTATTCCTTTGAGTTTTAGCCTTGCGGCCGTACTACCCAGGCGCCTCACTTAACGCGTTAGCTTCGCCTCCCAGAGGGTCGATACTCCGGAAAGCCAGTGAGGATCGTTTAGGGCGTAGACTACCGG
>DAICZW010000054.1 GCA_027310965.1 bacterium | reverse complement strand
AATAGAACCGTTATGGAAATCTTGGCCACAGAGGGTAACAGCCCCGTATATAAAAGGTATTTCGACCTCTTACTATCCACCCAAGTAGCGCCGGATCCGGGAAAGCCGGCGTGAATCTGTGAGGACCACCTCATAAGGCTAAGTACAATCAGGCGACCGATAGTGAACTAGTACCGTGAGGGAAAGGTGAAAAGCACCCCGGGAGGGGAGTGAAATAGTCCCTGAAACCGTTGGTTTACAATCAGTCAAAGCTCTTTTGGAGCGATGGCGTGCCTTTTGAAGAATGAGCCAGCGAGTTACGGTGTGTGGCGAGGTTAACCAGAGATGGGTAGCCGGAGCGAAAGCGAGTCTGAATGGGGCAATTTAGTCGCACGCTGTAGACCCGAAGCCGAGTGATCTATCCATGGGCAGGCTGAAGCGGGAGTAAGACCCCGTGAAGGGCCGAACCCACCATAGTTGAAAATATGGGGGATGACCTGTGGATAGGGGTGAAAGGCCAAGCAAACTCGGTGATAGCTGGTTCTCCCCGAAATGTATTTAGGTGCAGCGTCAGATGATCAGCATTGGAGGTAGAGCACTGGATGGGCGATGGGGCTTCACCGCTTACTGACCTCAACCAAACTCCGAATGTCAATGCTTCAACAGTCTGGCAGTGAGACCACGGGGGATGAGCTTCGTTGGTCGAAAGGGAAACAGCCCAGACCGTCAGCTAAGGCCCCTAATTCCTGACTAAGTGGTAAACGATGTGAAACTGCATAGAC
>DAICZW010000053.1 GCA_027310965.1 bacterium | reverse complement strand
ATCCAGCATCTTGCGACGCTGTGATCCATTCAGTGCTCTACCCCCAAGGTTTAAAAATACAGGCTATACCAAAATATATTTCGGGGAGAACCAGCTATCTCCAGGTTCGTTTGGCATATTGCCCCTAACCTCAAGTCATCCCAACCAATTGCTGCTGATACGGGTTCGGGCCTCCTGTTAACTTTCGTTAACATTCACCCTGCTCAAGGTTAGCTCACCCAGTTTCGGGTCTAATAACTGCAACTAATTGCCCAGTTAGGGCACGCTTTCACTCCGCCTCCCCAAGACAAGCTTGGTTAAGCCAACGCTGCAATCAATAACTCACCGGTTCATTCTTCAATAGGCACGACGTCATACATTGCTGTACTTCGTCTGCTTGTTAGCCGATAATTTCAGGTCTATTTCATTCCCCTTCCGGGGTGCTTTTCACCTTTCCCTCACGGTACTAGTTCACTATCGGTAGACTTTGGTATTTAGCCTTGGAACGTGGCCGCCCCAGATTCCCACAGGGTTTAATCGTACCCCATGGTACTTAGGAACAGACTATCGGGGTCTTTCGTTTCGCATACGAGTCTTTCACTCTCTATGGAAGACCATTCCGGATCTTTCTGCTACCTGAATTTAATCGAATATCGTCTGCCCTGCAACACCACCACAAAAGTGATGGTTTAGACTGTTCCGCTTTCGCTCGCCGCTACTGACGGAATCTCATATGATTTATTTTCCTGGCGTTACTAAGATGTTTCAGTTCACGCCGTGCCCTGCCAAAAGCTATATAAATCCTTGCGGATATATTTTTACTTTTGGCTACCCGTAAAC
>DAICZW010000052.1:591-900 GCA_027310965.1 bacterium | reverse complement strand
GCCAAAGCCGAACCGAGGTTTTATCTCAAACTGGTTGAGAAAGATAAGGAAGTTCTCGACGGCTTGAAAGCATACTTCGGTTGCGGGAACGTGTATTTCCAAAAAGATACGCGCCCCAATCACCAAAATTGCTATCGTTACGAGGTTGCTGGAAGGGATGATTTAAGGAAAACGATAATACCGTTCTTCCTAAAACATCGCCTTCAATTTCCATCAAAGCGGAATGATTTTGAAATATTCCGCAAGTTGATGAAAATGGTAGCCGCCGGCGTCCATTTAACAGACAGTGGTTTGCGCGAGATGCGCGAG
>DAICZW010000052.1:0-581 GCA_027310965.1 bacterium | reverse complement strand
TTCCCTTAAGTGGGGTAACGAGCGCAACCCCTACTGCGCGTTACAAGTGTCGCGCGGAACTGCCCCCGCTAAAGGATAGGATCAATGGATCGTATCTTTCAGCGGGGGAGGAAGGAGGGGATGACGTCAAATCAGCATGGCCCTTTGATGCCCTGGGCCACACACATGTTACAATGGGCGGGAACAGCGGGTTGCCAAACCGTAAGGTGGAGCTAATCCCTGAAAACCGTCCTCAGTTCAGATTGAGGTCTGCAACTCGACCTCATGAAGTTGGAATTGCTAGTAATCGCGGATCATAACGCCGCGGTGAATACGTTCTCGAGTCCTGTACTCACCGCCCGTCACACCAAGGGAGCCGGGAGAGCTTAAAGTGCGTTTCGCGCGTATCAGAGCTAGCTCGGTGACACGGGTGAAGTCGTAACAAGGCACGCGTAGCGGAAGCTGTGCGTGGATCAATTAAATTTACTTAGATACTAGGTGTTGGCCGATAAACCTTAAGTCTCGGCTGGGGCAACTAAAAAAGTCTTTAACACACCCTCCTTATATATTCTCTGGCACCGGCTGTCGGCGCGCTCCAGCGG
>DAICZW010000051.1 GCA_027310965.1 bacterium | reverse complement strand
ACAGATAGCCATTGATTTAGCGGAAAGGCCTGGAAAGGTCTGCCATAGAGGGTGAGAGCCCCGTACGCGAAAAGTGAGTGGTGAGACTGAGGTTGCGATAAGTAGGGCGGGACACGTGGAATCCTGTCTGAAGATGGGGGGACCATCCTCCAAGGCTAAATACTCGTAATCGACCGATAGTGAACTAGTACCGTGAGGGAAAGGCGAAAAGAACCCCGGGAGGGGAGTGAAATAGATCCTGAAACCGCATGCATACAAACAGTGGGAGCCCCAGATTTAATGATCTTCGGGTCTTTGGGCGAGCGAAGTGAGCCAAAAGACTATTAGAAGATGAAATGCTGACGATCTTCAGGGATTTTTGGTCTTTAAAAGGCTAGAGGATCTGGATTGATTTTGAGGGTCATTAGAGCTGGGGTGACTGCGTACCTTTTGTATAATGGGTCAGCGACTTACATTCCGTGGCGAGCTTAACCGAATAGGGGAGGCGAAGCGAAAGCGAGTCTGAACAGGGCGTTCAGTCGCGGGGTGTAGACCCGAAACCAGATGAGCTATTCATGGCCAGGTTGAAGGCAGGGTAACACCTGCTGGAGGACCGAACCCACTAGTGTTGAAAAACTAGGGGATGAGCTGTGGATAGGGGTGAAAGGCTAAACAAATCTGGAAATAGCTGGTTCTCTCCGAAAACTATTTAGGTAGTGCCTCACGTATCACTGCTGGGGGTAGAGCACTGTTTTGGCTAGGGGGTCGTTTAGATCTACCAACCCAAGGCAAACTCCGAATACTGGCAAGTGGCAGCGTGGGAGACAGACATCGGGTGCTAACGTCCGGTGTCGAGAGGGAAACAACCCAGACCCTCAGCTAAGGCCCCAAATTCGTGGCTAAGTGGGAAAGGATGTGGGAAGGCCAAAACAACCAGGAGGTTGGCTTAGAAGCAGCCATCCTTTAAAG
>DAICZW010000050.1 GCA_027310965.1 bacterium | reverse complement strand
GAGGACGACAGAAAAGAATTGCTTTTTCATAATTTAAAATCTTTTAATAAGATTCACTATAACTGTTGTTGATAAACAAGATTGGTCGATACGCTCGCGCTCTGCCCGTCGTTCGTATTCTGCGCCTGCAGCGAAACCGCAAGCGTCGATCCGGAAGGCGTTCCCGTGGGAAGATTAATGTCGAGAACATCAGGATTTTCGGCGTTTGATCCTGATTGTCCGTTCACTGACCATGTGAAAGAAAGATCATTTGCGGGAACACTGAAGAAATATGGGAGTGCCGTGACCGTGGCGCTCGTGCCGGAAAATTGGCCGTTGGGATAAGGGGCTTCAATGACCGCGGCGGGATTGATGACGGGAATGGTCGCCTGATGGATGAGATAACCGCCGGGATAATTCGGCAATTCCGCTTTTAAAGTTTCCATTTCCGGCGCCATTCCGAACGGAGAAAATGTTATCTGTTGCATTCCCGCGCCGCCGCCGATCAACGTGTCGTCAAGGTACCAATAGACGGGCTGATTCTCGATATTCACTATCTTTCCGCCCGAAACCAGTTCGAATGATGCCGTGATTTTCGATTGCTGTTCAGGCAAAACTTTTCCCTTATAAGAAGGCGGAACATAGCTGTTCGACGCGCTCCACGTGAACAGGAATTGCGGCGTCGCCTGCTGCGCCCGCGCCGGTCCCAGAAAAATAAAAGACAGCGCAAAAAAAGAGGTGATTGAAAATAAAACAAAAAACACCGCACGATAGATTCTCATGGCTTTATTATACCATTTTTTGTTTTTAAGAGTCCATTGTTTGATGCGTAACCCATCGCGCCCCTCTTTTCCGTCGCCCTCGACCCCCGATCAGGTCGAGGGCAGGTTCCGGTCGAGGATCCGCGCTTTAAGAAAAAGAAATTTAAGAAAAGATCGGAAACATGGATCCTCGTCCTATGGAGTAGGCGAAGTCGTCACTCCATAGGGCGAGTCTCC
>DAICZW010000004.1:27383-31843 GCA_027310965.1 bacterium | reverse complement strand
ACAGAGGGGACAAGGGGACAACGGAGGGGAAAATGTTTCGACGGAATCGGCGCTGATTATAGACAGTGAGAGGTTGCCGTTTTTTGCATGTTTTGACAGGAATCTTCCGACACTATCCGGTATTACTTGCAAACGCATTTGCATTTTCCGTTCGTGCATTTACAGACGCATGTCCTGCATGCGCACACCCCGCGCGCACAACCGCACGAAACGGTCCGGAGCGTTGTTTTCGATGACGCACCGGCTTTCTTTTTTGCCGCACGGACCGTTTTGGACAGCGTCCCTATTTTCTTTTTTGTCCGGGAAACCGTCTTGGATGATGTCTTGATTTTCTTTTTTGTTTTTGCCATGTTTTTTATTTTTTATCGGTGATTGATAATTTTTTATAGACGACCTTTTGTTTCCGTTTTGCCGCCGATCATAATCTCACATAATCTCACGCTTCCCCGAAAAGATTATAGTGATACACAACGCCGAGATAGAGACCGGCAAGGATAAAAAATCCGAGAAGCCCCGTGGCAATCGCCCATCTTGAACCTATCCGCGGAGCGAGATATGCCACAAGAATCATATAGGGAACCCACGAAATGATCGTGCCCACCAGCACGAACCATGCGTGCGCGCCGACCGCTTTTCCCCCGCTCGTCTCGCCGATGAAGGCATAAGCAACAAGCGTGAAGACGGGCATAAGCGTCGCAAATCCCGAAAGGAGACGCGCGCCGTTCTCTTCAAGCGCGACGATGAGGACGGTAAATATGCCGCCCGTCAGGAAATATATGAAATAACTTTTCATCCACGGCCACATTTTTCCATTATAGCGGATCGCGGTACGCAAGCAAATTCATTTCATAAAATAACGGTTCGAAAAAAAATACATTACATGAATCGTTTTTTCGCGCAACCGGCAAACGCCGGTGATGCAAAAAAATAAAACCCCGCAGCGGCGCGCGGGGTTTCCAATGCAAAGTTATTTACCGGGACTATCATCCGCCGAAGCGGAACGCGAAAACACGCGTTTAATTCCATAATATATCCCGTCGAATGACGCTGCCTGCGGCGTCACTTCATATCCCCCTTCGTTTCCCGTCGCGCACACAACCATAGGAGGATACGTCGGATTGCTGCTGCGGATCCAAAGACCGTATTTGCGGCTGAGCGCCTTGAGTTCTTCCGCGAAGGAAAGTACCTGCTCTTTCCTGCTCGGCGTCTTCCACGGCAATTCGGGCCATGCGCATTGCGCCATCCTGAGAATATTTTCAATCTCGTGGCAGCTTATAGGCATAGGCTTTCTGATTTTTGCCATAAGCTCATTTTCGGCGACCGGCGTGAGGCAATACGGCGGCGACATTCCGAATGGCGCGCCGATTTCATTTTCAGTAATCGGGCCGCGCGCATCCCACCATGATTCAGGACCGCGGACGACAGCGTGCGCGATAACATCGCCGCGCATCAAACCGATTATCGGCCAACCCGTTCCGCGCGAAAGCGCGATCGCAAGAATATAACATCTTCCGTTGAGACATCCAGCAAGAATCACTTCGCGGAACAGGTCCCGATATTCTTCCTCTTTTCCTTTTCCTTCCGGCATGACAACCTCCTTTTTATTATTAATGAGGATATATAAGGTCTTAAGAACTGTTTACAGCATACAAAAAATAAATCATTTTGTCAAAAAAATCGGAAGCGGCCGGCGCGGAAAATGCATAAAGCCTCATACAGCGGTTTGAATTCGCGGAAGAAAAATATATACTGTCTTTATGGATCTTCTTGTTTTATCAAAAGAAAAAACCGCGCTGGTCGTCATCGATCTCCAGAAAGGCATTACCGCGATGCCAACCGAGCCGCACGATGCCGCCACAGTTATAAAAAATGCCGCGCAGCTTGCGGCATCGTTCCGGTCGAACGGCATGCCGGTATTCCTCGTGCGCGTAACACCGTCGGCAGACATGAAAGACGGACTTCGACCGGCCGCCGACGAGCCTTTTGCAATGCGCGGCGCAATGCCTCCGGACTGGAGCGTCATTGTTCCCGAAATGAAACAACAGGAATCCGACTTCATCGTCACCAAGCGCCAATGGGGCGCGTTCTACGGCACGGAACTCGACTTACAGCTCCGGCGGCGCGGCATCGACACCATTGTTCTTTGCGGCATCGCGACCGACATCGGCGTGGAAAGCACCGCGCGCTTCGCGTATGAGTACGGGTACAGCCAGATCTTCGCGGAAGATGCCATGGCGGGACGTTCCGCCGAAGGACATCGCCATGCCGTAAAGGAAATTTTTCCGCGCATCGGAAAAGTCCGGACAACCGAAGAAATTCTTGACGCGACGGGATAAGATAAAATAAAAGTCCGCCTGATGAAAAAGGCCGCTTCCTCACCGCGCGAACGGTTCAAAATAAATAAATGCATAATCTCGAACAAATTCCCGGCAATTCCGGCGATACGGCGGATAACGAAAAAAATCCTGATTTTAATTTTACCGCTGCGGATGTTTTGAAAACCCTCCGCACTGCATCGGGGAAACCGAGCATTGAATATATCGGCAGCGGCACATCGCATTTTCAGGCCGAACCCTTGGTATACGGCCCGGACGGCGAACCGCTGGTTCTTTCGGACTGGGAGTTTGAAGTCGTAAAAAATCTCAAAGGAAAAGAAAATGCGAAAATAAAAGGAAACCTGGATCCCGCCGCTTTCCCGCGTTTCCTTCAGGAGAAAGAAAAATATATCGACCGTTCCGCGGAACTTGGAGAGAATATGTTCCGGTTTTCGCTCGATTTCGCGCGGCTTTGTCCGAAGGAAGGCGAGTTTGATACCGAACTTATGGCCGACTACGTGAAGGCGCTCGCCTTGATCCGGGCGCGCGGGCAGGAACCGATGCTTACGCTTTATCACTGGCCGATGCCCATGTTTCTTGTGAAAATCAACGAAAACGAAGATATCACAAAGGGAGGATGGGAAAATCCCGAGGCCGCAAAACATTTCCGATTTTACGTCGAAAACGTCATAAAGTTTCTGGCCGACGAGGACAAGATCCGCGGCGTGCTGGCAGAGGAAAACTTCGACAAAGAATCCCAGGATAAATTCCTCGCCGAAGGACTCGTTAAATATTTCCTTTCGATAAACGAACCGGTCAATATAGCGGGACTGAATTACATCGCAGGCATATTTCCGCCTTACAAAACAGGAAAAATCGGCCTCGCAAAAAAGGTGATGCAAAAACTGATTGATGCCCACGATATGACACGCGACCGGCTGAAAAGCGGCGGCATGAAAATGACGGAAGGCCGTGAGCCGCAGGTGGGCATCAGCCATGCCTGGAATTATTTTGACGGCATTCTCGGCGGCGCTTTTCATAAAATTTTCAATAAAGGCCCTGCTTCAAAATTTGAACGGAATAACGAGTACACGGATTTTTTGGCGCTGCAATATTACTTCCGCATGACGGCGCCGTTGTTTGCCAAACGCGGGAGGGACTACGGAGACAATCCTGCTTTCGGCGACATATATCCTCCGGGGATTTACGAGATGCTTAAAAAAATGAATAAAGAATATCCCCAAAAGGAGATATTCATTACCGAGTTTGGTTTTTCCGAGAATAAAGACATGCGGCGTCCGTATTGGATATTGGAAACTGTGCGCTATATCATTGAAGCGAAAAAACACGGCATCCCGATCAAAGGCATGCTCCTTTGGTCCCTCGTGAACAACTTTGAAATCACGCTTCCCTCTGACCAGAAATTCGGCCTCTTCGACGAATCCGAACTTAATACGCCGCTGATACGCGGAACAGAAGGGATAAAAAGCTGGGAGGTCTGGCAGTCGGCTATCGGCGCGATCGCAAACCCTTCGGAAGAATCTCTTAAAAAGCTTCAGGATTGTTATGAGACGGCGCAGCGACAATACAGAAACGCCGGCGGAAAGTATGGGAGCCCGTCCCTAAAATAAGGATTGTTTCGCCGAAACGAAGCGAGATAAGGCGGAAAAATCGATTAGGAGAAACCGGAATTTTTTTGTTATCATTACGCTATGGTCAAAAAAACGGAGCTATACCTTCGTAATGTCATTTTCGGGGTTGCGGATAGCGTAGTTTCGACCGTCGGCCTTCTTTCCGGCATCGCCATCGCCGGCACGCCGCAACGCACCATCATCCTCACGGGTATCGTATACGCTTTCGTCGAAGCGTTTTCGATGGCGGTGGGAAGCTTCCTTTCCGAACAATCCGCCGAAGAATACGAAGCGAAAGGAGAAGTTCCTGACGGCGGCCCGCTCGCCGGAAGCGCTGCGATGTTCATTTCTTTCGTGCTGGCATCGTTTATTCCCATTGTCCCCTACCTCCTATTCGGCCCGGCGGCAGCGTTATGGCTTTCCGTCGGGTTTTCGACCGCCGCCCTTTTCATCGTGGGAGCGATAAACGCGAAAATCGTAAAAGTGAACGCGATAAATCATGGCATTAAAATGA
>DAICZW010000004.1:0-27373 GCA_027310965.1 bacterium | reverse complement strand
CCTCGGCGGCGCGGCCATCGTTATCGGCGTGATCGTCGGAAAATTCATGAAAGCGGGATTATGATTTTAAAGTACGGTTTCCCGACTGTAAAAATTTTTCGGAAAAAAACCTTGGATAGACCCGCCTTCCGTTCAGTAAATTCAAATCAAGAGCGGGGACGACGGATATAAAGCAGGACTTATGCATTTGAAAAAAAATCATAAAAAAAATTCTCAAACCGCAACGGCACGAGTGCGTACGTTCTATAAAGAAAGAACTAAAAATGGAGACACCTGATTTAAAAACGTTCGCGGGAAAAAGCATCAACGATATTTTTCGAGGTCTCGAAACTTCAAAAGACGGCCTGACGGCTCCGGAAGCGGCGCGGCGGTTCAGGCAATACGGCCCCAACGAATTCGCGGCGAAAAAAAAGATACGGCCCGCGTTCATTTTCTTTTCAAAGTTCAGGAATCCGCTTCTTATTTTATTACTCGCGGCGGCCGTGGTCACCATAAGCATTGGCTCTGTTTTTGAAGGAACCATAATCATCGTGATTGTTCTTGGAAGCGCGACAATCGATTTTATCAACACCTACAAATCGGCGAAAGCGGCGGAAGCGTTGCAGGAAAAAGTGAGCATCACGGCCGCCGTGATGCGCGCGGGCGAAACAGAGGAACGGGCCATACGGGGCATCGTTCCGGGCGATGTTTTCGCGCTTACGGCAGGCGATATCGTTCCCGCGGACGGAATTCTTTTTGAAGCGAAAGATCTTTTCGTGAACGAAAGCACTTTGACGGGCGAATCGATGCCGGTTGAAAAAATCGTTCAGGACGGCGCGGCGCGGACGGTTCTTATGGAAACGAGCGTGGTTTCGGGCGAAGGGCTTGCCGTCGCCGTCATGACGGGCGCGCGGACGAAAATCGGAAGCATCGCCGGAAAGCTCGATCAGCCGGATACGCCGACGGAGTTCGAGAAAAACCTCAAGGATTTCAGTTTGTTCATTTTCCGCACGACGATTTTCCTGGTACTGACCGTGATCCTTCTGAATATTTTCTTTATGAGGCGCGATCTGCTGCAGGTGTTCCTTTTCGCCGTCGCGATCGCCGTCGGCCTTACGCCGGAGCTTCTGCCGCTCATCGTAACCAGTAATCTTTCAAAAAGCGCGCTCGCGATGGCGAAGCGCGGCGTCATCGTGAAAAAGCTCGCCGCGATCCACAATTTCGGCAGCGTCGATGTCCTGTGCACTGATAAAACGGGAACATTGACCGAAGACCGGATCGAACTCGTGCGGTGCGTGGACGGCCTCGGGAAGGAAAGCGATGCGGCGCTTTTCTGGGGCCAGCTGTCTTCCACGTATCGCACGGGCGTCCGCGGTATGCTTGATAAGGCGATCATAGAATACAAAAAATGCGATATGCGCGCGTGGGAGAAAGTGGACGAAATACCGTTCGATGCGGAGCGGCGTTTCGAATCGGTCGTCGTGAAAAACGGCGGAAACGTCATGATGATCACGAAAGGCGCGCCGGAAGAGATATTGAAAAACGCGGCGTCGTACGGGTTATCCCCCGAAGCTTTCTCCACGAAAAATCCGGAAGACGCGAAAAACCATGCGCTTACTCCCGTAATGCGTTCAAAAATGGCGGCTATCTATGACGGATTGAGCGCCGATGGTTTTCGCGTGCTCGGCATCGGAATAAAAAAAGTCACGCTCAAAACCGCCTCTTATACCAAAAACGACGAAAAAAGTCTTTCATTCGTCGGTTTTCTCGCATTCCTCGATCCGCCGAAAAAAAGCGCAAAAGCGACGCTTGAAAAAATGGAAGCGCATAACGTCGCGATGAAGATCATCACGGGCGACAATTTTCTCGTGACAAAAAAAATAGCGCAGGAAATAGGACTGGCAATACAGGGCGCGTTCGCGGGAGATGCAATCGAAAAAATGGATGAAGCGGCGTTGCGGAAAAATGTCGAGCGGGCGAATATTTTCACGCGCGTCGCGCCGGAAGACAAGGAACGGATCATCCGCGCCCTGCGCGCAAACGGGCACGTCGTCGCATATATGGGTGACGGCGTGAACGACGTGCTTTCCATCAAAGAAGCGGATGTCGGCATTTCCGTGGACAACGCGGTCGATGTCGCAAAAAAAACGGCGGACATCATCCTTCTCAAAAAAAGCCTCGGCGCAATCATCGACGGCATCGTGGAAGGGCGTAAAACATTCGCGAACACGTTCAAATACCTCATGATGGCGCTCTCCTCGAATTTCGGGAACATGGTCAGCATGCCGATCGCCTCGATTGTCCTGCCGTTCCTGCCGATGACCGCGCCGCAGATCCTGTTGAATAATTTTCTTTACGATTCGTCGCAGCTCGCAATCCCCTTCGATAACGTCGAGCCTGATTTTCTTACGCGGCCGAAAAAATTCGACATCGGTTTCATGAAAAAATTCATGATCATTTTCGGTCCCCTCAGTTCATGCTTCGACATCTTCACGTTTGCCCTGATGTGGTATGCGTTCCATTTCGCGGCTCCGGCATTCCAGACGGGATGGTTTTTGGAATCCATAGCGACGCAAACGCTGGTCGTCATCATCATTCGGACACGCGGTGATTTTTGGAGGAACCGGCCGGCGGCGGCGCTCATCGCAAGTTCATTCGGCGCCGTCCTTATCGCATGGATCGTGCCGCATACGATATTCGGTAAAATGCTCGGCTTCGTACAACTCGGCATCGTACCGCTTGTTACTATCGCGGGCATCGTGGCTATTTATCTTTTTTCCGTCGAATCCGTCAAAAAATATTTCTACCGCGCGTACGGCGGGTTGATCGAGAAACGATAGTTTTTTACGCATAAAAAACGGCCTATGATGGGGCGTTTTCGATGGTCATCGTATGGAAATCCCTCTTTTGTATTTATAAAAAAGAGACCGATAATAACATCGGCCTTTCCGGGCATGCGCCGCCAATTCTCTTATCTTCTTCCCGTTGCATTGCCGAAACGGCGCGGGCCGGAAGACGGCCGCGACGGACCGGAACGACGGCGCGGATAAGCATTACTTGTTCCACTGGGACGAACCGAAGAAGCGCGGCCACTGAACCGTGATGAAGGGCGAGATGGAAAAAAAGGACGATCCGAAAGCGCCTCCATGCGGGCGGGCGGAAGTTCGGGAAGCTTTGAAAGAGGCAGCGCGGAACGGATAAGGCGTTCTATGTCGCGCACGTCGCTTTTCTGATCCGGCGTGGCGAATGAAATGGCATGCCCCGCGCCGCCCGCGCGCGCGGTCCGACCGATGCGATGCACGTAATCCTCGGAACTTTGCGGAAGATCATAATTCAAAACAAGTTCGATCCCCTGCACGTCGATGCCGCGCGCCGCAATATCGGTTGCGACCAACACGCGATACTTTCCGTTCCGAAACCCGTCCAACGCGTCTTTCCGCTGGCCAAGCGAACGGTTCGAGTGCAGCTCCGCGGAAGCATAACCGAAACTGCGGATTCCCGCCGCTATCTTTTTCGCCCCGTGCTTTGTGCGGGAAAATACCAAAATGGAACCGCGGTATTCCCCCAATATTTTTTCCAGCAGCCGCGCCTTATCATGCCGCTCAACGAAAAAAAGTTCTTGGGTGACTTTTTTTGCCGTGGTGCCGGGCGGCGCAATCTCGACGCGCGTGGGAAGCTTCAGATATTCCTGCGCTATTTGAACGATATTCGCCGGCATCGTTGCCGAAAAAAGCATCGTCTGCCGCTCGCGCGGAAGGACGGCGAGAATGCGCTTCAATTGCGGAGCGAACCCCATATCAAGCATCCGGTCTGCCTCGTCAAGAACAAGAACGCCGACCTGCTTCAGGGAAATCGTTTTCTGCTCCAGATGGTCAATCAGCCGCCCCGGCGTGCCGATCACGATCTGCGGATTGCCACGAAGCGCCTGAAGCTGTCGGCCGATGGGTTCGCCGCCGATCAGGACCGCGGTCCTGATGCCGAGCGGCGTCCCCACGCGGCGAAATACATCGCTCACCTGCAATGCAAGTTCCCTGGTCGGCACGATGACAAGCTCCTGCTTTCCGTTCAGCGCCGCCTGTATCATCGGCACGCCGAAAGCAAGCGTTTTCCCCGTTCCCGTTTGCGCGATGCCGATGAGGTCCTTTCCTTCAAGCGCCGCGGGAATACATTTTTCCTGAATGGGCGTGGGAACCGTAAAGCGAAGCTTATCAAGCGCTTCCAATATGTTCGGAGCAATCCCGAGATTATAAAAACCTGAAAAAGAATTCATTATGTCCGCATGATAGCACAGTAACGGCAAAATAGCGAGACAAAAACGCGCAACCCATCGCCGCACATTCCGTCGTCCTCGCCCTATGGAGTGGCGGCTTCGCCTGCTCCACGAGGCGAAGATCACTAAGGGCGGCGAAGGGACGACGAAGAAAAAATAGCTTGCTATAATCGATGCTTGATTGTAAGCGGTGCGATGGATTTCCAAAAAGAGATAACGCGATCTTTAAGAATTATCTTAAAATCCTTCCGTACAACGCAAGCGTCTTTTCGATCATGATATCCGGTCTGAACTTTTTTGCCGTCTCTTCGGCGGCCGATGCCAGGCGCCGCCGCAAAGCGGCATCCCCAAGTAAAAGATTTATTTTTTCTTCGGCTTCTTCGACCGTGCCGACGATAAAACCGTTCTCGCCGTTACGTATGATTTCCGGCGCCACGCCCACGGGAAAACTGACCGGCACCAAACCCTGCGACATCGCCTCGATCAAGCTGAGCGAAAATCCTTCATAGCGCGAGGGTAAGAGCGCAATGCCTCCGGCATGATTTTTAAGCAGCGCGGGAATGGTGTCTTTGACCGCATTTGCGATAAGCGTATGATTCGGGATGTTATTTTTCATCCACTGCACCAGTTTTTTATTTTTCGACATTACGACTGAAAGCTTTTTGACTTCGGGAAACCGCTCGAAAAGCCAGATAAGACGGTCAACCCCTTTCAGCTTCAGCGTAAACGGATCCTCCCCTATCCTGCCGAGAAAAACAAGCGCAGGCTCATCTTCCCTATTATTATTATTGCCGCCGGGCGTCTCGAACCAATAATCCTCGATTGCGTTATGGATAACTTCGATTTTTTCTGCAGCAATCCCGACGCTTATCAGATCTTTTTTCACGATAGCGGATGTGGCAATGATATAATCGGTGCGCTCCGCCGCATACCGTTCGATGGAAGCGATATCATCGAGCGGCCGCCGCGTTTTTATGTTCAGTTCGCGGATCGCCCCCGCCTTCTTCAGGCGGAGAAAAACATCACTGCACCCGTTCTCAAGATGATTTGCTTTCGGAACGGCCTGAAGGAATCCGACGGTGGTCGAGCCGAAATGCGACACGACCGGCTTGGAAAAACGGAGAAAGGCAAGCGGCGTGTACGTCGTTCCCTGGATAATATCGTGACGCAATATCTCGTCGCGTTTTTCCAACAAGGAATAGAAAAAAAGAATATTGTTGATGCCCTTGAAATGAACCGGCGTGTCCGCGAGCAGAAATTGCGGATAAAAACTGTTTACCTCTGCGCCTTTCTCCCGGAGTTTGCAGGCAATAAGATCGTTGATGAAGTGCGCGCCGGTGCCTATCTTTTTGTCGCTATGGATGAAGGCTACTTTCATAATCGTTATAATCCCGCTCTATCATCCGTCAAGGAGCAATGGACAAAAAAACATAAACGCGGGCATTGGCCCGCGGGATATGCTTTATTATCGATTCAGTATATGCGATTTTCAAAACCCCGTCAAAGAAATAATGATATGACAATATTGTTTGTGATTTTTAAATTGAATTGTTATACTTTCCGCCAAAGGTCATTTAAAAAAATAAAAAACTTCTGAATATACACTCCCATGCAAATTCTTGTCGACGTACGGACAAAGGAAGAGTTCGATGAAAAACACGCGAAAGACGCGGTGAACATTCCCCTCGGCGAAATATTGGCGGGTAATTTGGGCGCGCTGAAAGACGTGAAAAAGGATGCGACGATCGGCGTCTATTGCCTGTCGGGCGCCCGTTCCGAAGCGGCGAAACGAAAACTTATATCGCTCGGCTTCGGCAACGTAAGCAATCTTGGCGGATTGAGCGACGTGGAATAATGAGGCAATGAACGTAAGAAAATACCGCGGATTTAAACCCGCGGCATTTTTTCTTTAAAATACCTTTTTCGGAAAATCGCTTCGGGAAAAGTATTTCTATATATCTCACAAACTTATTGCCCCGTCGAGCTTGCCGTTCCGCTCGCAACCGATAACAGATCAACCGTGAAGTGCAGGGTCGCATTCGGAGGAATGGATGAACCCGCGCCCGAGGCGCCATAGCCGAGTTCCGGCGGAATAGTAAGCACGCGTTCACCGCCTACTTTCATGCCCAGCACGCCCAAGTCCCATCCTTTGATCACCTGCCCGGCTCCCAGAACAAAACTGAACGGCGTCCGTCCCGGATTAAGGGAACTGTCGAATTTCGTGCCGTCGTCAAGCGTGCCGGTGTAATTCACCGTCACCGTGTCGCCGTTTTCCGCTTCGGCGCCCGTACCGACTTTGATATCCTCGATTTTTAAGTTCTGCATGATTTGTGATTGCGCCTGCTGTGCGGCCACGCCCTGTGAAAGCTCCGTCGCCTGGCTTTCCCGAGAAACGTTTCCGCTCTGCCACATACCGATGCCCAGAACGACCACCGCAAGCACGACAAAAATAACAATACCGATCGACTTTTTCATGGTTAATTTTTATAATTTTTTTTCTTTACACCAAAAGCATGTTCATTCTTCATTTCCGTCGTCCTCGCGGAGGCTTGCCCTATGGAGTGGCGGCCTCGCCTACTCCATAGGGCAAGAATCCACGCTTTTAAGGATTAAGAAAAAGAATGGAAGCATAGATCCTCATCTTCAGGAGAATGGCAGAGGGGAAGCGCGGGCTCTCCCGCTGAACCGGATAACGGCGTATTGGTTCAGCTTACCTTCGACCCCGGCGGCACTTCCCGTTCGACCGCGAGAAGCACCGGTTCGCCGTTCCCACCGTGCGCCGCAAGGATCATACCCTGGCTTTCCATCCCCATCATCATCCGCGGTTCAAGATTCGCGATGATGACGACCTCCCTGCCGACCATAGCTTCCGGCGCATATGTTTTCGCGATGCCCGAAAGAATCTGCCGCACGTCGTTCGTGGCGGCGCTATCCACGGCAACACCAGAACCTTCCGTTTCCGGCGGAATCGCGACGGATACATCAACGGCGCGCGGGCCGATAACAACCTGTAATTTCAAAAGTTTTTCCGAGCCCTCCACGCACTCCGCGGCAATCACTTTCCCCACGCGAAGATCCGCTTTTTGAAATTCATCTATGGTCATTGCGCATAGTATAGCAAAAGAAAAAGAATTTTTGCAACGACGCTATCTTGCGTCTCCGATATATCTGAATCGCGGCATTTTTCTTCCGTCCCGTTCCACTTCTTCCAAAAACATAGCGAGCGGTCTCACCCACGTCTGCCCCTCGCCATAAAGCGCCCGATACACCGCCATTTCTTCGAGCGTCTCGCTATGGCGCGCAACACCGATAACCTCATAACGCTTTCCTTTGTAATGTTCGTAGACGCCAGGTTTTATTTTATTTTCCATTTTTATAAGTTTAGCTTATTTTCACGCGGATACAACCGATGGCATAACGATCAATCATTTTAAAGACGCCTGAAAAAATCTGCCTTGCCCTATATTTCAAGCTTTGCCGCGTAAATGAGAACCCTGTCTCAAAAAACAGGCCGGCGGGTTACGCAGGGAATTTTCGGAACGGAAAACTGCTTTTGAAACGGATTCTCGACAAAATTTTCTTGTTTTAAAAATATCTATCCGCCCGTCACCTCGTGCTTTCCGCCTGATTTTCGCGCCATATTGGCCCGATGTTCTTCGGTTCCGGCAAGACCGCACTTCTTATATTTCCTTCCGCTGCCGCACGGACACGGATCGTTCCGGCCGACGCCGGTAAATTGATTGCCGGAAGCTGACTGCTGCTGTGGATTTACGGAAGCCGCCGGTTGCTGATCGCCGGCCGCCAGCTTGAAGATATTCATAAACACGATCGCGTTGAAGTTATTCCAGAAGTCTTTATAAAACTTGCTCGCTTCATGGCGGTATTCCACGAGCGGATCGCGCTGGCCGTACGCGCGAAGCCCGACGGATTCCGCCAGCGCTTCAAGGTCCTCAAGGTTGTTCATCCAAAGCATGTCCAAAACGCTTACAAGCTGGTTTTTCGCCATGGGACTTTGCGCCGCTGCGGCGCTTTTTTCTTCTATTATTTTCCGGCACGCCGTGCTGTCAGAAAAATCAACCGCGGCAGCGGCATCGCCGGCGCTTTTTACGAGACCGGATTCGTCGAACAGCCGCTTCACCTCTTCCGCTTTTTCGGATGACGCCTGGCCGTACATCAGGTCCCAATAACCCGTGGTCGCGGCCGTAATGAACGCCGCGGCATCGTCTTTATTCATAATGCTCAATATCTCGCGGCGGCGCCTATAAACCGCGCCGCGTTGTTTGTTCAAAACATCGTCATACTCAAGCAAATGTTTCCGCAAATCGAAATTCGCGCCTTCCACTTTTTTCTGCGCCTGCTCGACCGCCTTTGAAACGAAACCGAACGTAATCGGCTCTTCTTCCGGCAGATCGAACCGTTCCATCAGTCCCTTCAGTTTGTCGCCGCCGAAAATCCGCAAAAGATCGTCGTCCAACGAAAGAAAGAATTGCGATGAGCCGGGATCGCCCTGCCGCCCCGCGCGGCCGCGCAGCTGGTTGTCGATACGACGCGCTTCGTGGCGTTCGGTGCCCAGAATATGCAAACCGCCGAGCGCGCGCACCTTCGCCGCTTCTTCCGGCTCCGGCGGATTGCCGCCGAGAATGATATCGACGCCGCGGCCGGCGACGTTCGTCGCGACCGTCACGGCGCCGGACCGTCCCGCCTGTGCGATGATGGCGCCTTCCCGTTCGTTGTTCTTCGCATTCAAAACCTCGTGCGCCACGCCCGCATTCGCGAGCGCCGCCGAAAAGATCTCGTTCTTCGCGATGGAAGTCGTTCCCAGAAGCACCGGCTGGCCTTTTTTCTGCCGCGCTTTTACCTCGCGGACGACCGCATCGACTTTCGCTTTGAAATTCCGGTAAATGAGATCATTCTCGTCCTTGCGCGCCAAAACACGATTCGGCGGAATGCTTTCCACTTCGAGGTCATAGACTTTATAGAATTCTTCCGCCGATGTCTGCGCGGTGCCCGTCATGCCGCCGATCTTCCCGTACATGCGGAAATAATTCTGGACGGATATTTTTGCGTACGTCTTTGATTCCTCTTTCACCAGTACGCCCTCCTTCGCTTCAATCGCCTGATGCAAACCGGCCTGATAACGGCGGCCCTGCAGCATCCGCCCCGTGAACTCGTCCACGATGATGACTTCGCCGTTCTTGACGACATAATCGCGGTCGCGAAAAAAAAGCCCCTGCGCTTTGATGCTTTCCTCGAGGTAATGGACGAGGCGGATATTTTCCGGCGCGTAAATATTCTGAACGCCGATCATCTTTTCCACTTTTGCGACGCCGGCATCCGTAACGGTCGCCGTTTTCCGTTTCTCGTCAACCTCGTAATCTTCGTCCTTCACGAGATTCGCAGCGATACGCGAAAACGTTTTGTAAAAATCGCTTGATTGCGCGTCGGGCGCGGCGATGATGAGCGGCGTACGCGCCTCGTCTATCAATATGCTGTCCACCTCGTCGATGATCGCGAAATGATGCCCGCGCTGCGCCTCGTCTTCCAGGCGATACACGAGATTATCGCGGAGATAATCGAATCCGAACTCATGGTTCGTGCCGTACGTGACATCCGCGGCATACGCCTCGCGGCGCGAAACGGGCCGGAGGAATTCCTGCTGGACAAGAAAGCTTCCTGTCGCATCGCGTTCCTTGTCCGCAAGCGCGATGCCGTCTTCGGGGATCTTCCATTCGGGATCGTACAAAAACGCGGCGTTCGGCACAAGACATGCGACGGAAAGCCCCAGCGCGCGGTAGACCTGCCCCATCCATACCGCGTCGCGGCGGGCGAGATATTCGTTCACCGTAACGACATGCACGCCTTTTCCGGTTAAGGCATTCAAATACGCCGGCGCGACTGCCGCAAGCGTTTTCCCTTCGCCCGTCATCATTTCCGCAACCGATCCTTTATGAAGCGCGATGCCGCCGAGCAGCTGGACGTCGAACGGCCGCTGGCCGAGCGCCCGCTTCGCCGTCTCGCGCGTAAGCGCGAATGCGCGCGGCAAAAGGTCGTCAAGCGGCGCGCCGTCCGCAACGGACCGTTTTAATTTTTCGCTTTCCGCAAGAAGCTCATCATCGCTCAACGGCGTAATCTCCGCTTCCAGCGCATTGATCGCGCGGACGAAAACCTGAAGCGATTCAAGCGAACGCTTCTTGAAAAATTTTCCGAAACTTTCAAGCATTATTCCTTTGTTAATTTTTTCTTATCAAGCTCAACGAACTGCGTCTTATATTTCCCGATCTCAAGCCGGAGCGTATCCCGCACGCGATCGATCGCCAGGCGCATAGCGCCGGCATATTCTTCCGCACGGATCATCTTCTTCGGCAAACGCAGTTCGGCCACCGCCGTAAACACCTCGTCGCCTTTCCGGTGATGGCGCGTCGTGCGGAAAATTTCAAGCACGACCGCCGTTTCGCCGTTTTTCTCAAAAGGCTTTATCAGTTTCGCAAGCGGCAGCAATTTTTCTTCCACATATTCTTCGAACGCCGGCGTTGAATCCGTTATTTTTTTAATGGTTATTTTCATGGTTACAGTATAGCAAACATGCGAAAAATATTCAATTTTGCGTTTCCCGCTTGGCGACCGCGGGTAACCCCTCGCGCCCCTCTTTTCCGTCGTCCCCGACCCCCGATCGGGTCGAGGGCAGGCTCCGGTCGAGGATCCGCGCTTTTTCCGTCGTCCTCGCGGAGGCGAGGATCCATGCTTTAAGAATTTAAGACCGGGAACATTTTCCCCTCCTTCGGGGGACGACCGGAGGGGAAAGTGCTTCGATGGAATCGGCGCTGGTTTTATAAATAGCGAGGGGTTACGGCCGCGACGATTGCGGCGACAGGATTGTCTGGTTATAATGAAAAAAATACTTTGACATATCCCATAGCTCATTAACAACAGAATGGCGTTTTTAAAAATTTTTTAATTTTTTATTAAATCAATGAAAAAGTCCGTTTTTCTCGCATTCTTTTTTCTCTGCATAGTGAGTTATGGAGGAAGTGCCGTTGCGGCGCGCGCGGCAGGACAGCAAACGCTCTCGCCCGCGGAAACGGCGGCGCTGAACCGGACGCTTGAAAATATGAAAATGACGTTGCTCCAGATGCAGGACCAACTTGCCGCCAAGCAAAATTCGAACGGGCAGGCATCGGCAAACGGGTCGCCGGCACAAACCGCAACGGCGGCGACGGCGGTCATCTCCGCGCAGGATGCGGCATCCCTCAGGAACGTGCTGACTGCGCTCGGTGTCGTTCTTTCAAGTCTTCAGTCAAACGCCGTGATAAATGACAGCGTTATGACCATGAACCAGAAAACCGTCATGCGTTCCGTATTGAACGGCATCGGCGCGAACCTCTCGTCCATGAATAATATGCTTGCCGGCAATCCGGCGCGCGGCGTGAGCGCAATAACACAGGCCTCGGGAGTATCGGCTCCGATAGTTGCGCGGGTTCCGAGCCGGTCCGCATCCGGCAACGCCGTTTCCGTTCCGCAGGTTTCCGATAACGCGAACCCGGGATTGGCGCAGATTGCAACAACGGCGCGATGGAGCAAATGGAGCTGGCCTATCGGCATTGCCATCGTCGTGATTCTCCTCGCGTGGGCATGGTTCCGCCGCGAAAAGAAAGCGCAGCCCGTCGCTTTAAAAAACAACCGAAGCCCGAAAAAGGATGCCGTAATAGCGCAATCTTCGGCGGGCTCGGGAACGGGCTCGGGCGCGAAACAGAATACTGTCCCGCAGAATTTTCCGAAAGAACAGCATCCATCGCCGAAAATCGAATCAAAACCGGCCATGTCCCCTCTTTCTTCCGTCGTGATGGGAACGCCCGCGCAATCGCAACCAGTGATGCCGCAGAAATTCCAGGAACAAAAAAAAGCGACGGGATAATCCGGTCTTCGGTTGCTTCGGTTCCGTGCTAAACAAAAAGTCCGCTTCAGAGCGGATTTTTTGTTTAGATTTTTTTCGCAAGGCCGCGACAACTTTATCATTGCCCGGCCGCGGCGGCCGAACATTTCTCTATGACGATGGGCGCGTGGTTAGATTCGCGGTTCGCGAGATAGCCAATGCCAAAGCTTAATGATGCAGTCAGGAAAATGATCGCGCCGAAAACAATTTCTTTTTTATAATAGACATGCCAATTCTTAGCCCATTCTATTTTTTCGTGAAAAAATCTTATTGCCATGATTTCGAAAAATCATAGCAAAATATAAATTAAAGAAAGATTAAAAGGTTTGTCATGATCCGTCCATTCACGGCACGAGATAAGCTCCGCTTCTGTCGTTCCCGCGAAGGCGAGGATCTACACTTCCAAAATTTAGAAGAATAAAACAGGAAATACAGGCCGTCCGCCGGAGCCCTCCTTTTCCGGCTACAACCATAAGTTATAAAGGACGAACGATGGCAAAAGAATCAAAAACTAAGATATTTTTCCCACTGCTCGTAAAGCAGGCGCGTGGCGCGGATGTCGCCGACATTATACTTCGCGATCTCAAGAAATTTTTTCTTCTTGAAAAGCGGTCCTACGTCGTCGCCGGTCACGCCGCCGGACTTCGGACTCGGGATGCCGAACGCGCGCGACCAAAGATGCAAACTTCCTTTCCGGCGCGTCGCGCCGTAAAAACTAAGCTGTTCCGCGAGATCGATATGAAGTGCATCGGGATTATTCTGGTAAAGATACCGTCCGCGCATCAGATCCTTCGTCGGCCGGATGCCTTTGATCGCCGATCGCGTGAAAAGAAACGGCATATCGAACGCCCTGCCGTTGAACGTGATGAACACCTGGTAGCGCATCGCCAGCTCCCAGAATTTTTGCAGCATTTCCTCTTCCGTCATCTGCTTGAACGAAATGCCGTCCTCTTTTATCTCTTTGTTCTTTTGTCCCGGCGCCTGGTAATACACACCGCCTTCGTTTTTGTGATAATCGAGCACGCCGATCGCGACGATCTCCCCCGTCAAAGGCGAAAATCCGAGGCCGCTCTTAAGGTCTTCGAGCGCCACTTTATATTCATCCTCGCTGTTCGAATCTTTTTTTATCCAGCGGGTAAGATTTTCCTTCGTATCTTTATCGAGCGAATCGAAATCCTCGCCGATGGTTTCGATATCGATGACAAGCTTATTGGATGGGGTCATATGAATATGGAATTATTTTTTTCCGCGCCCAACGCGGCGTTGTTGACATGAAATTTATTATAGCATAAAATGGAATGAAATAAACATTAAGGAACAAGGAATGACTCCCCGCCTTCGTAAGGCGGCGGTATGCTCATTTTTCAGCTTATCGCTGCGCTCTAAAGAAAAATGGCACATACAAAGGCTATAGGATCGACAAAATTAGGACGCGATTCCATCGCGAAGCGTTTGGGCGTCAAAATGCAGAACGGCCAGAAAATAATGGTCGGACAGATCATCATCCGCCAGCGCGGCACGAAATATCTTCCCGGCAACAACGTCCTCCGTGCCGAAGACGATACGCTCTACGCCGGAAAAAACGGTACCGTGGCATTTACGACGAAAACAAAAACGCGTTTTGACGGCACGCGCCGCCGCGCGACGATGGTGCACGTGCAATAAACGGGTTTAAAGATGCAATAAAATACCACGGGTTTATTTCCGTGGTATTTTATTGCATCTTATCATTATGCCGTCCCCGCGCGGAAGCGACCGGCATTAGAATACTCTTTAAAGCAAAAAATTGCGCATTGACGGAATACGGCGGGAAAACAACGAATAAAATCTTCTTATTTCCCTGCGGTTTCTTTTTCCGCTTTAATCTTCAATGTCGCGGCAACTCCCTTTTTGAGATCGACTGCCACGCTGTATTCGCCGAATTCCTTTATCGGACGGTCAAGGTCGATGTCAATCCTTTCTTTCGTGATGACGCTATGTTCGCGGAGCGCCTTGAGGATGGTTTCTTTATTGATGGATCCGAACATCGCCCCGGTCTTGTCGGTCTTGAGCGCGAAAACGAGCGTCATACCGTTCATCTTGCCCGCGATCGCCTCAAGATGCTTCCGAAACTCCTCTTCTTTTTCGTCGTGTTCGGCCTTCATCGTTTCGATGTTCTTCAACGCCACGGCCGTTGCCTGCTCGGCAAGCTTGTTCGGAAAAAGAAAATTCCGCGCATAGCCGTCGCTTACTTCTTTCACGTCAAACTTTTTTCCGATGTTTTTCATGTCCTCAAGAAGGATTATTTTCATAATGATTGTTGTGTTTGTTATGTTGTTTCCAGCAGCGCGACGGTTGATCGAGTTTTTATTGCGCCGCTATAACGGTCCCTTCTTTTATTTTCCGATTTCCGCATTGAGTACCTGAAGCGCCTTGTCGAGCTGGGGATCGCGGTTGTTCTTTATGTCCTCGTCGGTAAGCGGTACCACGTAATCGGGCACGATGCCGCCATGATCAAGGATGCGCCCGGACGGCATCACCCAATGCGCCACCGTTATTTTTATGGACGAGCCGTCGGGAAGATTTTCCAGCTCCTGCACGGTTCCCTTTCCGAAACTTTTTTCACCGACCAGTTTGATGCCCCGGTCGTCATGCAATGCCCCCGCCAGGATCTCCGACGCCGAAGCGGAACCGCCGTTTATCAGGACCACCATCGGAATATCCGCGAGCGCGCCGTTCCCCGAAGCCGTGAAGTCCTGTTCCGGCACCGCGCGGCCGACCTCTTTCACGACCGGCGATCCCGGTTTCAGGAAATATCCCGCAATGTCCACCGCAACCTCCAAGTACCCTCCCGGATCGTTGCGCAGGTCAAGCGCGATGCCTTTTGCGTTCGCGGCCGCCGCCTTTTGGAGCGCTTGGTAAAAAAGCGCGTCGGCATCCTGATTGAAACTATAAAGCGAGATGTGCGCGATGTCCCCTTTCATTTCAAAGTCAACCGTCGGAACCTTGATGTCCGCACGCGTCATAGTGATGTCCTTGGTCGCGGTCCAACCGGCGCGGAAAATCGTAAGCGTCACTTTTGTTCCCACCGCGCCACGGATGAGATTCACCGCCTGATCGACGCCCATGCCGTCCGTCGAGGACGCATTTATCTTCACGATCCAGTCATTCGTTTTCAATCCGGCTGCTTCCGCAGGCGTGCCTTTTAAAGGAGCAATGATGACGATCTGGCTGCTCGTACTCATACCAAGCTCAGCGCCGATGCCGCCGAAATCTCCCGTAATATCCTGCCGGAACTGCTGATTATCGGCCGGGCTGAAAAATTCAGAGTACGGATCGTTCAATGACTGGATGAGGCCGTTGATGGCGCCATGCATTTTTTCTTCGTTGCTCACGTCGGCATTATTCAGATAAAGATCGTTCACTTTCTGCCACGCGTCCCAAAAAACGCTGAAATCCGCGGCCGTGGAGCTCGCGCCGTCAAGGTTCATATTTGCCACGCCGGTGACCGTTATATTCTTTGAAACGCTTTTCCCGGAAGCAAAACCCGCAAAAAAACCGCCGCCTATGAGCGCACAGCCGACGACCGTCGCGGCGGAAACTTCAATGACTTTTTTCCTGCTTATGTTTCTTATGATATTTTTTATTTTCATAACTCTTATTGTATGAGAAGCGGTTTTAAAAGTCCAATTTTGCGGTTTTTATTCCATCTCCGATGATCTATTATATTATATTTAAAACCCATCTCAAAAAACGGACTGTATGGGCATGTCCCGTCATTCTTTGAAAGGAAAACTTTGTATCACGCTATATTCCGCGCCGGTCTTGTCCGCCGGAGTTTTAGCAAAAGCTGACCGCGCAAGCTCCGATTCCATAAGATCAAGCGACGGCGCGGAGAAACTGAACTGCACCGGTTTTTCTATCTGCGGCAGGGATGCCCGCGCCGTTTCTTTGGCGAATCGCGCAAGCGTGATATGTCCCGAAAAAATTTTCATCTCTCTTTGGAAAGAAACGCCGCGCGCCGAAAGCCCGTCCTCAAGGACGCTTTTTATTTTTGCGATACGCTCCGACGACGCGCGGTCGGCGGCAAGCCAGATCATCTTTACCGTCCCTGGTTTTTCGGAAAAAAATCCGGCGCCGCGCGCGGCATTGTTGTGCGCGGAATTTTCCCCGCGGCCGCGCTTCGGCAAAAATGGACCATAACTTATTTTTTCGAACACAATCTCCGGCGGCTCAAAAGTCCGGGATACCGCCGCCGCGGCATCCGCAATCATGGGAAGCATCGCATCGTCCGTATTCCCCAAAAAAGAAACCGTGATATGCCAATGCTCCCGCGGCACAAACCGGATCCGCCCGCCGGAAAAATCTTTGCACTTCGCCTCGAGCTCGGCCGATATCTTTTTTATGGATCGCGCAACCGATGCCGGCAACGGCAACGCTATGAATAATCTCTTTTTTTGCATAGTGAAAGTATAACGCAATGATGCCTTCCTTTGCGAGCCGCCGCCTTAATGCCGGATATCCGATTATTTACTCGTGCTTATTTTCAGTTTCCCGTTTTCGGCCGTTAGCGCGATCGTCCCGTTTTCGTCGGTGCGCCAAACAACGGCATTGGTCGACGACGCGATGCGCGCGAGCGCTTCTTTTGCGGGATGGCCGTATTTGTTTTTCGCGCCGACCTCGATCACGGCGACTTTCGGATCCACCGCTTCAAGAAAAGCATCGCCCGAAGAAAACTTCGAACCGTGATGCGCCACTTTCAGGACATCGGCGCGGACATCGATCCCCTGCGCCAAAAGATGATCCTCGACATTGAATCCGATATCGGCCGTCAAAAGCGCGCGGAATCCGGCGGCCTTCACAAGCTCAACAAGCACCGTGTCGTTCAATTCCGCGCTCGCGAGAAAACCCGGATCGGGCGAAAGCATGTCTATCGCGCCGTCTTTATAATGGATACGGTCGCCGCCGGCGAGCGTGATGATGGGAATGCCCTTCGACCGTATTTTTTGAAAAAGCGCCGGCCATTCGCTCACGCCCGCCGTATCGTCGCGGCCGTTCCAGATGAACGCGCCGATGCGGTAATGGTCGAGCATATAATAATAGCCGTTGAAATGATCGAGCTGAGGATGCGATATGACGGCAAGATCGATATAATCGTCACCCGGCGGCATCACTTTTTCGATGCTCGCGAGCACGCTGTCATCCGGCCCGGCATCGGTCATCACTTTTATATTTCCAGGAAAAATAATAAGCTCGCTGTCGCCTTGGCCGACATCGAGAAAATACGCATGCGTATTGCGGCGCGCGGTTGCGGTCGAAAAAATATTCCACCAGACGACCGCGGCAAGCGCGGCGAGGAAAATGATAATGATCGCGCTGAACGTGGTGTTATATTTTTTTGTCGCCATGATGATAATGCAGCGCTATAAAAAATACGAGTGCGCCGTAATAGGCAAACACAACGGCCGTCGAATCGAATTTTATCGGGACCGGAACCGGAAGGCCGGCGAACAGCCGTATCATCGCAAGCTCGTAAAAAAGAATAAGGCCGGCGAGCTTGGCGCAAAAAAACGCGAGAGAGTGCGAAATAAATCCGAACGCGGCAAGGAGGAACCCGAAAAACATCGCGAGCGGCACGGTCGAAAGAATGAGGATATTCGCGAAGATCGCCGTCGCCGAAAATTGCCCGAAAGCGATGATGAGCACCGGCATCACGGCGAGCTGCGCGGACAAAGTCGTGACGGCGCATTCTTTCCATTCGAGAAAACCCGCGCCGTTATAACGGAAAAGTTTTTTGAGCGGCGGACCGAGATAGACGATGCCGAGCAGACTCAAAAACGAAAGCTGAAAACCGACGCTCGCCATAAGCATCGCGGGATCGTACGCGACCATGACCGCCGCCGCGAACGCGATCGCATTCCGGATATCGTAGACCCTTCCTGTCACTTTCGCGAAAAGCGCGATGGAGCCGGTGATTGCCGCGCGGATCGCCGAGGGCTGAAGTCCGGTCATCAAAACGAAAAGCAGCATCAGCGCGATGGAAATAAAAAATGTTTTCCGGCGCGGGAGGAAACGGCCGAACACGGATTCCGCCGCAAGAATGACAATCGTGATATTATAACCCGACACGGCGACGAGATGCGTGGTGCTCGACAGAGCCATCGCGTTCTTGAGCTCAGGACTGAAATTCACTTTCGATCCGAACGCGATGCCGCCCAAAAGCGCGGCCTGATCATCCGGCAGGACGGCTTCGAAGTTCCTGAGCACCCTTAGCTTGAGGTCGATAAGCTTTTCGCGAAGCCAGAATCCGTTATGGCGCGATATTATTTTTATTTTCGGCGAGAACACGACGGGATCGCCTCCCGGCGCATCCGGCGCGGCGATGATCCCGCCGATCTGAAGCATGTCGCCGTACGCATAATCGCCGGTCGGCGGCGCAAAAATCTTTACCGTACCGGCGAAAGGCGGCTGCACATCCGCGGTAAGAATAAGAAATTTCTGCGACGGCTGCGGCTCATCCGAAACAACCGCTGAAAAAGAAATATAACGGTTATAAACAATGTTTATTTTCGCCGCCGCGGCATCGGCGCGCCAATGATAATAGAATGCGCCGAAGAGCATGAGCACCCCGAAGAACAAAAATTCCTTCCAAAGGGAAATTTTTTTGATTAAAACCAGCAATCCGAAAGCGCACGCAACCGCCGCGCCGAAAATTATCGGAATATTCCATCCCATCGCCGCCGCAAAAACGCCGGATAAAAATCCCGCCGCCGCGACGAACGCCCTATCCCCTATCCCCAATGCCATTCCGACATCCTATAAAAAATGAGGTGAAAAAAAGATAAAGGATTCCGCATTTTTGCTTTCGTCCGAAAGAGGGGCTCCCTTGACTCCTTCGCAAGCAGGAATACTCCGTCCGGCGCGGAAAAATCCGGGTACTGAAAAAGGGCAACGCCTCGCGCACTGCCCCTTTTTGATATATTCCGAATTCCGTATCCTATTACTTTACTGCTTGCTGCCAGGAATTCCGCCGGTGGCGGCCCTGATCTGGATCGATTGCGCGGTCAAACTGCCGTCGGCGTTCTGCGTGCCGCCGATCATCACGTGCGTTCCAGGAACGACATCGCTCAACGATGCCGCGGTCGGCTTCACGACCTGCGTCGAACTTGAGTAAAGCACCACTTCAGAATTTCCGTTCGGGAGCTGGAGCGTGATGCTCTGGCTATCCTTCGCCGTCACCTGGCCGCTCGCAAATCCGCCGCCATTGCCGCCGCGTCCGGCACCGCCGCCATACGCTCTCGCCGATGAAGAAGAAAATTCTTTTCCCGCGGAGGTCGTGCCCGCCGTTCCTTTTCCGTAAAACATGCCTGCGAAAAAGAAAACGATCGCGCACGCAACGCACAAACCTATCGCCAACCAGTTCTTTTTCATTTTTTTCATTTTGAAATTTATTATTTAAAACGACCTTTTATATTTTTTTCGTTATTGCCGATTTAACGTCTCTATTATTATCTGTAAATACGGACGCCCGTGCTTTAAGTCCGTCTCAAAACATTGGTTTCCGTTTTCGCGGAAACGACGAAAAGAAGTTTTCAACATATCCTCTTCCCTGATTGCCAACAACTAATTCCCCGTCACTATTCGTACCGCAACGCTTCAATCGGATTCAGTCCCGCCGCGCGGCGCGCCGGATAATAGCCAAAAATAATGCCGATGGCCGCCGAAACGCAGAATGCGAGAATGATGGAACCAAAAGAAACGCTCGTTGCCATTTTCGCGAAATAGGAAATGAAAAATGCGATAAGCCAGCCCAAAATAATGCCGATGGCGCCGCCGGTGAACGTAAGCATAACCGACTCGCCCAAAAATTGTTTCGTGATATCTTTCTTTTTTGCGCCGATTGCCTTGCGTAATCCGATCTCGCGCGTGCGCTCCGTAACAGTCGTAAGCATCATATTCATAATACCGATACCGCCGACCAGAAGCGAAATACCCGCAATGGCGGCAAGAAGCATGGTAAAAGTGCCCGTCACGCTTGATGCCGCGGCGACGATATCCGCCTGGTTCAAAACGCTGAAATCAGCCAGTGTCGGATCGGAAATATTGTGCCGCGAAAGAAGAAGGCTCGTGATATCGTTCTGCACCTGCGTCATCGCCGCCTCGCTCTGCGCTTCCACATCAACTTCGGTAAGATACGAAACGCTCCCCAGAAGAAAATGCTGCGCGGCGGAAAGCGGCACATAGATCATATCGTCCTGATTCGAGAAACCGCTGCCGCCCTTCGATTGGGTCACGCCGACAACCGTAAAATCAAGGTTTTTAATGCGGATCGTCTGACCGATCGCCATATCCGGCGTCGCGGTCGCGGCGGCGCTTCCGAAAAGATCCTGCAGAACCGTAGGACCGATGACGGCAATACGATTCGAGGTATTCACGTCGGTATCGGTTACGAAAACGCCCTGCGCCATCTGCAAATTGCGTACCTGGAGATATGCCGGCACGACGCCGAGGACGGAAACGTTGGTATTCGCACCTTTATAAATAACCTGATAACGCCCGCTTACTTCGGGCGAAACCGCTTCGACGTTCGCGACGCTTGCGATCGCCGCCGCATCGTTGGGCGTGAGCGTCTCCGAGCTCCCCCGTCCCGCACTCACGGTCGAACCGAAGGTGCGGCTCGCACCCGGCGTAATAATAATAAGATTCGATCCGATGGACTGGATGCTCGACTGGATGGTTCCCTGCGCACCCTGGCCGATGGCGACCATGGCGATCACCGATGCGATGCCGATCACAATGCCAAGCATCGTGAGTCCCGACCGCACCTTATTCACGGTCACGGCGCCATAAGTTTCTTCAATAAGATCTTTGGTAGTCATGGTAGTATGTATTTTCCTCCCCTCTGTCGTCCCCGCAAAGGCGGGAACCTATGCTTCCGGTCTTAATTTTTTTAAGCATGAATCCTCGCCTCCGCGAGGGCGACACAATAAGCATTGTGCCGCTTTTCGCTCTTCACTTTTAGTTCTCATTGATTTCATTGTCCGCGATTCTTTTTTTATTATTTTTTTCGTCGCGGACAATATTCCCGTCAAGAATGTGGATGATGCGATCGGCGTGCTCGGCGACGTACAATTCGTGCGTGATAAGCACGATTGTTTTCCCGTGGCTCTTATTAAGCGACTGGAACGTATGCAGCACGACTGCACCGGTCTTTGAATCAAGATTGCCCGTCGGTTCGTCGGCAAGGATAAGCGCAGGGTCGTTCACGAGCGAACGGGCAATGGCGACCCTTTGCATCATGCCGCCGGAGAGTTGATTCGAATGGAGGCCCCAGAATTTTTCCGGAAAAGCGGAATCGTTCAACGCTTTTTTCGCTATCGCTTCGCGCTCTTCTTTCCCTATGTCGGCATAAATCAAAGGAAGGGCGACATTCCGAAGAACCGTCGTCCGCGGCAAAAGGTTGAACGACTGGAACACGAATCCTATTTTTTTCATCCTGATATCGGCGAGCTCGTCATCGGAATGCTTGGCGATATCACTGCCGTCAAAAATATACTCGCCGCTGGTCGGCGTATCAAGCGCGCCAAGAATATGCATTAAAGTCGATTTTCCAGATCCGGAAGGTCCCATGATCGCCACAAACTCGCCCGCCTGAATGGCAAACGACACCCCCTTTAAAACGACGGTTTCCATGGCGCCGTTCGCGTATACTTTTTTTATATCTTTGCATTCGATGATATTTCCCATATGCTGTAATGTTGTAATGTAAATACGCGCATTCATGCATTGAAACACTATAACTTCTTATCGTTCCGCCGCTCATCCGCCGAATCTGCCGCCGCCCAAGATTCTCCCGAACGAACCCGCGCTTGAACCGCCCGCCGCCGCCCCTGTCGTGCCGGCGGAAGCGCTTCCGGAAGTAACGGTCTGCACGATAAACGGATCGCCCGCCTGCAAGCCGGAAGTGACTTCGGTCATCGTATCATTTGAAAGCCCTGTTGTTACCGCTCTATTTTTCGGCGGAACGGAAAGCACGATGCCGCCGTTCGCGCTTGCGGCAATGTCGCTGTCCGAAACCGTTCCTGCGGGCATCTCGATATAACTCGTCGAACCCTGTGTCTTTATGGCAGAGTTCGGAACGGCAATGACGTCGGCGTGAACCTGGGTGATAATCGCCGCAGTAACGCTCATGCCCGGCTTGATCTGGTCCGTCGTATCGTTAAAGCTTATCTGAATATTGTAATTTACGACGCCCTGGCTTACCGTCCCGACCGGATCCATCTCGATGACTTTCCCGGCAAGCGAAAGCCCGCTTATGGCATCGAATGTGAGCGTTGCTGCATCGCCGACAGCGACCTTTGCCGCATCGACTTCATTCAAAGTAATCACGGCAACCTGGCCTTTTCCCACCATGCTCACTGCGGGAGAAGGAACAGTTTCACCGGCAACGGCATCCACCGCCGAGATTACGCCATCAATCGGCGCCCGGATATAGCAATCGTCAAGCTGCTGCTGCGCATTCTGCACCGAAATCTGCGCCTGCTCTATGCTCAGCTGCTGGGATTGAATATCAAGCGGATCAACGCCGGCAACAAGTTGCGCCAAAGTATCGCTCGCTTCGTTAAGCGCCAACGTATCGTCATTGATGGCGGTTTTGTCCGCCGCAACGGTATTTATCGCGCCTGCAATATTTGCATTGTCATTATTGATGGTGTTCGTATCATTCGCGAAATTCGTCTGGAAGGTATTCGTTATCGCAGGAAGCTGAGAAAGACCGAGGTTCGTCGGATAGTTATTGGCGACGTAATTGAGCATATCCTTCGCCGATTTCACGGTTCCGCTTATGAGCTTCGCCGTCGCGTACGTTTCCGAAAAAATATTGTCGAGCGCCGCTTCATCAGCATTGCGGCTGGTAGTATGATAATCGGCAAGATTTTCGCTGTAAGCCGCTGCGGCGGCGGCATAATGCGAAACCACGTCATCACGGTAGGGAAGCGCGCCCGCCTGGAGGTAATTCGGCATCAAGTTTACATAAGCATCTGGATTGCTCTGCAATTTATCCACCTCGGTCCCCTCCACGAAATCCTGCAATTCCGTCATCACGGTCTGGAAGTCGACGAAAGCGGACCCGAGCGTATCGAATCCGTTCTGGTAATCTTTCGCAAGGGTCGTTGACGCGTTCAAAAGATCCTCATCGGCTTTCGTCACGGCATCCTGATCCTGCGCCAAAGAAACCGCCGTAGGCGCTTCCTGAAGTTTCGCAAGCGCAAGCTGGGCTGATTGAAGGGACAGCTGGGCCTGCCGTAGCGCCTTTTCTTCGTTCGTCGTATCAAGCGTGACAAGCAGCTGACCCGCCGTAACATGGTCGCCGACGCTCACGGAAACTTTTGTTACGGCCTCCGTCACTTGCGGCTTGATATCGAGTTCCGTCACCGCCTGCGTCTGCCCGCTTCCCGAAACCGACGCGGTGATCGTACCCTGCGTCGCTTTTTCGATAACATATTTCGTGACCGTAATCCCGCTCTGCGCAGTGTTATACCAATAATAACCGCCTCCTACGAGGATAATAACTGCGAGCGAGGAGATTATTTTATGGACCGAAATTATTTTATATATTTTAGCGAACATAACTGAAGAATTTTTATTTTTTTACGGACATTATGGCGTCGGCCCCGGCGGCAACGGTATGGATGACGAAACGCCGAATACTCTTATAAACCGGGCGCGTATCTGGCCATCCGCATTCGGCTCGCCGATCACCGCAACCGTGTCGCCTATATTTATCATGGCGGCCGAAATCGTGTCGTTCATCTTCCGGATAACCGTATCGGACCCGATCGCCACGGAGCGTTCATTGTTGTCGCCGTCCCGGATAGCGATCGTAGTGCTTGAAACGCCGATAACCGACCCCGCGACGCCGTGCATATTCGGCGCATATTCATCGAATCCCTGCAACGGCCCCCTGCGGACATTGCCGTAAAAATTACGGTAATAGTTCCGCCCCAGCGAAGAAGAAAAAAGCGCCTTGCGGTATCCCACCGCGACGCCAAGGCCGAAGATCAAAAATGCCACGGCAATGGCGAGCATGACCAAAAGCAGCCTTTTGAATTTTTGCGACGATAAAAATTCTTTCATTATTTACGGAAAGGCGTGCATGGACCTGTTGAGAACCTGTCTCAAAAATAGCTTTTCAAGAAGAATCCGCAAGACCCGCTGGCCCATTTTCGAGACAGTTTCTATTTTGAAGCGGACCATTGATACGCGCGATATGAGCGGGTATTCAGGGACCATTGCGATATCGACCAAAGGAAAAAGACAATCCCTCCAAAAAACAAAGCAATGGGAATCGCCGGAATCGACTCTGCGACGGAAAGAAAGAAATCGGGAAAATTCGCGAGCGCCGAAGAAAAATCGGAAAAAATAAGCGCGGCGAACGAGAAAAACCCGGACCGGGAAAGCTCTGTGGCGGCGTTCTCAAACCCAAAACCGGTAAGCGTAACGGATCCCGCGACGCACGCCCCGAAACCGACCTTCTTTGCCAAAAACAAACGCCGTTCATACCGTTCTATCCGGCTTATTATCTTTTGCGCCAATCCCGGCGATAGTTCCGGCGCATTATCAAGAACGGAAGCGTGTTTTTTAGGATTACTTTTCATCGCCTTGACTATAGTACGATGAGATACATAAATTTGGTGCATGAGGAATAGAATAATAGAATATAGAAAATAGAATTTCACCTACTATATGCCTATATGCTAAATGCTATATTCTGCCGTAACCTCTCACACCCCTCTTTTCCGTCGCCATCGACCCTCGACCAGGTTGAGGGCAGGCTCCGGTCGAAGATCCGCACTTTGAAATATTCGGAAGAAGCATGGATCCCCTCCTTCGGGGGGGGACGACGGAGGGGAAAATGTTTCGACGGAATCGGCACTGGTTATAGACAGTGAGAGGTTAATTCCACTTTATTGACTTTCCGTAAAAATCGCCCTATAATCTTCATTATGAAAAAAGAAACCCATCCTGTGTATTTTACCGACGCGAAAGTCATTTGTTCCTGCGGCAACGCCTTTACGACCGGCGCAACAAAGCCCGAAATCCGGGTTGAAATCTGCGGCAAGTGCCATCCTGTTTACACGGGCGAGATAAAACTCATCGATACCGCCGGTCGCGTGGAAAAATTCAAAACGCGCCGCACGAAAGCCATAACCGCCCCGAAAGAAAAGAAAGTAAGAAAAAAGAATTAACAAATAAAAATCCCTGCAAAAGCAGGGGTTTTTATTCGGTTGTATTGTTCTGATGTTGGATTTTCTACACTATAACGCTCTCTTCATTACGACGTCATCTCGGCGTTCGTAATCGTTCACGCGCCTCAGCTGCGAGGCGCGGGCAGCAATCTTTCGAAGGCGTACTAAATGTACGACGGAGAAAGATTGCGGGCACCCGCAACAAAGCAGATGAGGATACGTGGACGATTACAATTATTAAACCATTTTTATTTCAATATCCACGCCGGCGGGAAGATTCAGGTTGGTAAGCGATTCGATGATCTTCTGGTTCGGACTCTGGATCTCCACAAGACGCTTATGGACGCGGAGCTCAAACTGTTCGCGGGCGTCCTTTTTGACGAAGGTGGAGCGGTTGACGGTATAGCGTTTCACTTCGGTCGGCAACGGGATCGGCCCCACCACTTTCGCGTCGTTCCTTTCGGCGGCTTCGATGATCTGCCGCGCGGAATTGTCGATCAATTTATGATCGTACGATTTGATGCGCAGTCTCAGTTTTTGCGGAAGGGCCGATTCCTGTTTTTTTGCCATGAATTTTTAGCTGTTGTAATTGCTGCAGTATTTTAGCGTTGTAATGCGGTGTCCGTAATTGAATTTGATTTTCAATATAACATTTGAACCATTACAACGTTCCCGCTCTTACTTAATGATCTTCGTCACGACGCCGGCGCCGACGGTCTTGCCGCCTTCGCGGATTGCAAAACGCTGTTTGTCCTCAAGCGCAACGGGCGAAATGAGCTTCACGACTAATTTTACGGTGTCGCCCGGCATCACCATTTCCATGCCTTCCGGAAGCGTCACTTCGCCGGTCACGTCCGTAGTCCTGATATAGAACTGCGGCTTGTATCCTTTGAAGAACGGGGAATGCCTGCCGCCTTCCTCCTTGGAAAGAATGTAAACCTCGCCTTCAAATTCGGTGTGCGGCGTTACGCTGCCGGGCTTCACGATGACCTGTCCACGCTCCACGTCTTCTTTCTTGATGCCGCGGAGCAGGACGCCGATGTTATCGCCCGCCATACCTTCGTCCAAAAGCTTATTGAACATTTCAATGCCGGTCACGACGGTCTTCACCGTCGGTTTCAAACCGACGATCTCGACTTCTTCGTTCACTTTCACTTTGCCGCGCTCGGCTCTGCCGGTAACGACCGTGCCGCGTCCTTCAATCGAAAAAACGTCTTCGATCGGCATAAGGAACGGCTTGTCGAGTTCGCGGACCGGGTCGGGGATAAACGTATCGACAGCGGCAATCAGATCCAAAATCGGTTTCGCATCGGGATCTTCCGGCGATTTCGTATTCAACGCTTTCAGAGCCGAACCGCGGATGACGGGCAGCGTATCGCCCGGATAATCCTGCTTCGTCAAAAGTTCGCGGACCTCTGACTCAACGAGATCGATCAATTCAGGATCGTCCACCATGTCGCATTTATTGAGGAACACGACAATTGAAGGAACGCCTACCTGGCGGGCAAGCAGAATGTGCTCGCGCGTCTGCGGCATCGGACCGTCGGTCGCGGCGACGACGAGAATCGCGCCGTCCATCTGCGCGGCGCCCGTAATCATGTTCTTGATGTAATCGGCGTGCCCCGGCGCATCCACGTGCGCATAGTGGCGCTTCTCGGACTCGTACTCGGAATGGTGCAATGCAATCGTGATACCGCGCGCTTTTTCTTCCGGAGCATTATCGATTTGATTGACGCCCTCTTCTTTTTTCGCAAGACCTTTCATGAACAAAACGTGCGTGATCGCGGCGGTCAAAGTCGTCTTGCCGTGATCGACGTGCCCGATGGTACCGATGTTAAGATGCGGTTTCGCCCGGGAGAATTTTTCTTTTTCTGCCATGGTTTTATTTTAATTAAATTTATTTAAATTTTTTATTTATTCTCACTGGTCCCCTTCCATGAAACGACGCCCGGAAATTCCGAGCATCGC
>DAICZW010000048.1 GCA_027310965.1 bacterium | reverse complement strand
GAGGAGAGCTGTCTTGCTTTTGGTGCACGCGGTAGGGGTCGAACCTACGACCGCTCGAGTATCAGTCGAGTGCTCTACCAACTGAGCTACGCGTGCGCGTCTAGCGATACTAGCAAAAACATCCCCCTCCCGCCAGCATGCGCCATTCGAGTGTGAAAAAGATGTAATGCGCTCTTTTGTTCCGCCTATTCTGTCTCACTTGAAGGCTCGCGTGTAGGCCTCAAGCAACCACCGGATTACGTTCCCCGGCACTCGAGTACCGTTTTGAGACGAGTACTATCTCTCCTGATTCTTGCGAATCAGATCGACATGATTTTCCTTTCGGGAAAATCGGTTCCAAATTGGATATGTTCCACGAACAGCTTCCGCTACCCGTGCCTTGTTACGACTTAGTCCTTGTCACTGAATTTGCCGTAGTCCTGCGCAAGGCAGGCCTTCGGGCACCCCCAGCTCCCTTGACTTGACGGGCGGTGAGTACAAGACTCGAGAACGTATTCACCCCGGTTTGGCTGACCCGGGATTACTAGCGATTCCGGCTTCATGAGGTCGGTTGCAGACCTCAATCCGTACTGGGGTCGGTTTTATAAGGATTAGCTCCGCCTTACGGCATTGCAACCCGTTGTACCGACCATTGTATTATGTGTGCAGCCCAAGGTATCAGAGGGACATGCTGATCTGGCGTCATCCCCACCTTCCTCTCCCGTGAGGGAGCAGTCTCGCCTGGCCATATAGGCAACAGGCAACGAGGGTTGCGTTCGTTACCCCACTTAAGGGAACAATTCAAACCACGAACTGACGACGGCCATGCATCACCTGTCAACTAGTCTTGCGAGGGCCCGGGTTTCTCCGGGCTTTCACTAGGATTTCTAACCTTGGTAAGGTTCTTCGTTTATCGACGAATTAAGCCGCATAATCCACTGCTTGTGCGAGTCCCCGTCTATTCCTTTGAGTTTTAATCTTGCGATCGTACTACCCAGGCGCCCAACTTAACGCGTTAGCTTCGCCACAAAGAGGGTCGATACTCCTTATAGCCAGTTGTGATCGTTTAGGGCGTGGACTACCGGGGTATCTAATCCCGTTCGCTA
>DAICZW010000047.1:417-1997 GCA_027310965.1 bacterium | reverse complement strand
GCTTTATAATATTACAAACTTTAAAAATTATTTCAGCCGCGACGCGATATATTCCTTCAACCGGTCAATCGGCACCCGTTCCTGCGTCGCGGTGTCGCGGTCGCGCACGGTCACGTCGCCTTTTTCCAGTGTATCGAAGTCGACCGTGATGCAGAACGGCGTCCCGATCTCGTCCTGCGCATAATACCGCTTGCCGATATTGCCACGGTCATCCCACACGACCATGAAATCTTTTTTCAGCTCTTCATAAATACCGCGGGCTTTCTCCACAAGTTCCGGCTTGTTTTTGAGCAGCGGGAATACGGCGGCTTTATACGGCGCAAGCCGCGGCGGCAGTTTCAGGAATATCCGGTCGCCGTCCTCCGTATATGAATCCAGTAAAACCATAGCCATCAACCGGTTTATGCCGACCGCCGGTTCGATCGCATGAGGCAAGAATTTCTTTCCCGTTACCGGATCGGTATAGGAAAGATCGATCCCCGAATACTGCATATGCCGTTTCAAATCATAGTCCGTGCGATATGCCAGCCCCCACAATTCCTTGAAGCCGAACGGGAATTCATATTCCAGATCTTCGGTGCGCGCACTGTAGAAACTGCGTTCTTCATCGCCATGTTCCCGCCATCGCAAATGTGTTTTCTTCACGCCGAGATTTTCCGTCACGAACTTCCAAAGATCGTTTTTCCATACTTCAAATAATTTCCTCCAATCAACCGCTTCAGGATTAAAAAAATACTCGATTTCCGCCTGTTCGAATTCCAATGTCCGAAAAATGAAATTGCCCTTCGTGATCTCGTTGCGGAAACTTTTTCCCATTTGTCCGACGCCGAAAGGCAATGCAACGCGCGTCGAATCGACAATGTTCTTGAACGAAACAAATATCCCCTGCGCGGTTTCCCCGCGAAGGTATACTTTCGACTGGGCTTCCGGCACGATGCCGACATGCGTTTCGAAAAGCAAGTTGAATTTTCTGACCGGCGTCCAATCAAACGACCCGCATGTCGGACATTTTATTTTGTTTTCATTGATGATCGCATCCAGGTCGCCATCGCTCTTCCCTTCGACGCTTATCTTCTCGTCCTTCTTTTTAAAATAATCCTCTATTAAATGGTCCGCTCGCGTGCGCGTATGGCATTTCCTGCATTCCACCATCGCATCCACAAGACCCGTCACGTGTCCGGACGCTTCCCATGTTTTCGGATGAAGTATGATCGAGGAGTCCAGTCCGACCATATCGCTCCGACGGCGCACGAATACATTCCACCATTCATCCTGGATATTCCTTTTGAGCTCGACGCCGACCGGGCCATATTCATAGGAATTCGCAAGTCCGCCGTAAATTTCCGACCCGGGAAACACGAACCCGCGCCGCTTGCACAGAGAAACTATCTTCTCCATTTTATTTTCCAAGATAGTATTGTTTTTCATAGTTTATTGGCGTGTAAACAAAAAAGACATGGACCCTCATTCTTTCTGTCATCCTCGACCTTCGATTGTAGTCGAGGGCAGGCTCTGGTCGAGGATCCGCGCTTTAAGAAATTAAGATTGGAAGCATAGATCCTCGCCCCGCGGAATAGGCG
>DAICZW010000047.1:0-407 GCA_027310965.1 bacterium | reverse complement strand
ATTTTATTGCACAACTACCCCGCTCTGCCGCGCCACCGTCGCGTCATGCGGCAACTGAGTCGTTACGGGATCCGCCGAGGCATTGAGCGTCGCATTCGTGAAAGTATCGTCTGCGCTAAGACTCGTTGCGCCGAGCAGCGTCACCATCTGGTTCACTTGATTTACGGCGGGAGTGTTCTCGACTTGGAACACCGCTTCCGCGGGAATACTGATCACGCCCGTTGTCGCCGGCAACGAAGGAATCATCCACGTGACGATCCCCGTCGCGGCGTCATAGGTCGGCTGCGTGCTGATATTGCTTTTTACCCTGCCCGTGAAAACGCTTCCCGATTTGAGATAGGCGGATACGACGACATTTTTAACGTCCGTCGAATAGTCGGTCACGTTCCAATGGATGGTGTATTGCG
>DAICZW010000046.1:2887-3227 GCA_027310965.1 bacterium | reverse complement strand
GTTTTATAATTATTTCCTCGGCTCTTTTTATATTTAATCCCATTATCTTCTTTTCTTTTGCGTGCGTCAAAGAGAAAAGCTGTTTTATCTGTGTATTATATGTGTATAATGCGTTTTTTACAGAACCTGTCTCAAAAATAGGCCAGCGGATCTCGCCTGAGGAAACCACTGGCTTTTTTAAAAAGAGCTGTTATAATAAACCGTAATGTCACAGACCTATAGTCCAAAAAAGAAAAAAAGAGCGCGGACGCACGGTTTTTTGGCGCGCGCCGCGACACCGACGGGACGCAGGGTTCTTTCCCGCCGCAGGGCGAAAGGAAGGCGGAAACTGACCGTTTAA
>DAICZW010000046.1:0-2877 GCA_027310965.1 bacterium | reverse complement strand
AGGAATCATAATAAGCGCTGCCGTCGTAAAAAGCGCGGCACGCAGGAATTTTTGGAAGCGGCGGGCAAAAGCGGATTTCATGCTCGTGCCCGGCGCCGGCAATGATTTTCTGATTATTTTTTCCGGAGGCATAAAAAAATGCACGGCGAAAAAATTCAAAGAAGCGTTTCTGCGCGCCGCCATGCAATAAATACGGCAAACAGGTATACTGTCTATCATGGCTTATCTCTATAATATTATTTTTTACCAGCCGATTCTCAACGCGCTCGTGTTTTTTTACGATACCATTGCGTTCCGCGACTTCGGCCTCGCAATCATCCTCACCACATTGCTCGTGCGTATCATCCTCTTCCCGCTTTTTCATAAAGGGTCCCATCAGCAGATGGTAATGCAGCGCCTCCAGCCGAAGATAAAAAAAATTCAGGAATTGCACAAAGACGACAAGGAAAAACAAAGCAAGGCGCTTATGGATCTTTATAAAGAACACGGCGTCAATCCGTTTTCCAGCCTTCTTCTGCTTATCATCCAGCTTCCCATCCTTATCGCGCTTTACCAGATCGTGCGGTCGAGCCTCGGGGCGGGCACTTTGAACCAGCTTTATTCTTTTGTCGCCGCGCCGGGTGTTGTCCATGCGACGTTTCTGGGGCTGATTAACCTTGCCGACAAAAACCTGACCCTTGTCGTTTTGGCGGCTATTGCGCAATACTTCCAGGCGCGCCTCGCTATCTACCGGATGCCCGGGGAAGCGCCGTCGCAGGCGCAAAAAATAGCCAGCCAGATGTCGTTCATAGGCCCTATTATGACCATTGTTATTTTTTACGGTTTCCCGGCCGCCGTCGGCCTTTATTGGCTCGTCTCGTCCGTTTTTTCGGTGGCACAGCAGTTGATTATCAATAAGAAGCTGAAGGAAAAATACGGACAATAAACAGAAGAGGAAGATATAGAGTGCGGCGCGTTTCGCCTCCTTCGCCGGAGGTCTTGCTTTTTGCTCCGAAAAATGAAATAGTGATTAAGTCTAAAATCATTATAAAAATCCAATGGATACATGGGAACCGCTTATTAAGGAAATAATTGACCGCATGGGATTCCGGGATTACCGGCTTGAAGTGCTGCCGGAAGAAGGCCGCGCCTCGCTTTTTATTTATGAGGACGCCGAACTGTTTAAAAAGGATCTTCCCGTGATTGTTGACGCTTTCAATCATATCCTGCAGATGCTGGCGCGCAAAAACCAGAACAAGGCGATTTTTTTGGATATTAACCATTACCGGCAGGAGCGGGAAAACCTTATCACTGAGCTCGCCAAGGCGGCGGCGAAAAAGGCGCTCGCCACCAAAGAAGAGATATTCCTGCCCGCAATGAATTCATATGAAAGGCGGTTGGTGCACGTTGCGCTGGCGGTGCATCCCGACATCGCGACGGAAAGCGCCGGAGCGGGAAAAAGAAGGTATGTCATTATCAAGCCGATTAATTTTGAGAAAAAGACAGAAAAAAACGAGGCGGCGATCGGTGATTAAGGTATTGATCATCGGCAAAAAATCCATGCGCGCGCATGGATTTTTTGCGTTTACCGCGGGGAATTCCGTCTTTATAGCGCTATCGAATAGATTTTTTGGTCGTAGCGGTTGATAAAGAAAAGAGCGTTATTGAAAATCTTCATATCCGAAACGTCCACGTTCTGGCTTTGATCGTCGAAGAGCGTATCAATGTTGCCGCTCGCCGTATTGATGCGATAGATATTGTCGGAGGTGAACAGCGACCCCATTTCGTAATCGTCGGGCAATCGTGTGGACGAGAGCGCGTTCTGGTCCCGCGGCACGCCGCAGTATAACGCGAGATAAGGAGGATTTACGGTTGACGATGCCGCCGTTGTCGAGGTATTTCCGGCGGACGCGGCCTGCGCCGTCCCGGAGGCCGTTTGCGAAGCGGAAAACATACTGAAGAGGCATTTGGGCGGCAACGTAAGGAATCTTAGCTGTTCTATTGTGTTTCCAAATCCGTCAACGAGCTGTAACTGGCCGCCGTATTGTGAGGCGTTCCCGATAAACGCAAGCCCCATCGTGGTCGTGGTATTACTCCATATTGTTTCCAGTCCGCGTTGTCCGATGATAACGGGCGTCAAGCTTTTTTTCTGGAGATCGAATGACCACACCGACCCGTCGGCATAAATGCTCGGGCGGTCGTAGAATAAAATTCTATTTTTCGACGGCCATAAGAGCGAAATATCCTGGACATGAAGCGTTGCGACGGCTGTAATATTGTTTTTCGTTTTTGACGCGTCAAGGGTTGCGAGTGTTGCGGTGCCGTTGGCATTACTGCGGAGATACGCGATCCGATCGTCTGCCGGCGACCACCGGGGCGACACCATTCCCGTGGGCAGCGCCATCCACGATTTTGTATTTATATCAAATACGCTGGTCTGGGGATCCCGCGCGTCGCCGAAACTGACGAGCAGTTTTGCGCCGTCGTATGAGAACGCCGCGCTTATGATATTCTGGATTTTTGAAGAGCTTATGATATCGGTGTTGTTGTTTGCGATGCCCGCGACCGTCCCGTCGGGTTCGATTACGACCGCATTGTTCCGGTTGTCGACAAAATAATCAAGCGCCGGCACGGTTCCTATAATATTGGAAACACCGGTTGCTGTGAAAGGGGTGCCGCTCCCCGCAAAAGATCCGGCGGGAAGCGTCCCGCCCGCGGCCTGTCCCGCCGTCCCGCCGTTAAGGGTAGAAGAAGGAAGCGATCCCGCCTGTCCCGTCTGGTTTCCCGGCTGGCTGTTTCCGCGCGTCAAAAAATAGATAACCGCCCCGATGACGCCGATAATGATGACCGCGACGAGAAGATAAGCGAGGATTTTTTTCATATATGGATATTATACAT
>DAICZW010000045.1:1066-3661 GCA_027310965.1 bacterium | reverse complement strand
CTTCGCCTACTCCACATGGCGAGGACGACAGAAAAGAGGAGTGCGAGGAGTTGTTATGAAATAACTTGCCAAAAAACACAAAAAGAATCAATGCTTTGTTTTTATCCACAACGCGCGCGATTTGATTTTTGGAGCACCGCGGAAGTAGAATGGACATAACGTCGATATTAAAAAAATATTATAAAAAATCTTCCCATGTTCGGAAAAAATCCATTCGCGGAGGTGAGAAAAAGAGACGGGCGCATCGTTCCGTTCGATAAAAACAAAATCACGGGCGCCATCGCGCGCGCGATGCAGGTGACGGGGGAAGGCGACCCGAAGCAGGATGCCGAAAAAGTGTCCGAACAGGCCGTCGCCGCGCTCATTAAAAAATTTCCGAAGGATCACGTTCCCTCGATCGAAGAGATCCAGGACATCGTGGAAACCCAGCTCATCATCATGGATTTCGCGAAAACGGCGAAGTCCTATATCCTCTACCGCGCCGACCGCGCGCATATCCGCGAATGGAAACGGGAGATCCCCGAACGGGTGAAAACGCTTGTCGCAGAAAGCAAGAAATATTTCAGGAACTCGCTCGCTGAATTCGTCTATTACCGCACCTACTCGCGGTGGATCGAAGAAGAAGGCCGGCGCGAAACATGGATCGAGACCGTCGACCGCTACATCGATTTCATGAAAGAAAATCTCGGAGGGAAATTGACGGACGCCGAATACGCGGACGTACGCGAAGCGATCCTCCGCCAGGAAGCGATGCCGTCCATGCGGCTTTTGCAGTTCGCCGGAAAAGCGGCGCGCGCGACGAACATCGCCGCGTACAATTGTTCTTATATCGCACCGGAAAAATTGGAGGACTTCGCGGAGATCATGTACATCCTGATGTGCGGCAGCGGCATCGGTTTCTCGGTGGAAAGCCAGACCGTGCAGGCGCTCCCCCAGATAAAAAAACAGAACGGGAAAAAGCTTCCGGCGCACGTGATCGAGGACAGCAAGGAAGGATGGTTCGACGCCCTGGCGGCCGGCCTCAAGACATGGTTCGACGGCAAAGATGTCGATTTCGATTTTTCACAGCTGCGTCCCGCCGGCGCGCGCCTGAAAACGATGGGCGGCAAAAGCTCCGGTCCGGAACCCCTGCGCTCACTCCTCTCTTTCGCGCGAAGGAAAATATTCGCGAAGCAGGGCAGCCGGCTTTCCAACGTCGACGTCCACGATATCTGCTGCAAGATCGGCGAGATCGTCGTTGCGGGCGGCGTACGCCGCAGCGCCATGATCTCCCTTTCCGACCTCGATGACGTCGAGATGCGCGCCGCAAAAACCGGCCAATTTTATATGACCGAACCGCAGCGCATGATGGCGAATAATTCGGCGGTCTACACGCACAAGCCCGACGCGACGCAATTCCTCGATGAATGGCTTGCGCTCGCGAAAAGCAGGGCCGGAGAACGGGGCATCTTCAACCGCGGCGGCCTTGCGACGCAAATGCCGGAACGACGCGTAAAAGCGCTCAAATCGGCGATCGACCGGATCGGCACGAATCCGTGCGGCGAGATTCTCATCCAATCGAAGGAATTCTGCAATCTTTCGGAAGTCGTCGCGCGCGCGGAAGACACCGAAGCGGCGCTTATGAAAAAAATGCGGGCGGCGGTCATCCTCGGCACGTACCAGGCAACGCTCACGAATTTCCCGTATATCTCAAAGGAATGGAAAAAACATGTCGAGGACGAACGGCTGCTCGGCGTTTCCATCACCGGCCAATGGGATTGTCCCGTCGTCCGCAACGAAAGCGTCCTCCGCAATCTCCGCAATTACGCGATTGAAGTGAACAAAGAATACGCCAAACGCTTCGGCATCAACGCGGCGGCGGCCATTACCTGCGTGAAACCGTCGGGAACCGTTTCCCAGACCGTGGACTCCTCATCGGGGCTTCACACGCGGCATGCGCAATATTATATCCGCCGCATACGGATTGCGGCGACCGACGGGCTTTTCCAGATGCTGAAAGACCAGAAAGTCCCTTACTTCCCCGAGGTCGGGCAATCGCTTTCTTCGGCGACCACGTTCGTCATTGAATTTCCCATAAAAGCACCCGACGGCGCCGTCACAAAAAACGACCTTACCGCGCTGCAGCAGCTCGAGTACTGGAAAAAAGTGAAAATGAACTATACCGAGCACAATCCGTCGGTCACGATTTCCGTCGGCGACGACGAATGGATCGAAGTCGCAAACTGGGTCTATGAAAATTGGGACATCATCGGCGGACTTTCTTTCCTTCCGCGCGAAAACGACGACGCGGTCTACCAGCTCGCCCCGTACGAAGAAATCACAAAAGAGCGCTACGAGGAAATGACCGCAAAAATGCCGTCGATCGATTTCGAAAAAATCCTCCTTTACGAAAAAGAAGATGCGACCGATGTCAAAAAAGAACTAGCATGCGTAAGTGGCGTCTGCGAGATAGAAGACATTCCCGCGAAAACGGCGGCTGTGTAACCGGACTGAATGAAGTCATAAAAAACGCTCTTTTCAAAGAGCGTTTTTTTATCCGTATTTTAGGCGAATCCTCTCACGCCCCTCTTTTCCGTCGTCCTTGCCCTGTGGAGT
>DAICZW010000045.1:666-1056 GCA_027310965.1 bacterium | reverse complement strand
ACCCCGCCACTCCACAGGGCAAGGATCCGCGCTTTCTGAATTTAAAATGGGAAGTATGGATTCCATTCTTTAAGGGGACGACAGAGGGGAAAGTGCTTCGGTTTCGACAGAATCGGCGCTGATTATAGATAGTGAGGGGCTACACGGCGACTTATTTCCAATTCCCCTCAATTTTGATAGAATGCTATCATTATGAACCTCAAGAAAGCTCTTATCATCCTCGGTACGGTCGCCGTCCTGCTCGGCATCGCCGCGGTGTTCGCCGTATTCTATAATCCGTCGATTTCCGTCATACCGGGCGTTGCGTCACCGTCATCAACCTCTCTTTTTTCGCTCACCAAAGGAACCTCGGGTATAGCATCGGCGGGAAACGCAACCGGCAGCGCGGCG
>DAICZW010000045.1:0-656 GCA_027310965.1 bacterium | reverse complement strand
CCACGGGAAGCCAATCAGGTACGCCGCAATTTGCAAGCACGTACGCATGGCCCTATCCCCTGCAATGGACGGAAGGACAGTCAACGCTCGTGATCGCCGGCGCCGCCATTGAAGGGAATCAGCTCGTGCTTGCGATCGTGACGCATATAGGAAGCCAGCAGGAATGCATACCGATGAACGTAGACCTTGTCGTTGATGAATCGGGTAATACGGAAAGTTCGACGCCGGCGCAATTTTCATTTCCCGATACCAATAGCTGCAACGGGACGCCGAACACGACGTATGACGCGCAAAATTTTTCTTTTAATTTGAACCCGAATATGCAAGCGCCTTTTCTTCTCACGACCGGCGGCGCTTCGAATATTTTCTTCGAAGTCGCGACCACGACCGACGGCGACGTGACCATCACGCTCCCCGCAACAACGGACTAGAACCCGTCTCAAAAGCAGGCCGGCGGGTTCTCTTCCGGTTCCCGTGTCCGCCTCAAAACAAACGCGGCACCTCTCTTTTTTTTATTTTTTCACCGATAACCGCACCGATAACCATTAACCTTTCGCTATCTATAAATCAGCGCCGATTCTGTCGAAACATTTTCCCCTCCGTCGCCCCCCCCCGAAGGAAGGAATCCATACTCCCGATCCGAAGATTTCAAGAAG
>DAICZW010000044.1 GCA_027310965.1 bacterium | reverse complement strand
TGCTCACTTTGCCCGTGATATTTTCCGTGACGGGCTTCACGAATTTATAAAAACGCCATGCCGAGGCGAGTCCCGACGGCGAAACGACGAAAACTTTTACGTCGTATTTTTTATCCCTGAGATCCGCGATAATTTTTTTTGTCGCGGGAAGGTCCGGATTCACGGCAACAATCGCAAGTTGTCTCGCTCTTATCTCAATCCCCGCCACCTTCCCGTCGCGCGCCTCGTTTTCGGAAATCACCTTCACAGCATCGAGGGACACCGGCATTTTTCCAAGGTCGGCATAAGGATATCCAATCTTTACGGCAAGCTGCTGCGCCATGCGCTCCTCCCCCTCGCGCCTCAACTTTTCGATCTTCGCCCGCAGATCGTTTTTGTTCGGTTCGTCGGCCATTGAGAATATTATACCGTAATTTTTTCTTTTATGTTGCGGCGTGTTGATTTTTCGTCGGCATCGCGGCGGTAAGGATGCGACGGAGGGGAGCGCATGTCCGCTAAATTTTTATTTTTATTCAACCGACGCTATAATAAAATTATGGCGGGACATTCGCATTGGGCGGGAATAAAGCATAAGAAAGAAATAACCGATCATAAACGCGCGAAGGTTTTTTCAAAACTGCTCGCCGCAATCTCTGCTGCCGCAAAAGCCGATCCGGACCCAAATTTCAATCCGCGCCTACGGACAGCCATCATGACGGCAAAAGAACTGGCCGTGCCGCAGGATAATATTAACCGCGCCATTACGCGGGCGAAAGAATCAGGCGAGAACATCGAGGAACTTGTTTTTGAAGCATACGGACCGGGCGGCGCGGCAATCCTTATCGGCGCGATCAGCGACAATAAGAACCGGACGGTGCAGGAAATAAAACTGATCCTTAAGGAACACAACGGAAAATGGGCCGAAACCGGAAGCGTGCGGTGGGCGTTTGAACCTGTTGCGAAAGGGTCGGATGAATGGAAAGCAAAGTTCCCTGTCGCAATTTCCGACGAAGAAAAAGAGGCGCTCTCCGTCCTCGTTGAAGCGCTTGAAGAAAATGAAAACGTGCAAAACGTATCCACAAACGTAGAATATGGAAAAGAGAACAGGGCATAAAAAACCGCACCTGCGCCCCGTACCGCATTCTGATTTCTATATTCTTAATTCTAAATTCTCTATTCTTAATTCTTATGATTGCATTAGGTATTGATCCCGGAACGCGGAGAATCGGCTATGGCGTCGTCCGCAAGAACGGCAGCGAAATTGTTTTTGTCGCCGCAGGACTGCTTGACATAAAAAGCAGCGACGACATCGCGGCCCTCCGCGAGACAAAAAAAGAAACCGACCGGCTTATCAAAAAATACAGGCCCGACATCATAGGCGTCGAAAAACTGTACTTCGCCAAAAACCAGAAAACAGCGCTTGCGGTCGCCCAGGCGCGCGGCGTCATCCTTCTCTCCGCCGCCGAACAAAAAGCTTTCATTAAAGAATATGCCCCCAACGAAGTGAAGGCGGGTATCACGGGCTACGGTTTCGCCGATAAAAAAGCGGTGCTGAAAATGGTAAGGCTCATTCTCGGAAAACGCGACCTTGCGGTCATCGATGATGCGAGCGACGCGCTCGCCATCGCCATCATCGCCGCCGGAGAACGCCTTTTATAAAAACCGTGTAATTTTTACAATGCGGCGCTTCCGGAATGGGCCAAGAATGTGCCATCCTTCGCGGATAGGAATGTGGAGTCCCTTGACAATCTTCCGCGGTAAAATATACTGGTCTTAATAAATTTTAGAAAAGGCAGATTTTTCTTTTTTAAAGGTCGCTTCATATTTGAAAAAACATGACGCTTGCGCTGGAAAAATTAACACTCAAATTTCGCGGATTGAGCGACGAAGAAGACGAAGATGCGGGGCTCATCAATGATGCCCCTGATATCGAAGAGGAAGAGATTGAAGACGAAGACGAAGAACTGTCGGGCGGCAAGAAAACCGACGACGATGCGGACGCAATGGGCGACGAAGGATAAAAGTAACACGATAAAAAAACCCCGCCAAATGACGGGGTTTTTTTATTGCTAAATTGCGCAGATAGCTTTATTTTGATACCATCAAAATATAAAAATGAACGACCGGCCGCGCAGGAAAATATGGTTTTGGCTGCAAATCGCGGGAATCGTCATCGCGTCTCTGGCGATAATTTTTTTTATCGTCGTACTCTACTTCTCGAAAACGCTCCCCTCGATCCAGGAAATAACCACGCAGCAAATAACGCAATCGACGAGAATCTACGACCGGACGGGAAAATATCTTCTCTATGAAATATCGAGCGGCGGAAACCGGACCGTGGCGCCGTTCAACCAGATACCGCAAACGCTCAAAGATGCGACCGTCGCCATTGAAGACCAGAATTTCTATAACGAACCTGCTTTCGATATAAAAGGGATCGTACGGGCATTCTTTGCCGACCTTATAAGCGGCGGCATCGTGCAGGGAGGATCCACTATCACGCAGCAGCTTGCAAAGAATGCCTTTCTCAACCTCAACCAGACATTCTCGCGAAAACTCAAAGAATTGATCCTCGCTATAAAACTGAACCGGTATTATTCAAAAGACCAGATTTTAACGCTTTACCTGAACGAAATACCGTACGGCCCGAATATTTCCGGCGTTGAAGCGGCGAGCGAGGCCTATTTCGGGAAAGCGGTGGAAAATATAGACCTCGCGCAAAGCGCCGTGCTCGCGGCGCTCCCGCAGGCGCCGACGTACTATTCCCCGTGGGGAAGTCACGTGAGCGATCTTTTGGCGCGCCAGCATATCGTGCTCCAGAAAATGTACGCCTTGGGGAAAATAAGCAAAACCCAGCTTGACGATGCGCTCGCCGAAAAGATCGTGTTCCAGCCGCGTTCCTCAAGCGGCATCAAGGCTCCCCATTTCGTAACGGCGGTCCAGGATTATCTCGTCCAGAAATACGGCGAGGATATGGTCGATAACGGCGGCCTGAAAGTCATCACCACGCTCGACTGGACGCTCCAGCAGGAAGCCGAAGCCGACGTCGCCGCGGGAGTGGCCCAAAATACAAAACTGTATGGCGGCACGAACGGGGCGCTGGTCGCCGAAGATCCGAAAACCGGGCAGATCCTTGCCATGGTCGGCTCGAGCAATTATTTCGACACGAAAAACGACGGCAATTTCAATGTCGCGACGCAGGGATTGCGCCAGCCGGGATCGTCATTAAAGCCGTTCGTTTACCTTCTGGCCTTCCAGCAGGGATACGCGCCGCAAACCGTCCTTTGGAACGTTCCCACGGAATTCAGCACCGATCCGTCATGTCCTTCCATTCCCGATTTTGCGAGCACCAATAAAAAATGTTTCCACCCCCAGAATTATGAAGGGACGTTCACCGGACCAATCACGATGCGCGACGCGCTCGCCCAGTCCGTCAACATTCCTGCGGTAAAAACGCTTTATCTCGTGGGGCTTGATGCCGCCGTGGCGAATATGCAAAATTTCGGTCTTACCACGCTCACCAATCCCGATGCCTACGGCCTTTCGCTCACGCTCGGCGGCGGCGCGGTGCATCTCATTGATCTTATGAAGGCGTATTCCGCACTCGCCGCCGACGGCATAAAGCATGACCAGGCGATGATTCTCAGCGTACAGGACGCCGACGGCAACGTCCTTGAATCGTATACCGACCACAGCGAACAGGTTTCCGATCCGCAGTCGGTCCGCCTCGTAAACGACGTCCTTTCTGATGTGAAAGCAAGAAGTGGCCTTTTTCAAAACAGCTTATCCCTTACCGTCTTTCCCGGCCATCAAGTCGCCCTCAAAACCGGCACTTCGAACGATTATCGTGATGCGTGGGCGATGGGATATACACCGTCGCTCGTGGTGGGTGTTTGGGCGGGCAACAACGACAATACGCCGATGCACCAAAACGGATCGAGTATCCTGGCGGCAGTGCCCATGTGGAGCGCATTTATGAACCAGGCGCTCCAAAACGCGCCGGACGAGACATTCCCGAGCCCCGCGCCCGTCAACCCGTCAAAGCCGTTCCTTGCGGGAGATTATATCGAAAACAACCAAATCCATTCCGAGCTTTATTACATCGACAAAAACGACCCGACCGGCCCCGCGCCGACAGATCCGAGCGCCGATCCTCAATTCAAAAACTGGGAAGCCGGCGTTACGGCATGGGCACAGCAAAACGGAATACAAAAAACATTACAGGACGCAGCGCTGAACGCGACCTCAAGTTACTTTCCTGAAATAAGATAAGAGAGGGTTAGCCCCCTCTACCTCTCCTCCTTCTCAGCGAGGGAGAGATCCCAATTTCTCCCCTTTCCAATAGGAGGTGATGATGGGTTCCCGCTCGGACCGTCCCCAACCATAATTAAGGGCTGTGATGATAGGATGAAAATTGTGTCGTTTTAGAAAAAAAATATATTCTCTTACGGCTTCATAATCGGTTTTAAAATAT
>DAICZW010000043.1 GCA_027310965.1 bacterium | reverse complement strand
AAAAAATAAATTACAATGATTAAAAAACAATTTTCAACGGAGGTTGCGGGGAAAACATTGACATTCGAGATTTCGGCGCTTGCGGAGCAGGCGAACGCGGCCATCGTCGCGAAATACGGCGAAACGGTGATCCTGGCGACGGCGGTTATGTCGCGGAGAGACAGCGATATCGACTATCTTCCGCTCAAGGTGGATTACGAGGAAAAATTCTATGCGGCGGGAAAAATAATCGGCAGCCGTTTTATCCGCCGTGAAGGCCGTTCTTCGGAAGAGGCGATTCTTGCCGGACGTCTTGTCGACCGGACGATCAGGCCGCTTTTCAATAATCGCATGCGGCGCGAGGTTCAGGTGGTTGTGACGGTGCTTCAGATTGACGAAGAAAACGATCCGGAGTTCGTGGGGCTGCTCGGCGTTTCCGCCGCGCTTCTTATTTCCGATATACCGTGGAATGGTCCGGTCGCCGGCGTCCGCGTGGCGCAGTTCGAGGACGGCATAAAAATAAATCCCGATAATTCTTACGTTATTGAGCATCCGCCGGTTTTCGATATGTTCGTTTCCGGCGCGAAGAACCGCATTAATATGCTCGAGCTCGGCGGTTTGGATGCGAAAGAAAGCGATGTCGTCGCGGGATTTGAGGCGGCGCAAAAGGAAATAAATAAATTGATCGATTTTCAGGAAAGCGTCCGGAAGGAGATCGGAAAGCCGAAAGAAGACGTTGCGCTTTCGGAGCCGGATGAGGCATTGCGTGCGGCGATCACGGCGTTTATTGACGGTAAACTCGAAGCGGCCGTGTATCACCCGAGCAAGATGGAGCAGCAGAGCGAGATCGGAAAATTGAAGCATGAACTTTTTATGCACCTCAAGGAGTTGTTTGCGGAAAAAAAGGATATGAATTGGAAAGCCGCCGATTTTCTTTTTGAAGACGCGATCAATAACCTGGTGCATAAGAATGTTTTGGAAAAAGAGAAGCGCCCCGACGGACGGAAACTCGACGAATTGCGTCCGCTTTCGGGCGAGGTGGGTTTGTTTTCGCGGACGCACGGCTCGGCGTTGTTCACGCGCGGCAATACGCAGGCGCTCGCCGTAACGACGCTCGCGGCGCCCGGCGCGGAACAGATGATCGAGACGATGGAGACGAGTGAAAAGCGGCGGTTTATGCTGCACTATAATTTCCCGCCATTCTCGGTCGGCGAGGTAGGATTTTTCCGCGGACCCGGCCGCCGCGAAATAGGCCACGGTAATCTTGCGCGGAAATCGCTTGAGCGGCTTCTTCCGACCAAAGAGGAATTCCCGTACACGATCCGCGTTGTTTCGGAGATCATGTCATCGAACGGATCGTCATCGATGGCGACCGTCTGCGCGTCGGCGCTTTCCATGATGGATGCCGGCGTGCCGCTCAAGAAACCGGCGGCGGGTATCGCGATGGGGCTTATGATGTCCGATGTCGATAATTTCAAAGTGATGACCGACATTCAGGGACCGGAAGATCATCACGGCGATATGGATTTCAAAATTGCCGGAACGAAAGACGGCATCACGGGAATGCAGATGGACGTCAAAGTGGACGGATTGACGATCGAGATTCTCCAAAAGACGATGGAGCAGGCAAAAAAAGCGCGCCTTGAAATTCTTGAAACGATAACAAGCACGCTTCCGGCCGGGCGTGAAAAACTTTCTCCCTTCGTGCCGACCATCCGCCAGTTGAAGATAAGCCCGTCGAAGATCGGTGCGGTGATCGGCCCCGGCGGAAAAACGATCAACGGACTGATAGAGAAATACGAGCTTGCGGGCATCAACGTCGATGATGACGGCGGCGTTTTTGTTTCGGGTACCGACCTCGCGAAAGTCGAGGCGGCGGTCGCCGTGATCCGCGGCATCACGAGAGAATTCAAAGTCGGCGAGATTGTCGAAGGGCCGATCATAAAAATCATGGATTTCGGCGCGATTATGGATCTTGGTGGCGGCAAAGATGGTATGATTCACGTTTCGGAACTCAAGAACGGTTATGTGAAAAATGTCGAGGAAGTGGTAAAGTTCGGCGATGTCGTCCGCGCAAAGATCATCCGTGCCGACGATGACGGCCGGATAGGGCTTTCCATAAAGCAGTTGGAATAATAAAAAGCGATTAGCGATTGGCTGTTAGCGGTTAGCAAGCATAAGCGCAATTCCTTTTTGCGTCGTCCACGTCCCGTATCGTGGTACGGGAATCAAGGGCCGACGATGACCGAAGAGAAGTGTCTTGAGTATGTATAAAAAGCTGCCAACCGGCGGCTTTTTATGATATCATTGCATTTATGGATGAACTCGGCATCGATAATACAGCGGAAAGCGATAGCGGCGCTTCTTCGAAATCGTTCGCGAATATTCCCGCGCCGACGGCGGAAGTGAAAGTGCGTACGATGCGGTCAGATCTGGCATCTCTTACGGCAACCGGCGGCGGTTTACCGCGGTTTAATAAAGTGAACGTTGAAGGGTTGTCGATTGCGAGGGCTGCCGCTCCTGTTGCGGAAGCGAAGCCGCAAAAAAGAAGCAATCTTATCCTTGTGATTGCGATCGTCGTCGTTGCATGCGTCGCGCTCGCGGTCGGTGGATTGCTTTTATATAATACTTTCTCAAATCAGGGATCGACGGCGGGGCAGGGTGCGGCGTCGAACAACGCCCAGCCGGTTTCGCCGCCGACATCCAGTCCCGTGCAGGCATATGTTCCGCCGGCAGCGGCGACGACATCGGCACCCGTAGTTTTTACTCACGTGTCGTTCTTCAAAAAGCCCGCCGACCAGACGATAACGCTTTCGCTTTCCTCCGGCGGGGCGGCGCAGACGGCGAGCGAACTCCAGACGTATGATCAGCAGGTGCTTGGCGTTTTGGCGTCGACGACGGCCGGTGCGCAATTGATCGAGATCGATGTGAAAGGAGGCGACGGCAACGCCTTGAGCATTGAAGAGCTTCTTTCGCAGGCCGATGCGGAAATTATTGATCCGAATTTTCTTTCCTCTCATTTCAATCCCGATGCCACTTTTTTCGCCTACCGCGATAAGAACGGTTTCTGGCCGGGATATGTCATCGCTTTGAATACGGGGGAAAACAAAACATCGCTCCAGAGCGGCGTCCAGGCCATCGAATCGTCCGCGAAGATCGGCAATATTTTTCTTGCGGGAGCCGGCACCGCGTCGCCCTCCGGTTTCGGCGATGCCATGATCTCGGGCGTCCAGGTGAGGATTTTGAATTTTACCGGCGTTGCGCCTGCCAATGGCGGACAGACCGTGTCCGCGTCTTTCGTATACGGCTGGTTCCGGAACTATCTCATCATAAGCGCCTCGCGCGAGGGCTTTGCGCAGGCAGTGGCACGACTGTAATAAATAAAAAACTATCAAATTGACTTTTCCGTCGTCCCCGTCCCGTATCGTGGTACGGGAATCAAGGGCGGACGATGGCAAAAGGAAGGATGACGAGAAACGAGTTTATTTGAAATAAACCCTACGCTTCTTCTTTTGTATTTTTTACCGGTCGTATATCGGGGTTTTTCATTGCTTCAATAACCCCCTTTTTAATTTCTTCCAGCAGTTTTTTATCTTCTTTGAGCTTCGCGCGCGCGTTTTCGAATCCGACGCCGAGCCGCTCGCCGTTGAAGCTGAAGCTCGCGCCTGCTTTTTTGACTACGCCGCGGGTGAATGCCGCGTTCAGGACGTCGCCTTCATAGGAGATGCCTTCGCCGAAAAGGATGTCGAATTCCGCAAGCTTGAAAGGCGGCGCTACTTTATTTTTCGCTATTTTCGCTTTCACGCGATTGCCCACGATATCTTCGCCTTTCTTGACCTGGGCAATGCGGCGGATATCGATGCGCACCGATGCGGCGAATTTCAGGGCGAGGCCGCCCGGTGTCGTTTCAGGATTGCCGAACATAACGCCGATCTTCATGCGGATCTGGTTGATGAAAATAATAAGCGTCTGGCTTTGATTCGCGATCGCGGTCAGTTTCCGCAGCGCCTGCGCCATCATTCTTGCCTGCCGTCCCACATGCTGGGCTCCCATTTCGCCTTCAAGTTCCGCGCGCGGTGTGAGCGCCGCCACGGAATCAACGACGACGACGGAGATCATCCCGGAGCGCACGAGACTTTCCAGGATATTAAGCGCGTCTTCGCCGCAATCGGGCTGGGAAATCAAAAGTTCATCCACGTTCACGCCGAGTTTTTTCGCGTATTCGGGATCCATCGCGTGTTCGGCGTCGATGAATGCCGCCCGTCCGCCCTGTTTTTGCGCCTGAGCGACGACGTTCAGCGCGAGCGTGGTTTTTCCGCTTGATTCGGGACCGTAGACCTCGACGATCCTTCCGCGGGGAAGCCCGCCCACGCCGAGCGCGAGGTCGAGCGAGAACGATCCCGTGGGGATCACGGCTACGTCCACATGGCTCACTTCGCCGAGCTTCATAATCGCGCCTTCGCCGTATTTTTCCTGGAGCGATGAAAGCAGGCTATCAAGTTCTTTTGCGCTGCTTTCTTTTTGTTTCACCTCTTCTTTTATTTTCTTTGCCGCTTCTTCTTTCGGTTTTTTTACCATGGATTTTAATATTTTTTTATTTGTCCTTATTATTATAGCAGATAGGAGATTAAAAGTTTATTAACGGAACTTCCGC
>DAICZW010000042.1 GCA_027310965.1 bacterium | reverse complement strand
ATTCCCGGATACGGCGAAACACGGCGCAAATATCATTGGCTTATTTCCATGGCAAAACAAAAATACGACGTAGAATTCTTGGATTTACAACTAAAAGGTGATTCTCTTTTAAAGCTTTCAAAAACAAAAATAGACCCGGACTCGATTGTTTTTGGATTTTCAACGGGCGCCTTGATAGCTTATAAATTAAAAACTCCCGTTAAAAAAGGAATTTATTGTTCGATGTCTGATATTCTTGGAAGTGATGCGAAAGGAATCCTCGGTGATATGATTCATTATTTCGGCAGGAAAACAACCAATGAATTAAAGAAATCGCGCTATGGAAAACCAAAAGCAAAGAAATTTATCATGTTTTGCGGCGATGAAGAAATGACCGAAAGGATGATTAAATTAGGAGGAGTAAGGATTATAAAAGACACAGGGCATCGATTTACAAAAGCCTATAAGCGGGCGGTGCTGAATGTAATATAATATCGAAATTATTCAGCAATGCCGTATTGTTTCAATAAATCCGATTCGATTTGGGCGTGCAATTTCTGAGTATCGGAAATAACGCCGTCCATATCGAAGATAACTGCCTGTATTTTCTCCATTTATTTATTCCGGTTATCCAAAAAATTTCTTCTTCTTAATGCCTTATGGTAACCGATGGCGAAACGGTGCGCCTCGTCGCGGATGCGGACGAGCACGGATTCGGAAACGCCCTTCGGTACGGCGCCGATGATGTCGTTGCGTTTCCGTTCCGGTCCTTTCGCGATGCCGACGACGGGAATCCTGGCACCGGCGTGGACAAGCGCGCGCCGCGCCGCATTCACCTGCGGCAATCCCCCGTCTATTAAAACAAGATCCGGCAACGGCCAATTATTCTTGAACCGCCGCGCAAGAACTTCCGTAAGCATACCGGCATCGTCCGGCTGAAAAATCGTCCGTATTTTGAATTTCCGATATTCGTCCGTGTTTGGCGCGCCGTTTTCAAAAACCACCATGGAACCGACGGCGGCATCTCCCGCAATATTCGAAATATCGTAACCTTCAATGCGGTATTTCGGTTCGTTTGATTCCGGATTTTTTCTATATTCTAAATTCCGTATTTTAGATTCTCCATCCCCTATCAGCGCCGTATCCATGATATGCTGCAGCGCGAACAGCTGCCGCCGCAGTTTTTCAGCCTTTTCGAATTCGAGCTGCCTGCTTGCGGCCGTCATTTCTTTTTTAAGCGACGCTATTATTTTTTTCTTTTTTCCCTTGAAAAAAAGTTCGAGCCATGCGATGTTTTTCACATAATCCCGGCGGCTGATCGCGCCGATGCAGGTTCCCGGACAAAGGCCGATCTCATAATCAAGACACGGCCGTCCCGCCGGTTTTGCGGACTTCGCCTGCGTGACCGGCGGCGTTCCGTGCGCGGTTTTCGATGCGCGGACCGTTGGCGCGCCCGGATCGATCACTTTCACCGGATCGTGCGTGCTCCACGGAAAAATCCTCCGTAAAATATTCAATGCCGCGCGCGCGCTGGACGCGGAAACAAACGGTCCGAACCGCGCGCCGCGCGCATTGTCTTTTCCGCGCACCAAAAGCACGCGCGGAAATTTTTCTTTGGTGATTTCAATGTATAAAAAACTTTTGTCGTCTTTTTCTCGGACGTTAAACGGCGGCGAATATTTTTTGATAAGCATTGATTCCAGAATAAGCGCTTCAAGCGCCGTATCGGTCTTCCGGTATTCTATATTTTTTATTTTCTCGACGAGCGCCGCGATGCGCGCGTCATGCGGGCGCTCGAAATAACTTGCAACGCGCCGGCGGAGATTTCCCGCCTTGCCGACATAAAGGATGCGGCCAAAGCTGTCTTTCATAATATAAACGCCCGGCGTTTCGGGAAGAGTTTTATAGATATGCATGAAATTTATTGTCATCGTCCGTGAAGGCGGGCGACCCGCGCTTTCCGTCTTCTCTTTTTATTTTTTTAAAGCATGGGTTCTCGCCTCAGCGAGGACGGCAGATAAACAACGATCTTTATAAAACCTTCCTCAGATACTCCCCCGTGAAACTTCCCGCTTTCCGCGCAATCTCTTCCGGTGTTCCGGCGGCGATGACGCTGCCTCCTTTTTCTCCGCCTTCGGGGCCGAGGTCTATCACCCAATCGGCGGACTTTATGACATCAAGGTTGTGCTCAATCACTACCACGGTATTGCCGCGATCGACGAGCCGCTGCAGAACGACGAGCAGCTGGCGCACGTCGTCGAAATGAAGCCCCGTGGTCGGCTCATCCAGAAGATAGAGCGTCCGGCGCGTATCACGCTTGCCGAGTTCCGCCGCAAGTTTCACGCGCTGCGCTTCGCCGCCCGACAGGGTCGTCGCCGATTGTCCAAGCTCCAGGTAGCCCAAACCGACTTCTTCCAGAATCGAAAGCCGGTCGTAAAGCCACGGGATGTCGCCGAAGAATTTCACCGCTTCCTCGATTGTCATTTTAAGCACCTCGTAAATATTTTTCCCCGCACCGCTCTTTTTCGAAGAGCCGTCCGGCGAATATTTTACCTCGAGTGTCTCGCGGTCGAAGCGTTTTCCCTTGCAGACGTCGCATGTGACATACACGGTCGGCAAAAAATGCATCTCGATCGCGATCGTGCCGTGCCCTTCGCAATTTTCGCACCGCCCGCCGCGGACATTGAAACTGAACCTGCCCGGCTTGTAGCCGCGGATACGCGCGCTTTCGGTTGCGGCGAAAAGATCGCGGATATAACCCCATGCGTCGACATAGGTCGCGGGATTGGAACGCGGCGTCCGGCCGATTGCCGCCTGGTCGATGTTTATCACGCGGTTCACGTATTCCATGCCGAGTATCGTTTTGTTTCCGCCGGCCTTGCGCGGCGCGTGATAGAACTTGTCCGCTAATGTTTTATAGAGCACGTCATAAACCAGGCTGCTTTTCCCCGAACCGGAAACGCCCGTCACGGCAACCATGCGCCGGAGCGGAATGTCGACATTAATGTCCTTCAGGTTATTCGCATACGCGCCGCGGATCTTCAAGTGCTCCTGATCTTTCGTCACCTTACGCCGCACTTCCGGCGTGGCGATCGATTTCGTCCCGCGCAAATAGTCGAGCGTCAGCGAATTTATTTTAGGATCTTTTAATATCTGCGGGATGGGGCCTTCCGCTACGACATACCCGCCGTGCACGCCGGCCGCGGGACCGATGTCCACAAGATGATCCGACGCGCGAATGGTATCCTCGTCATGTTCGACGACGATGATGGTATTGCCGAGATCGCGCAACTCCTGAAGCGTCGCGATGAGCTTCGCGTTGTCCCGCTGATGGAGCCCGATCGTCGGCTCGTCCAGAATATAAAGCGTGCCGACCAGCCGCGATCCGATCTGCGATGCGAGCCGTATCCGCTGCGCCTCGCCGCCGGAAAGCGTTCCCGCGCGGCGATCAAGCGTCAGATATTCAAGGCCGACGTCGATCATGAATTTCAACCGGCTTTTTATTTCACGCAACGGCGCAACAGCGACTTCCGTATCGGATGCCGATTTGAAGGCAAGCGTCGAAAAGAATTTATAAGAATTCTCGATGGACATCGCCGTAACGCCCGTGATGTTTTTCCCGTCTATCAATACATTCAGACTTTCCTCCCGCAGCCGCTTGCCGGCGCATACCTCGCAGATTTCATCGGACCAAATGTCTTTCGTACCCAAGCCGTGGCATTCCTGACATGCGCCGTAAGGACTGTTGAACGAAAAAAGCCGCGGCTCGATCTCCGGAAACGAGAAACCGTCATGCGGGCACGTGAACTGCGCGGACAGCGCGACCTCTTTGTCCGTGATTACGGTCACCACGTTATTGCCGTATTTGAGCGCCGATTCGATCGCTTCCGCAAGCCGCAGCCGATTATCTTTTTCTTTAAAATCCATACCGGCAGGCAGACGGTCCACGACAAGCTCAATCGTATGCTGCTTATAGCGGTCAATTTCCACGCGGTCGCGGAGAGAATGAAACGTCCCGTCAATGCGCACCTCGGAAAATCCCGCCTTCAAAAAGTCATACAATATCTGGTAATACTCCCCTTTTCTACCGCGCACGACCGGCGCGAGGATGATAAGATTCTTTCCCGCGATTTTGCGTTTCGCGGATCCGGTTTCACCCGCGGCGTTTTCTTTGTCATTTTCTTCGGAGATGCCGATAACGACATCCACGATTTCCTCGTTCGTCAGTTTTTTGATCTCGCGGCCGCAGCGCGGGCAGTACGGCTTTCCGGCGCGCGCGAAAAGCACGCGGAGATAATCGTAAATTTCGGTGATCGTCGCGACGATGGAACGCGGGTTTGACGAATGGCTTTTCTGGTCGATGGAGATTGCGGGTGATAATCCTTCAATATCGTCCACGTCGGGTTTGTCGAGCCGTCCCAAAAATTGCCGCGCGTAGGCGGACAATGATTCGATATAACGGCGCTGGCCTTCGGCGAAAATCGTGTCGAATGCCAGACTCGATTTTCCCGAACCCGAAAGACCAGTGAAAACAGTCATTTTGTCGCGCGGAATCTCGAGGTTGATGTTCTTGAGATTATGTTCCCGCGCGCCCTTGATGATGATTTTGTCGTGTTTTGCCATTTGATTTTTTATTTTTTTCTGTTACCCTCGATTCCGATCGATGATTCACGCTTTAAAAAATAATCGGGAACGATGACAAAGGAAACCGGATAATGACATACCCCTTTCAAGTGCCAAACGCCCCCGAGCTCGCGCTCATAGGGGTATTACACAGGAAAGTGTACGCCTTTTTAAAGAAA
>DAICZW010000041.1 GCA_027310965.1 bacterium | reverse complement strand
ATATATATATATATATATATAGTTATTGAACTTTTATTGATTTTCATTGTATTTTATTAACTCTGATGAGTTGTATTAATTTTTTTATGACTGAGCATTATCGACCTTTATCACGAACATTAGAGAAAAAGGCGACTAACCTCCTCTCGGTAATAAGGACTTTTATAACTATGGCTTAGTATATCACATTCACCGCTGCTACGCCAAGTTTCTTGAACCCGTCTCAAGATAAGGTTAGCGGGGATTGCCGAAATTTTCAAAAGAATCGGATAGATAACAGATTGAATAACAGCGACAAGTGCACATTTTTACTCATTTAAAAAGCTTTTCTCAGAGACATCCTTTATAGAATCTATCTTTGAGACGGGCTTTGCGTTGTTATCCTCTGTATATCTTCTGTAGCGGAAAAAAGTACTTGACATTGGACTGCTTTTCGGAGTCGTGTTTTTATCGTATTAGTATTTCGGAACCGTTAAAAATATCGCGGGATTTTTTAATGCGTGATATATTGTGCAGATGTCCGACAAGCAATTCCGGAGAATCATCATGGATTATTACCGCCGGCATGGGCGGTCAATGCCGTGGCGGAAAACTAAGGATCCATACCGGATAACGGTTTCGGAAATTATGCTGCAGCAGACGCAGGTCGCGCGCGTGGAAAAATATTACGAACCGTTCGTGCGCCGTTTTCCCGATTTCAAAACGCTCGCGCGCGCGGATGCAACGGATGTCCTGCAGGCATGGGCCGGGCTCGGTTATAATCGCCGCGCGCTTTCGCTTTGGCGGCTCGCCGGCGCGGTCGTCGAAAAATATTACGGCTGCCTGCCGTGCCATCGCGCTGTTCTCGAATCGCTGCCGGGAATAGGAACGGCAACCGCCGGTTCCATCATGGCGTTCGCGTTCAACGCGCCGGAACCGTTCATAGAAACGAACATCCGCCGCGTGTTCATCCATTTCTTTTTTCCGGGAAAGAAGAACGTGCGTGACGCGTCGATAGCGGCCATCGTGGCGCGCACGGTCGACCGCGAAAATCCGCGCGAATGGTACTGGGCGCTCATGGATTATGGCGCGATGCTGGGCGAACGCGCCATAAAGAAAGGGACGGAAAATCCGAATATGCGGAGCGCGCATTACAAACGGCAGCCGAAATTTTCCGGATCGGACAGGGAGTTGCGCGGTAAAATTCTCCGCATCGTCCTTGCGCGGAAAAAAGTTTCCACCGATCTTCTCGTGCGGGAATTAAAACAGCCGCGGGAACGGCTGGAAAAAATCATCGCAGGTCTTGAACGCGACGGATTTTTTTCGGGAAAAGGAAAAAGTTTCGCCGTCGTGGCGGGTGGCACGGACAGATCCGCACCGCGGCGGACGGTGCGGGCGACACCGGTGGCGAGCGCGATCAATAAAAAGCCCCGCGCAAGAATAGTATCTTGAACGGGGTATGTTTTTCTTGTTCTCTATAACTGTAACTGTTGTGCGGATTTATTAAGCAGCGGTTGCATGCAGGTCGAAGACTTGCGAATCAAAGAGCGAATTTTCTTTGGTAGATATTTAAAGTCGTTCAATCCCTGCTTAATAAGCGAAATACGGAGGTTGCCGATGGAATCCATGCTGTCAATATAATTTATGTTCCATCTTTCCTCGAATCTACTCTCGTAGTAAGGTCGTTCCGGCGGCGTATGATAATGCCGGGGTAGGAAATTACGAAGCATTGCTGCCTCGAAACTTTGCCATTTCTCTTTTTGTATTGCCCGTTGTCGGAAATGATCTTCGGTTGTACGCCAAAGAGCATTCCACGCGATATCAAACTTATCATTGCCCGCTATACTATTGAAATCGATATAGCATTTTCCGGTGAAGGCGAGGGAAATCGCGCCGACAATCACGAGCGATATCTGTCCGGCATCTGTCGGGATAGTGTGGTCGTTGACTCCTTTTGCAAGTAACGCGCGTTCGCACTGCCGGTCGAAATTCCATTGCTCGCGCCGCGCCCGAAAATCATCGCTTTTGAACTCAAACCATAATTCTTCTTCGCAAAAACAATTAGGCACTTCTTTTTTCGATGTTTCTTTTGTGGCAATCATCACAACCTCCTTTTATTATTAAGTTATGAAGAACAATTTCCTATCACGGTAATTTAAGACTTATAATGAAATATTGTCAATGCGCACGGCTGGTAACATCTCACTGTCCATAATCAAGCACTGATTCCATCGAGATATTTCCTCTCCGTAAGTCTCCTCGAAGGAGGGAATCCATGCTCCTAATCTTAAATTCAGAAAGCGTGGATCCTCGCCTCAGCGATGACGACAGAGAAAGCATAGATTTTCGACCTGATTAATGACCGAGGACGACGGAAAAGATGGACGGGAGAGGTTCGTACGCTGATGGATTTAATCATCCAACGCAATTTTCCGGCTAACGATACGCCGTCAGAAAATCACGCAATCATGACCCAAAATATCCGGGCGACTAAATTTCTATTGTATCGCGAGCGCCGATCCGACGGCGCCATGCCGGCTAATGACCACGATATCTGCATAGTGTACGCCGAAATCGATCGCCTGTTTTGTGCTGGACATCCAGATGTCGACGGTGTTTTTTACGCGGCGCGCGGTCCGGTCATCCACGGTGAATATTTTATCGCCGAAAAGCGATGGTATCTCTATCTTCGTTCCGAAGGGCAAAAGATTGGTCGCCACGACGCCGTCGTGGACTCTGGTACCGTTCGCCGTTATGAAAGGAGTACTGTCGGTCTGGTCGGGTGTGCTTGAGTAGGCGGTGATCCGCATATGCAGCACTGCGGCGGGCATTGTCGAGGCCGCGGCCGGCGACGACGTGGATGCGCTCGGAACAGCTATAAGCGGCACGTCCGCGCGGGTTGTGGCGGCGGGAATGACGCAGAATGCCGACGTGGCAACCGCCAGGATAAAAATCCGCTTCGAAAATACTCTTTTTGAGATAAGTTTTATGGCCGATGTATGGTTACTCATATTTTGCAATAAAAAAGCCCCTCTCAGGGCTACTACCGGCTTACGATTAAGTTATGGGAAGAGTATACCATAGCCCATAAAAAATGCAAGCCCTCCTAAATTTTTCCACTCCAAAATTTTCGGAGGGCATCGGATGGCAAGGGGCGTCAAGTTTCCGGTGTCCGCACCCCGTCGACGCAGATCATTGAGGATAGCGGCGGAAAGTTTATAATAAAGTTATGATCCATCGCGGCATTGCGTCATTCGGGCTTGATAACGGGCGTTGTCCGCCGTGGCTTTTCGAGCGGATGGTAAAATTGGGACGTGAAATGACGCACGCGCTTGTGCTGGAATACGGGCCCGACGAATTTATAAAAAGAATTGCCGATCCGGCATGGTTCCAGTCGCTCGGCACTGTGCTTGCGTTCGATTGGAACGCTTCGGGATTGACGACAATTCTTACAGCGGCATTGAAGGAGGCGATTCGCGGCGAGGAAAAAGATTTAGGTATTTTTATCTGCGGCGGCAAGGGAAAAACGTCGCGAAAGACGCCGGACGAAATACGGACATGGGGCGAACGGCTGTCGTTATCCGCACCGCAGGCGGAAAAATTGGTCTATAACTCGAAAATGAGCGCGAAAGTGGACAGTGCTTTGGTGCAGGACGGGTTCCAGCTTTATCATCACGCGTTTTTTTTCTCGCGCGGCGGTTCGTGGGCGGTCGTCCAGCAGGGAATGAACCGCGAGAAGCGTTCGGCGCGGCGTTATCACTGGTATTCGGAAAATATCAATGACCTCGTTTCCGAGCCGCATTCGGGGATTTCGTCGCCGGTCGTGCTCAATAAAGTGCTCGACCTTACGGCGCGGGCAAGCTTGAAAACGCGGGAAATATCAACCGAACTTGCGCAGGCAGGGTATGCGACGCTGATGAAGGATATTACGTTGCTCCGAAAATATTCATCGCGGCTTTCGCAGTCGGCGGCGATCGCAATGCCGCATGGCGAACAGTTCACGCTTCTGAACCTTGAAACGCGGGAATTCAAATACCATCCCGTTATGCATGAGGATTTTTCGAAGAGTAAATATCTGGAAAAGGTTCTGGCGGTCGTTGCGGATGCAAAGCCGGAAAATTACGAGTCGCTCGTGTCATTGAAAGGCGTGGGGCCGAAAACCGTGCGCGCGCTCGCGCTCGTAGGCGAGGTCATCTACGGCGCGAAACCTTCATACGAAGATCCCGCGCGCTACAGTTTTGCGCACGGCGGCAAGGACGCGACGCCGTATCCCGTCGACCGGAAAACATACGACGAAACAATCGCCATCCTCGGTTCCGCGATCAGAAAAACAAAACTTCCGTTCTCGGAGAAGGACAAAGCGATGCAAAGATTGATGAACAGCCGGCAATGAATTTCGGAAATCACCGCAGCTATTTGCGAGAACATTTGTTCGCTGTTCGAATGTGGATTCGGATCGAGTCCGTGTTATCGTCGGTGACATTGATTCCAACGGACTGTCTATCGGTGCTGTTTCGGACACTCGCCGCGAACAACGAATCGGGAGCACGTCCGTCCGGAAATTCGACTGATCTCATTTTTTTTAGAACCCTTGAGCCTTCGGCCGCGATTTTTTCGCAACGCCGGAGGCTCATTTTTATTTTTATTATCAGGAAGCTGATTTTTGCGTGCAAAACAATAATCGATTGTGCTATAATATTTCCATGACAACGTTGGTTCATGCAGACATCTTTTTTTTCGTGACGACGATTGCGGTCATTGTCGTTGCCGCGGCGCTCACCGTTGCGCTCGTTTATTTCATTAAAGTTTTGCGCGACGTGCGCGCAGTAAGCAAAGCGGTAAAAGAAGAGGCCGATCTTATAC
>DAICZW010000040.1 GCA_027310965.1 bacterium | reverse complement strand
GCCGTGAACGGCTTGCAGGCATGGTCGCGCACGCGGAACTTTTCGAAAAAATATACAAAAGCAACCGCACAAAAAAAGACGGCGGCCTCAAAAACTTCGACATCATGAAAAAACACTTCAAAGCGTATACCGCCGGATTCAAAGGATCGAAAGAACTGCGCATCGCCCTTATGAAAACGAAAAACGCCGAAGAGGTAAAAAAGATAACGGAAAAATTCATGGAGAAAAAATCCAAAAAAAAAATTTCCGATATGTACATCCGTGAACCTTCATGTTAAAATGCAGTCATGATCATGAAAGTATCAATCGTTATTCCGGCCTTTAACGAGGAAAAAAATATCGCTGACGGCATCCGCGCGGCTTTGGCGCAGGATTATCCTCATTTCGAAGTTATCGTCGTCGATAACGGCAGCACGGACAACACGGCGGCGATCGCCGCGCAATTTCCGATCACGGTAATTGCCGAGCCGCGCAAAGGCACGAATCATGCCCGCGAAAGTGGCCGCCGGGTGGCCACGGGCGAAAATATCGACGCCGATTGCCTCCCCTCTCCCGACTGGCTTTCGGTCGGCGTGGCGCGCCTGAACGATCGGAATGTGAGCGCCGTTTCGGGACCTTACGATTATTACGACGCCGGGCGGGTTTCCAGAATAATATTACTTGCACTGCAAAAAAACGTTTTTACGCTGGCGAACAAAATCACTTCTTTCCTCAACCGCGGCGGAACGATCATTGCCGGCAATGTCCTTATCCGCGCTTCGGCGCTCGATGAGGCCGGCGGCTATAACACCGCGATCGTTTTTTACGGCGACGATACCGATACCGCGCAGCGGGTTTCCAGGCACGGTAAAATAATTTTCGACCGCCGGCTCATCGTGCGATCGTCCGCGCGACGCTTTAAAGCTGAAGGAACTTTCAAAATAATTTTTATATATGTTTTTTATTTCTTCCGCATAACGCTTGCGAACGCTGCGCATAAAGAAAAAAGGAAATAATGTCCGTCTCAAAAGCAGCTTTTCAGGCAGCGTCCGCAGGTTGTGTAAGAGATATTTGTCCGCTAAAATTTTTTGAAGAGAAAATTAAGCGGACGCGCCTTTACGGGGACGACGGAGAAGTTTTTCCGACAGCACGGCATAATACAAATTCTCAAGCTGCGTGACGCTTTCATTGATATCGTAACGCTTGCTGCTCTCCAGGCTCTGCCGACCCATGGCTTCCAGCGTTTTTTCGTCCGACAGCATGACAAGCGCTTTTTTCGCGCAATCATGGGGATCCTGCGGTTTGAAAAGCAATCCGTTCCCGTCCGCGAAATATTTCGAAGCGCTGTTCGGGGCATCGGCAATGAGGACGGGCGCGCCGCACGCCATGGCCTCAAGCACGACCATCCCTTCCATTTCCGCAAGCGACGGCATGCAGAAAATAGTGCAGGCGCTGTACGCGAGCGCCTTATCTTCCTCGCTCATTATTCCCGTGAAAATGACCTTGTCTTCAACGCCCGCACCCTTCGCACACTGTTCAATGACGTTCTTCTGGGTATCGTCGCCGACGAGCAACACACGGACATCGGAACGGGTTTTCAATATTTCGGGCAGGGCTTTCACGAGCGTAACGACATCTTTTTCAGGATGCGCCAAGCGTCCGACGAATAAAATATATTTATTTTCGCGCGGCAAGCGGTATTTTTCGAAAAACGGCGCAGGGTCGCGCGGCCCAAAAAAAGACGCGTCGACGCCGTTGCTTATCACGGCATAACGCATGCGTGCATCCATCCGCGGCGGCTGCTCCCGCGCAAATTCGGTCGGATAAATAAGCGCGTCGGCTTTTTTATATACCCACGAAAGATAGGCTATGAAAATCGCGCTCAATAATCCGCGGCCGAGGATCTTTGGGACGTACAAAAAAACGTTTTCCGCTTGCGCATGGGAACCGATGACGACCGCAATTCCCATTTCCTTCGCCGCTTTCAAAAAAACAAAACCCATCACGGACGGCAGGATGATGTGCAGCACGTCGATCCGTTCGTCCCGCAGCGCCTTTTTCGCTTCCGCAACGGTGGCATAAGCAAAATAAAATTTATGCTCGGTGTTCGGCATAAGCAGCGACCTGAACCGGTATGTCTTCGTGCCGTCCACGTCCCCCTGCGCATACGGCACTTTCGCCGCAATGAAAATAATGGTATGCCCGCGCGCCGCGAGCCGTTCCGAAAAACGCAACGTGGAAACCGTGCTTCCGCCGGTCGTATAATCAATGGCATCGCACACCATGGCGATGTTAAGTTTTCTTTTTTGCCCCGTTGTTTTTCCATCGAAAAATCCGGCTTGACGCGCGGCGCCATTCTCTTTTAAGTCATCGGGTGTCATGATTAAAAATCTTTTATTTCTTTCTTGTCTTTAAATTTTTTAACATCCGTGCGCTTGTAAAAAATGATGGCAACCACGGCAAGCGCCGCCACGCTTATAATAACGGCAAATTCTTTCAAATAATGCGCTATCTGGACGTACGCGCCGCCGAAAATGATGCCGAGTATCAGGAAAAACGCCGACTGGACCATGCTGACCAGAAAACACGTCGTGAAAAACCGCTTGTACGGAATCTTAAGCGATCCCGCCGCGACCAATCCCGTCGTGCCGATACCGTGAACGATCTTCGAAAGGACAAGTGCTTTGCGGTGATTTTCCTTGAAATAGTCGTTCGCCTTGTCTATTTTTTCTTTCGTAACACCGAAACGATGCCCGTTGCGCATAAGAAATCCTCCGCCCCAATAACCGACGCCATAATAGAAAGCATCCCCTACCACATCGCCGAAGACAACGATGGCATACACTATCAACGGGTTCATTACGCCCGTCGTCACTAAAAAACCGGCGATGACGGTCGTAATAGGGCCTTCGAAAATCGCGAAAGGGAGAAGGATGGGATACCGGTAGGCAAGAAGGAGCGCCAAGACATTATTCATGATTGCGGTAAAAAATAATAACCGCCCGCCGCGGACGGCGGGCATCCTCGTCATGATAGCATATTTTTACTCCATCGTCGCTTGCATGTTCCGATCCCTCCCTTCGCCCGAGGGAGACAGGAAGGGTTCACGTCTTAATTTCTTCAATTTCGCTTTCAAAGCGCGGATACGGCAATGACGGAAAAGATCCGCGCCGGAATTCATGAATTTATTCCTGGCTATGATCAGGAACGGCAATGGCATCTGAAAATAATTTCCTCCTGCTGTCCCGCAAAAGCCAATGGATAAAAAGCGCGGAACAAATGCCGATTACGGCGCCGGCAGCGACATCAAACGGCCAATGGACGCCGACATAGATGCGCGCGATGACGATCACGAGCGCCCCGATAAAAAACCACAGTCCCTGTTTACGGTTGCGGAAAAAAACGACCGTGGCAAGCGCGAAAAACCACGCGGCATGGCCCGACGGGAATGAAGGCCCCGCCGCATTGATAAGCGGCGTAAAACCCAGGACATCAAACGGCCGCGGATAATGATAGAAAAAATGAATGCCCTCGGTGATAAGCCCGCGGGAAAGAATAATCGCCAAAGCGGCTTCACAGAAAAGATACCACTTCCCGCGCCGGCTCTTTTCGTAAAAAACCATAACGAAAAAAATAAGCACCAAAAAATACGGCAGATCCTGCGCGCAAAAAACGGCGAAACCGTCAAGAAAAAAATTCCGGCGGCTCAGTCCGTAAATAAATTGGAAAAGCGATTGATTAAGAAAAGACATGCGTTGTAATGCCGGATCGTTCTAATGTTCTCATGCCGCAAAACATCCACAACGCCATACTGCAACCATCGTAACACGGAACATCAAAACAACTTCATTTCCGGATCATGGATATTCATCGCGGGCTCGAAATTCCATGATGACCATAAAATCAGAATTTTATCGTCATTTTCTCACATACGGAAGAAGCGCCATGAAACGCGCGCGCTTAATGGCTTCCGCAAGCATCCGCTCGTGCTTCGCGCACACGCTTGTATGCTTCGGACTGATGATTTTCGCCTGGCTTGAAATAAAACGCTTCAGGAGATCCACCTCCTTATAATCCACTTCTCTGATATTCTGCGAACAGAAAAAACACTGTTGTTTCATAAAATAATTAAAAGTTAATAGTTAAATAGTGAAAAGCGAATGAATGCCGCGAAGCGGAATACCTGCGTTTTTCACTTTTTGTTTATGTTCAGACCTTTTTCACCTGAAGAGAATCCAGTTCGACCGCGGTGTCCCTGCCGAAAATAGGAACCAGCACTTTCACGCTCCCCTTTTCCTCGTTCACTTCCGCCACTTTGCCGTCGTATTCCTTGAACGGTCCGTCGGTTATCTTCACGAGATCGCCGATGCGCAGATCGATCGTCATCCTGCCTTCTTCGCCCGTCGCCTGCGAGCGCGCAAGCAGCAGATCAATTTCATCTTTCGAAAGCGGCGTCGGCGTCGCATTGTCGGGTCCCACGAAACCGGTCACGCGGGGCGTATTCCGCACGACATACCACGAATCCTCGGTCAGGATCATTTCGACCAAAACATAGCCCGGATAAATTTTTTCCTCAACCGTTTGCCGTTTGCCGCCCTTCACTTTTATCGTCTTCTCTTTAGGAACCAGCACGTTGAAAATCTTATCGCCCATCGCCAGCGACTCCACCCGCTGTTTCAGGTAGCGCGCGACCGCCTCTTCGTAGCCGGAGTAGGTCTGCACGGCATACCATTGCCGTAGCTGCGTTTTTTCACTTTGCGTCTCTTTTAAGTACTGATGCGCCATGAATTGTTATATTATACTATATGATGAAATTTTTTATAATCGATGTGAAAAGATAATCGAATGCCCCCAGAAAGCCCGCGAAACCAAC
>DAICZW010000003.1 GCA_027310965.1 bacterium | reverse complement strand
GTTGATGGGCTGGGACATCGAGAAAAGAGTGTCCGTTTATTATAAACCATTTGTGCCCCCGCGAGGAATCGAACCTCGATTACAGGATCCGCAATCTTGCGTCCTATCCGTTGAACGACGAGGGCATGTGAAGCGATAAGAATGCAGTGTTGTAATGATCTTGCGCATTACAACAAGATCGCCCCGACCGACCCAACACTATAACATCTTCAACACTATTAGAATCCGATTATTTTTTCAAGCGAGTCGAGGAAAGACGGTTCGTAATCGGTTTCCTTGAGCGTTTTCTTGACGTGCGTTCTCACTTCCTCGCGCTTTTCTTTCGGCAGTTTTATGATGAGCGGCAGCTTGAACGTGCCGTGGAAATGGAAGATGACGGTATCCCATTCCTCGTCATGCAGCGCTTCGTCGACGCTGAAACTTTCCATTTCGGAGAACAGATGGAGCTTCCCCGGTTCGATCCGCACGCCTTTATCGGTGAGAAGGAACGGGATTATGCGCGGCGTCCGGTTTCCCCACACGATGACGAGCATTTCGGCGATGACGATAAAGAGGCCGAAAAGGAAGTTTTTTTGCCAGACGGCGAACGCGATGATGGCCGCGGCAACGATCATGGATATCCAGTACCACGAAACATTCCGTTCGCGGTGCTCGAATTCCGGCGCATGCCATTTAACTTTGAATTCTTCTTCCATTGGTTTTATTGTATCACATTTTTTTGGGAAATACCAAAAGAAGCATAGAATGGGGAATTTTAACATCCGATTTCTATATTCTCTTTTCTATATTCTTCTTTCCTATGCCATGGCCGCCGCAAGCGCGATTATTTTTTTCGCGCCGGCGTTTTTTACGGCACGCGCGGCTTCAAAAAAGGTTGCGCCGGAAGTCGTTACGTCATCGATAAGGATGATATTTTTCCCGCGCAAGGAATCGGGTGGCGCCGCAAAGCAGCCGCGGACGTTCATCTCGCGCTCACGGGCGTTTTCCGTTGAACTTTGCGGCGGGGTATGGCGGATGCGGACAAGTATTTTTGTTTCGAGTGACGCGCTATGCCCGCCTGATTTCCCCCGTGAAAAATTCGGAATGGCGAGATGCCCGGCAAGTATTTTTCCGATGAGTTCCGACTGGTTGAACCCGCGTTCCCGTTCCCGTTTTGCGGAAAGAGGAACGGGAATAATGCAATAACCCGCGCAATCTATCCCCGTTTTCAAGAGATATTCCGCCATGATCGCCGCAAGCGGTTCCGCCGCGCTCCGGACGCCGCGGAATTTGAGATGATGGATGAGCGTCCGCATGGTTTCATCGCCGTACGATGCCGCGGCGCCGAGAACATAGGGAAAATCTTTGTGGCATATTTTTGAAATGCGGCCTGAACCAGTCTGAGGGTCCGTTTCGTGACCGGTTTCTGTTGGTATCCGCGCTTTGCATTGTCCGCAAAAAAATGATGCGTGCACCGCGATGCCTGCGCGGCAGAGGGGACAGAGAACGCCGTTTTTTACCGCGTCGCGGCAGCGGAGGCATCGCCGCGGAAACAGCATATCTATAAAAAAATCGAATTTCATAGTATGATAATAGAAGAAATATCAAGATCATGGAAAACCCTTTTAATCTTTTTAAAAGAACTGTTTTTCCTTCCTCTCTTGGCGTTGATATCGGAACGACATCGATCAAGGTGGTGGAAGTGAAACAGGGCGACAAGCGGCCTTTTGTCGTGAATTACGGGCTCCTTGAATCGAGCGGTTATTTGGCCCGCGCAAACCAGGCATTGCAAACGAGTAATTTGAAGATATTCGAATCCGACGTGACGGAACTCTTAAAAACCGTCATCCGCGAGATGGGGACGGCGACGAAAGACGCCGTCGCGTCGATTGCCCCGTTTTCCGCTTTCATGACCGTGCTTGATTTTCCGAATATGAGCCAGCAGGAAATGGAAAAGGCGATACAGTATCAGGCAAAGCAGTATGTTCCGATCCCGCTTTCCGAAGTCGCGCTCGACTGGCTGAAAGTCGGGGAGTCCCAGGATGACGAGGGGTTCATGCGTCAGAAAATCCTTCTCATTTCCGTTCCTTTGGAGCAGATCAAAAAATATCAGAGGATGTTCGCGGCGGCGGGTCTTTCGCTTCGGGCGCTCGAGATCGAGAGTCTGAGCCTGGCGAGGATTTTCGGCGGCGATCCGACGTCGACCATCGTTGTGGATATCGGAAGCCGTTCCACGAATATCATTTTTCTTGAGAATGGCCGGCTTGCCTGGAACGTACAAAGCGACTTTGCGGCGGCAACGCTCACGCAGAATCTTGCGGAGAGCCTCGGCATCAACGCTTTGCGGGCGGAAGAGCTCAAAAAAGAACGGGGTATTTTAGGTACTGGCCCGAACCGCGAGTTATCCACAATCATGATTCCGTTCCTTGATGCTATAATAAATGAAGTGAAGAAGGCGCAGTTCGGTTATAAAGCGCAGTTTCCTTCCGCAAAAAAAACGGAACGGATGATCATAACGGGCGGAGGGGCGAACCTTTTGGGGATAGGGCCGTACTTTGAAAGGGAATTCGCGCTTCCTGTCGTAAGGGCAAATTCGTTCGCGGGCTTTGAGCATGACCCGGCTATCGAGCCGCTGATCCCGGAATTGAATCCAGTTATGAGCGTTGCGCTCGGCCTCGGAATGAAGCAGTTCGCATAAAAAGATTATAATGTTATAATATTGCAGTGTTCATTTTTTCATTGCGGCAATTACGACGCCGGAACACCAAAATATAATTCTATGGCACTTCCGCAACAAGTTATCGACCGCTTAAGCCATGACGAGTCCCAGACCCCGGGATGGTCTTCGGGTCTGCTTTTCTTTTCCGCGGGGGCCTTTTTCCTTATGATTCTTATTTATTTCGGAATTGTCGCAGGATATGAACCTTATTTGAATTCACAAATAACCGGCCTTGAAACAAAAATAAATTCCGCCAGCACGACGGTTCCTGCCGCAGATCAGACCGCCCTGATTGATTTTTATTCCCAACTTTCCCATTTGCAGGTATTGCTGAAGAACCATGTTGTTTTCACGCCATTCCTTTCGTGGCTCGAAAGCAACACGGAGGCGAATGCGTATTATTCCCAGATCGTTTTTTCTTCCACGGGCCAGGCGACGATCACTGTGGTCGCGAAGACTCAGGACGATCTTAACCAGCAGATTTCCATTTTTGAATCGTCGCCGGAAGTGTCGCGTATCACCGTTACCGGCATCGCTCCCATGAAAGTAAATAATGGTTCATGGCAGGCGGCGAATGTCACTCTTTTTATGAACGCTTCGATTCTTTCCGATAATAACAACGCATAGCGTTACGGAAAAACGAACTTAATTTTTTCATGAAACAAACCACCAAAAGACTCGTAGGCATGCTGGTTTCCCTCACCTTCCTTATTGCGGCCTTCATTGTTTATTTCGACGTCGTGTCGCCGGCGTATGGCGACATGCAGGCATTAAGGGGAAAAGCGGCGAGCGAGCAGAATATTTTGTTACAGGAAGCTTCGACGACGCAGCAGGTGCAGCAATTGGTTGCGAGTTATAAGAGCGAAAGCCAGACGGCGGGAACGGTCGCGCTCGCGCTTCCATCCGAAGAGGATATTTCCGGCGCCCTTAACCAGATATACGGCATTGCCGGAACTAATAACATAAACATACTGACCATGAATATTGCGCTTGCGCCCGTTATAGCGTCCTCCACTACAGAAATGGACGTTTCCGCGCCGTCAATCGTGAAGCCTCTCGACAGCATTTCTTTCGCCATTGAGGCGAACGGCAGTTACGAGGATTTCAAGAATTTTCTTTCGGAACTGGAGACGAACATCAGGATTTTCGACATGAAAAATATTTCCATTCAGCCCGCCCAGTCCGCACCGCAAAACGCGGCGAACAACCAGGATAATTTCAATTACGAGCTGACCATCGTCGCATATTACCAAATGCCTTAAAAAGTTCTCATGTTGTAATGTTATGGCGATAGAGCGCTGAGCTTTTCGTTAAAACAATTACAACATTAAAACACTAAAATATAACACCATGGCTATTGTCATTGAAGAAGAAAAAAACAGCAGCGGGAGCATTATGAGCGTTATAGGATGGCTTGTGTTTATCGCAGTCGGGGTCGGGGCGGTTTATTATCTTTTTTTCGCGGCACCCGAATCGGTTATCGTTGCGCCTTCCGCGAATTTCGCATCGACCACTTCTCTTGCCGGAATCACGATCCATGCATCGGCGGTGACACAGAACCCGCTTTTCCAATCTTTGAAGCAATATGTTCCGTCTTCGACGGTTCCGTCCTCGACCGGCCGCAGTAATCCGTTCATTCCTCCGCAATAAAATAGGACTTACGCATTTGAAAAAAAATAATAAGAAAGTTTCCTCCTGTCATCGTCCGGTTTGGCTGGACGATTCACATTTTGAAAAATTAAGAAAAAAGATCGGAAGTATGGACTCCCTCCTTCGGGCGGACGACGCAATAAGAATTGCGTCGGATGAATGAAGCGTTTTATTTTTTTATTACAACATTAGAACATCATATCATGACCGACGATGAACTTTTGGAGCAGATAAAAAAGCAGGGACTGCTTGACGCGCCGGCGGCGAACCGCCTGAAGAGAGATACGCTCATCAGCGGAGAGCCCCTCGAGGCGACCATAGCCAAGCAGCGGCTTTTGGATGATGCGAAGGTCGCGGAAATAAAAAGCGCCGTTTTAAGGGTTCCTTATAAGAAGATCGATCCGCAAAGCATCGATGAAAAACTTTTTGTCACGGTGCCGGAGGAAACGGCGCGGACTTATGCGACAATTCCGCTTTCTCTCGAGAACAACGCTTTGATCGTCGGCATGCTGCATCCGGAGGATCCGAAAGCGCAGGATGCGGTGAAGTTCATTGCGCGGCAGAATCGTTACAATTTGGGCGTCTATCTCATTTCTTACGGCGACTGGCAGGATGTTTTGAGGCGGTATTCCCCCTACCGCAGCGAGATTGCGAAAGCAGTGCAGTCATTGAATATAAAAGAAGGCGAAGGCGGCCGTAAAGTGGCGAACCTTGAAAGCGCGTCAAGCGCGGAAGATGCGCCGGTGGTCAAAATCGTCGCCGATACGCTCCGTGAAGCGGTGCAGGGCCGCGCGTCCGATATCCACATCGAACCGCAGGAAAAAACATTGCGTGTCCGTTTCAGGATCGATGGCGAACTGAAACAGGTTGCATCGCTTCCCATCGAACTCGCCCAGCCCGTTGTCTCGCGCATTAAAGTCATTTCAAGTTTAAAAATCGACGAAACGAGAGTGCCGCAGGACGGCCGGTTCCGCGCAAAAATATTGAATAAAGACATCGATTTCCGCGTGGCGACCTTTCCGACGCCGCTCGGCGAAAAAGTCGCCCTCCGCGTGCTTGATCCGTCGACGGGGTTGAAGAGTTTCGACAACCTCCAGTTCCTTTACCGGAATCTTGAGATTGTGAAAGAAGGGCTTGCGAAGCCGTACGGCATGATTCTTATAACGGGACCGACGGGTTCCGGCAAGACGACGACGCTGTACGCTTTTCTCCAGACATTGAACAATGAGAGCAGGAATATCGTGAGCTTGGAAGACCCCGTCGAATATTTTGTCGCGGGCGTCAACCAGTCGCAGGTGAGGCCGGAGATCGGCTACGACTTCGCGGCGGGATTGCGCGAAATATTGCGGCAGGATCCGGATGTCGTCATGGTCGGCGAGATCCGCGATGCGGAGACCGCCGGACTTGCCGTGCAGGCGGCGCTTACGGGGCACGTCGTCCTTTCGACGCTGCACACCAACAATGCCGCCGGCGTCATCCCGCGCCTTATCGACATGAAAGTGGAGCCGTTCCTTCTGCCGGTTTCTTTGAACCTTATGATATCCCAGCGGCTCGTCGGACTTCTGTGTTACAACTGCAAGGCGGCTGAACCGGCGCCGCAGAATATGCAGGACGTCATCCGAAGGACGCTCGCGGAACTTCCGGAAGATGTCCGCGCAAAATATCCGGAACCGTACAAGATCACGCGCGCGAAGGGATGCGAAATCTGCAAAGGAAGGGGTATTCTTGGAAGGGAAGCGATCTTCGAAGTTTTCCATATGACGCCCGCGCTTGAAGACGTCATCAATGCCGGTCCGACCGCGCAAAAAATAACGAAAGAAGCGAAAAACCAGGGTATGCTCACGTTGCGCCAGGACGGCGTCATAAAGGCGCTTGAAGGATTGGTTTCCATAGAAGAAGTAATCCGCATAACGGAGGAAGAATGATTGAATAGAATAGATCAAGCCATAAAATAATAATTAAGGCACATATCTTTAAATAAGTTGTAATATAATAAGTTCAGTCGTCGCAAACAACCCATCATGACTATAGACACCGCATCAAAAAAGTAAGCCTCCCCCACGAGAGAGAGTAACCCCGCTTCTTTCATTTCCTTTCTTCTCCCTCCCATGAAGACGAAAAGAACAACAAACAAAGCATCCCGTTCCGCCTTCACCCTCATAGAGCTTCTCGTCGTGATCGCCATCATCGCCGTCCTCATGGTGGCGGTCGTTATGGTCCTGAATCCCTCCGAACTCCTGAAACAAAGCAGGGACAGCAACCGTCTTTCCGATCTGAGCGCCCTCACGACCGCCCTCAATGCCTATGTCGCGGACACAGGAGGATTCATAGGATTCTCCCTCGGCTCTTCGTCCGTCACCTATCTCTCCATTCCCGATCCGACGGCGACGACGACCGCCGGCACCGACTGTTCGGGACTGGGCTTCCCCTCGGGAGGATCCTTTCATTGCGCGGCATCTTCCACCTATACGCATGTCGACGGCACCGGCTGGATTCCTGTCAATTTCACGAAGGCATCGTTCGGCTCCCTGCTGGGTTCCCTTCCCGTGGATCCCGTGAATCAATCCTCCTCGAACCTCTATTATACCTATGTGACCGGCGGCACCAATTGGGAGGTCTTCGCCAACGCGGAATCGCAGAAATTCCAAGCGCAATCTCCCTTTACCGTAGGCGCGGGATCGCCGATCTTTGTCTGCGGCGAAAGTACCGTCACCGGCCTTGCTCCCGACACCACCATCTACCATACCGTCATTGGCGAGGACGGCAATTGCTGGCTCGCCAGTAATCTCGGCACCGCCAACATCGCACAATCCGTCACCGATTCCTCCGCCTATGGATGGCTCTACCAATGGGGACGCCTGACGGACGGCCATCAGATAACGACCAGCACCGCAACAACCACCCTCAGTAGCACCGATGTTCCCGGCAATGCCGACTTCATCGAAGCCCCCAATTCCCCTTATGACTGGCGTTCCCCCCAGAATGACAACCTCTGGCAGGGTACCAGCACCGCCATCAACAATCCCTGCCCGATCGGATGGAGCATCCCAACTCAGACGCAATGGAGCAATTGGGTGAGCGCCGTCGGCCTTGCTTCCTGCTCCTCGGGATGCGATACGGCTTTGTACAACACAACCCTCAAACTCACCGATGCCGGTCTCCGCGATCCCTCCGACGCTTTGTTTGCTGGTCAGGGCGCGAGCGGCTACTACTGGTCGTCTTCCATCGACGGCACGAACGCCTACAACTTCGCCTTCCACTCGAGCTTCGTGGTCCCCGCGAATTACGATTACCGCGCCTACGGGTTTTCTGCCCGTTGCATCAAGGACTAAATAAAATTCGTCTCTTTGTCCCTTTGGTTTTTCTTCCTTCTTTTCTTTTCTCTTCTCTTCTTCTTTCCCTCTTAACTTTCTTTCTTTCTCCCCGCCGGATACAGTCGAAAATCAGGTTATTCAATAGAGTGAACCTTCTTTCTTTGTGTTTTTTAACTTTTCGAAATTTCTTTCCGGCAATGTTCGACGACCTTATCATCTACCAGAAAACCTATGACTTTCTGCTCTCAATCCATACGGCTATAAATTTTTTCTTATGAAAGCGGAACAGCATCGCCGGTTTCGTTTTTTCCTTCCAGCATATCGAACAGTTTTTCCTGGATGATGTATGCCTCCGCAGTCCGGTGCATGTCCTCTTCGCTGCGGTCGGGATAGCGGTATTTGAGCGAGGGAATGTATTTATGGACTTCGTCCTCGGTCGCTTCAATAGATTCTTTTTTTCTGATTTCGCCCATAACTAAACTCATTTTTATCCGGTCCTCGATCAATTGCCGCTCTTCCTGTTCGAGCTCATTCTCCGTTTTCTTGATTTCTTTCAGATATTCCTCAAGCGACATGCCCGCCCGTTCAAGTTCCGCGTCGCGCCGCTCCATGAAATCGTAAAATTCTTCGTCGATAAGCAGCGCCGGAATTTTAATCTTCGATGATGCCATTATTTTTTTGACGGTTTCCTCGCGTTTGGATTCTTTGATCTGCGTTTCTTTTTCCTGTTCGAGCTGTTTTTTCACCTCCGCGCGGAATGCCGCGACGTTTTCAAAATTTCCGAACTGTTTCACGAAATCGTCCGTGAGCGGCGGGAGGGGAGCGTTTTCCTTTTTATCTTCATCTTCCGTGCCGCTTCCCTTGGCGTTTTTTTCTTTTTCCGTGTCTGTTTCGCGATCTTCCCGTGGTGCCGTCATTTTTTGGATGCGCGCGATCGCGGTATCGATATCTTTTTCATCAACGCCGGACGGTTCTTTTCGTTCCGCGATGCCGCGCCCGATTTTTTTGTAATCGGGGAGCGTGAATTCCGGATAAAGGGCGAACCGCGCCGTGAAAGTGACGGGATTTTTGAGCGCGATCTTCGTAATCGTGACCTGCGGCGCACCGATGATCGAAAGTTTTTCGTCGGCGATTATTTCGCGGATGGCGTCACGGAATTCTGCGTGCGCCGCATCTTCAAGAAGGTCCATTTCGCTGATGTGCTGGCGGACGATATGTTCCGGTACTTTGCCTTTGCGGAATCCCGGGAGCGCAAAATCGGCGGCTTCGCGGATTACGGCCTCGCCTATATTTTTTTCAAGGATTGCGAGGGGGATATCCGCCTGGAAAGCGATTACGCCGTCCTTTTCGTTTATTTTTTTTAGATTTTCGTAATGGGTCGGCATAAATTTATTTTTAGGACGTACGCACGTGCGCCGGGTACGGGGCATTTTCCGGTTATTTTCCGGGATGTAGTCCGGCTGCGGCGATGAAAATAATCGGAAAATAACGAAGGGACGGGCCTTGTCCGCTGCGGTTTAAGATATTTTCTTATATTTTTTTCAAATGCGTAGGTCCTATTTTTTTTACCGTTTTTTGCTGAATGGGTTGATGGTACCGTACACACGATTGTTTTTCAAGTTTTTCGGAATTCTTTTTTTGCGTTCTTCGCGTTTAAGGAGCCGCGCGACGGCGGCGGAATGTGCTATAATAGTTGTATGGAACCGAAGGATCCGAAGCAATTCGGGAATCATTTTCTCGTCGCGCTCTTCCTCGCGTCGGCCGCGCTTGTCGTTTATATTTTCCTGCCATACCTTTCGGTGGTCGTTTTCGCAATCGTCTTTGCCGTCGTTTTCAATCCGTTGTATCGCGGTCTTCGTAAACTGGTCCGTTATGACTGGCTTGCGGCGCTTATCACGGTGCTTACCGTTATCCTTATCGTGCTGGTGCCGTTCAGTTTTCTTGCGACGCTCATTTTTGGGCAGGCGATGCATCTCTACGGATGGTTTGCGGGCGGCAATGAAGTGCATCTTGGCGCGATCGTGAACGGTTTTCTCGCGCGGCATTTCAGCGGTTTTGATTTCCCGCAGATAGACATCACGAATTATCTCAGCATGGCGCTGGGCTGGGTTGTGCAGAATCTGCTGCCGTTCGTCGGCGGTCTTGCGCAGTTCGCGCTCGTGTTATTCCTGAGCCTGTTCGGAATGTTTTATCTTCTTACGGACGGCAATGCGCTTCGCGATAAAATCGCATCGCTTATTCCGCTTGAGCAGCGCTATTCAAAACGCGTGATCGACCGGATGGAGCGGGCGATCTATTCGGTGGTTGGCGGATCGCTCGCGATCGCCCTGATTCATGGCGTCGAGGCCATCGCCGGTTTTTGGATATTCGGCATCCCGAACGCGGCGTTCTGGGGATCGCTTGCCGTTGTTGCCGCGCTCATCCCGATGGTGGGAACTTCAATCGTGGATATTCCCGCCATCGTCTATCTTTTTGCGACCGGCCATATCATCGCCGGCATCGGGTTGTTCGTCTGGTGGATCGTCGTTTCCATGAACGGCGTCGATAATCTTCTTTCGCCGCAACTCAAGCGCCGCGGCCTGAACGCCCATCCGTTTCTGATCCTGCTTTCCGTACTGGGCGGCATCAGCGTGTTTGGCCTTATCGGATTCCTTATCGGCCCGCTGGCGCTGGCATTTTTCTTTGCGCTGTTGGATATTTATCCGTTGCTTTCCGGCCGTGAACCGGAACCGCATGCATCAGGATGATTTTGACGGCGGTTTTTGATGCTGTTATTAAAAAAATAAAAAACGACGCTTCATTGTGAAGTGTCGTTATGTTTTGGAAAGAGAATTATAATTCTCTTTCATCTAAACCTCTCATGGTAAACACCTCCTTTTTAAATTTTTTTAAAAATCATTAAATAGGAGAATTTCCCAGCCGCACGCCTAAGTGCGAGGCGTTTTTACATTGTAACACTGACTTCTTTTCCCTTAAAATGGATTTTTCGGCGGTCTTATCCGCTTCTGTTTCATTTTTCTCACCTCCTTATTAAGTTGTTAAAGAACTGGCCGGAATCCGTCTAAAAAAGACGAAATTTTCCAGAATTCCCGCACCCAAATTCTATTTATAGAATAGCATATATTGATTCGATGCGCCAGTTCATTTCATTGTTCTCGACCTGGGCGAGGATTCACGCTTTAAGAAACAGCGATGATGTTCATTAACATTATTCTCTTTCTGTCATTTCGGAAAACGCGCGTTTTCGAGTGTTTATCTGGAATCCAGGATTAATTTGAATTGAATAATGAAGAGGGTTCATCCTGGATCTCGGATATTTTTCGCAAAGCCTCAAAATTCCGAGATGACAGACCCGAAAGGAAAAACAATGAGCGATTAAGAAAAAGATGGAAAAAAAGGGAGGCAGTGTGAGGGGACGACGGAGGGAATGCAATGCTTAATTATAAGTAATGAGTTATCTCTTCTTTTTCTAACTGGCGAATGCCGCGAGAACGTCGGGATCGTCAAGGTAGGGGAGATGCATATCCATAAAAAACGAAACCATGACGATTTCACCGTTTTTGTTTTTAAGCGCGTCGAAATTCCCGTGGCGTTCCCAATGATCTTTTAAAAAGCGATACGTTCCTGCTTCGAGCAGCATCGAGGTCGGTCCCAGTGAATGGTAATATTGCTGGTAGAATTCGGCGCTCATGACGTAGGCCTCCCGCTTCGTGATGCCGGTCATAAGCGGAAAGTCGACGATGTCCTCGTATTGGAACGATCCGGGAAATTTTTTCAGTTCGGCGAGTCCTTCCGGCGACCGGCTTCCGTGCACTTTTTCATTGTTTGACATCGATGCCACGCCCAGTATTTTCATCTGCGGGAATCCGCTTTTCAAATAACGTTTTGCCGCCATGATAGTCGAACAGGTGCCGGTCGTCGCGGCGAAGATCGACGGCGTTTCGCCGAGCCGCGCCAGTTCGCGGGCAATGTGATCCATCGGCCACTTATGGCCGAGAACGCTTCCTTCGTGAATATATTGGTTGATGAAATGATATTGTTCCGGATATTTTTCGGCGAGCGCCTGCGCGTGTTCGATGGATGAGACGCCGTCGGGCGCATAGATGATTTCCGCGCCGGCAGCGATGAGCTGATTTTGCTTTCCTTTTGGAACCGTTCTTTCGATCACGGCGGAAAATCCTTTGACGTCAAACATCGGCGCAATAAGACCTGATGCCATTCCCCAATTGCCCGATGTCGCGCCGATGACCATAATGTCCTTGTTGAATTTTCCCGCTTTTTCGTCCATAAGCCACGCCATGAACGCGGGCGCGCTTTTGCCGTTATGCGCCCGCATCTCGGCTCCGAAAAACGCATATTTTTTGAGTATTTTTTCAATACCCGATTCGCGGAACCACGGTTCCTCTTTCGTGCTGTCGGGCGTCAGGATCGTCCTGAGCGGAGGCAGGCGGTGCTCCATTATATCAAGCAGCCGCGCGCGCATTTCGTCTTTTTGCGATTGCGTGAGTTTTCTCATTTTTTGAACGTATTTTTAAAAGTTTTTTACGAAAAATTTTCGTGATGCATTTACTTTATTTCATCATACCATCCGATTTCTGTGTTGCAAGCAGTTGTACTATCCCGCCGTGGCACGCGTGTTATTTTTCCTGTATAATAATCACCATTATGATGGAATCAAATCTGCCGGATACGAAGACGCCGCCGGGCATCCAGCCGGGACGGCTTATTACGGTTGACGGCGTCACGTACGAACGTTTCCCGATTAAAGTGCCGCGCCTCATCGCATTCGGCGAAGATTTGGAAAAAATATTGACGGAATTCGTGAAGCCGCATTTCAAGTCCGGCGACTGGGTGGCGCTTTCCGAAAAGCTCATTTCCATTTCGCAGAACCGCGTGCGGCATATTGCGACGGTGAAAGTGACATGGCTCGCGCGGCTCGTGCAAAAAGGAGTTATGAAGCATAAAAATATGACGGCGTGGGACAATCCAGAGAAAATCCAGGTCGCCATCGAGGAAGCGGGCCGGCTGCGGATTATTTTGGCGATGATCATCGGCGGCATTGGCAAGCTTGTCGGCATACGGGGAATTTTCTGGATTGTTGCCGGCCATCGCGTGTCGGAGATCGACGGTTTTATTCCCGAAGATATGTATCCCTACACGGAATGGGCCGTGCTGCCGCCCGCCGATCCCCAGCGCGACTGCGAAGAGGTGGAAAAGAAACTCGGCATGCCGGCCGTTACCGCGGACGCGAATTTCATTAACGTGAAAGTGCTCGGCGTGAGCCGCGGCGTGGGGCTCGACAAGAAAACGGTGCGCCTCGTCCTCCTTGATAATCCGCTCGGGCAGGGAAATAAAATGACGCCGTTCGTTTTGGTGCGGCGGATCGATGAACAAAAAATAACCGAAAAATAACAACATTATGACCATCCGAAGCCGCATCAAACGGATAACGCCGTGGCCGCTGCATTATTTGTACAGAAAAATTTATTACCTGCCGCAGGATGTTCCCGCCGCGCTCGGATTCCTGTTTCATAAAACGAAATCGTCCACCACGTTCGGCGAGCGGCTTTCGCTTATCAAAAATTTTTATGCCATTTCCTATTACGTCGACTGTCCGCACACCGAAAATGAAATGCTTGCCATCGCGCGCTCTATCTTGAACCTCGGGGCGGACGTTCCGGGCGCCATCGTCGAAGCCGGCGCGTTCCACGGCGGCAGCACCGCGAAATTCAGCCTTGTCGCCCGTCTCGCGAATCGGCCGTTCCACGTTTTCGATTCGTTCGAAGGCATGCCTGAAAATACCGAGACGCACGGCAAAAGCATTTATGGCCGCGAACATCATTTTCCGAAAGGCAGCCATGCGGTCGGACTTGAAGAAGTGCGCGGGAATGTCCGAAAATTCGGCGACGTGAGCCGTACGGAATTCCATAAGGGATTTTTTTCGGACACCATGCCCGGTTTTCGCGATGAAGTCGCGGCTGCCTGCGTGAATGTCGATCTTGTGCAATCGACCGAAGATTGTCTGCGCGCGCTCTATCCGCTTACTTCATCCGGCGGCGTGATATTTTCGCAGGATGCGCATTTTCCGTGGATCATCGAACTTTTAAACGATGATGCTTTTTGGGAAAAAGAGATCGGCATCAAAAAACCGGCGCTTGAAGGATTGGGATCGTCGAAGTTCGTCGCCATTCCGCATCCGTAACTTTCTTCTGTCGTCCTCGCATTCGTGAGGGCCGCAGGGGGAGCAATGCGAATTTTGTTTTTACCGATGAGCCTTGATGGGATTTTCGGCGGACATTATTTATTGATTACGACTTTCGCGATGCCGAAAATATTCCTCAGCGAATAGTGGGCGGAAAAACTGATGTCGTTGCCGTTGAGAATGTAGGGATCGCGCATGAGGTAATTGCCCCTCCTTCCGCTTACAAGGACGACATAGTGCGTGCCGCCGTAAGCCCTGAGGCCGACGATCACCGGATTGCCGCTTGCAAGCGTTGCATCGATGGTTGCCGCTTTGCGCGTGGCGGTTACGCCGTCGACATTAATGGTGATTAAAAGGTATGCCGGATAATATGCCGCGAAATTGCCCGGGTTTGCGTTGATGGTCGCGGGCGTCACGTCGCGATAGCCGTAATGCGTCATCACCATCGCCATGGATGTGACGAGACAGCCGTCGCTTGCGAGATTGTAGCGCGTTCCGTTCAGCGCTTCGTTGCCCCATAGCGCGTCGCGCTGGTTATAATAGCAGCCCCATGCGTCGCAGTTGGTCTGGTTCGCGAGAAGTTTTGAACCGCCGGCATTCTCAGCGAATGTGGAGAAACTTTTAAGTTCCGCTTCCGCGGCGGCGAGCAGTTTTTCGTAAACCGATTCTTTTGCGTTTGTCTCGGTCAGCAGCTGGCCTTTGGATTGCACCGTGGCGGCGAGCGATTGCTGCTGCGCCGCAAGCGACTGTTTTTGCGCCGCAAGCGTTTGTTGTTTCTGTTGCGACGCCGCGCGCGAATCGGCAAGATTGCTTTCCTGCGTCTGCAGTGCCTGCATATCATTTTGGACGCCGTGCTGCACTTGCAAGGTTGCGTTGATGCTTTCCCATACTTGGACGATGGTGCCCGACGAGAGCAGCTGCATTAAGAGCGGCTGATCATTTGCCTTTTGAAGGCTACGGAGGTTTTCGCCGAGCGCCACCTGATCGGTCGCGACCGTCTGCTGCGTGTCCGTGATCGCTCCGCCCAGCTGTTGAATCTGCAGCTGGGTGGCATTGATCTCGTGCTGTGTAACGGCGACCTGCGCTTCCACTTTATTGCGCTGCAGATCGAGTGTATTGATGGCGGCCTTGAGGGTTTTTTTATCCGCGCCGACTTGCTGAAGCTCTGCCTGATACGTCGCGATCTGCTGGTTGAGGCTGGTGATTTGCTGATTGTTCGCGTCAATCTGCTGCTGCAGCGAGCTACTGCTCGTTGCCGTCGTCGTCGTGGCAGTTGCGTGGGCGACGGGGGAGCTCCGTACAGTTGCGGCGGCAACGAATACGGCAACGATGAGCGCCGCGCGGAGCGCGAAAAACCCGATAATATGGCGTATGTCGTTTTTGATCATGAGAAAATATTATCCTAACCGGGAATAGCTTCTATTTCAAGTACGGGTTCTCGGCAGGGGATTTTATCCGAAACATATTTATAGGCCGCTTCCCGTATTGAGCGCCGCGCGTTTTCTTATATACCGGTATTCATGGATGATAAGCCCGATCACCGCAATATCGACGATCGTAACGATCCAGAGAAACAACGAGGAACCGCGGCTCAATTGGTAAGATTGGTAAAGCACGAAACCTCCGAAAATTATAATGGAGGCGGGATATGCCCAAAGCTTGTTGCGCAACAATGCGGCGACGAGAAATATTTTCACGGCGCCGTGCACGATAAGGATGACGCCCGCGAAGGTCCGGGTCTGGATGACGCTTTGCGCGGTATGCAAAAAAAGATTAGCCAGGAAATCTTTCGGGTCTTCGCTTAATTCTCCTCCTATGAAAAAGAGGATTATGGCATTAAGGGCGGCGGGTGAAACAATAAGGAGCGCGATACCGCCCATCAGTTCCAGAGTGCCGTCAATTCCTTTCAGAAGGATGCCGAGATCGAATAGTTCGCGCCATGTTTTTTCTTTCATTGGATGATGGTTTTTGACCGGTTCCCCGCCGCGAAATAATATATTATTCCGGCGATGAGGACGAAGATGACGCTTCCCGCAATATCCGCAACATGATGGACGCCGCTGTACACTCTCGCGCCGCCGATCGCAAAGGCAAGCACCCAGAGGATCGCGCTCAGTTTCCTGCTGTAAAACCAGACGACCATCGCCACGGCTCCCGTGAGCAGCACATGATCCGACGGGAAACCGTTATCCGCCGCGTGGGCGATGAGCGGGATGAAGTGTCCGACAACGAAGGGGCGCGGGTCGTAATACAGAAGCCCGCCGATCCTTGAAAGGACATACGCAAGCGGCGCGATGATAACGCCGCAGACGGCCATACTCTTCTGGATATTCCTCGGTTGGATAAAAAAGAAGACTGCGCCGATCAAAAGCACGAAAAGATAAAGATATTGGGCGATGAAAATTACGATGGCGTTCATGATTATATTATAGCGCATTATAGCGCCGACGTATACTCGGCGGCCAGATTTTATATCCCAGTGATGGAATAATATCCATTTTATATGGTTTATTGCGCCTCACGCATAGAAAAAGGAAAATATTTGATGACGGACTTAGCGAGATAAACCTCCTTCCAACTGAAGCAAAGAACATAATTGTCTTTTATAGACGGAGAACTCCGAACTTCTATATTTACTTTTAAAGCCGCGCACATCCGATCAGGGAGACGGAAAAGAAGTAGGGTATTTCTACTTTGGAACCTTTCGCTTGAGAACAAATTAGTAGCGCAAATACAGTATAAAACGCCGTTTGATGTGATCGCAAAAGCACCTAAAAACGGCGATTTGAACACAATGCTGGGGGACTAGGAGTCGGACCTAGATTCACGGCTTCAAAGGCCGCTGTCCTACCATTAGACGATCCCCCAAGGATGTTTTGTGATCGCTCTATGTTATAATATATAGGAGAAAAAGGATAGTGAAAAGATCATAAAAACTGCACATTAATCATTCATTTTCGGAAAAGGGGGATTTTTTCAGCTCCTTTGTAAATGATAGATGTTCCATTTGCGGCAGAGGTGAATAAACATAATAATAAAAATATGAAATTCGAGTTGCCGCAGCTGCAGTACGGATATGATGCATTAGAACCGTATCTTGACGCGGGGACGATGGAGATCCATTATGGCAAGCACCATCAGGCGTACGTGAACAACCTGAACGCCGCATTGGAAAAATATCCGCAACTGCCGGATATGCCGATCGAGAAATTATTGCAGTCGCTGGACGCGCTGCCGGAAGATATCCAGACGGCGGTCAGAAACCACGGCGGCGGGCATTTTAATCATTCTTTTTTCTGGACGTGCATGCGATCGCCAAAAGACGGCGGCGGAGGGGAGCCGCAGGGAAAAATCGCCGATGCCATCAATGCCTCGTTCGGCGATTTCGTGAAATTCAAGGATATGTTTTCGAAAGCCGCTGCCGGCGTTTTCGGTTCCGGCTGGGCATGGGTTATCAATGATAACGGAAAACTTTCAATCGTTACGACGCCGAACCAGGAAAGTCCGATCTCGAAAAATCAAAAGCCTATTTTAGTAATTGATGTCTGGGAGCATGCCTACTATCTGAATTATCAGAACCGCCGGCCGGATTTCATCGCTGCATGGTGGCATGTCGTTGATTGGACCGCGGCGGAAAAAAATCTATGAAAATAGCAGATTAAAAGATTATTAAATTAGATTTGACTTTGCGTTTTATAGGGATTAGCCTTGGGCAAGGTGATGATCCGCGTAACGACGGGTCGGAAATTCCGCTTGTCATACAAAACGACCGCTTTAGTGGTCGTTTTATGTTTTAGAGAATTTTTTGCTGTCATTGTCGGCAGTGACGGACGATGACATATCCCAGTTTTTTTTCAAAGCATGGATCCTCGCCTCCGCGAGGATGACAGAAAATACTGTTTTAAGGTTTTCTAACGGTTTCGATTTGTTTTCGCCTTTTCGCCTTCGCGCTGGGTTGTGGTGAGATGCAATGCGCCGTTTTCAATTTCCGCCTCAAGCAATTTTACCCGTTTGCCGTTTTGCATGGTCCAGACGCCCGGTTCGGGATTGAGGGCGCGGATCTTCCGGAATAGCACATCGGTTTTTTGAGCATCGCCGTTCTCGGCATCCTTTAAATCTTCCGGCGTGACGAATCCGTCTTGAGTTTGGAATTTTTTCGTGACTATCGCCGTGTTTTCATCTTGCGGGATACTTTTCATTTCGCCGTTTATGAATTTCGGCATCATTTCAACGAGCAATTTTCCGCCGAGTTTTGCCAGCTCTTTTTCAAGCTGCAGATAAGTTTCTCCGGAAGCGAGCGGTATGCGGCGCGCGGCTAAAATTTCCCCATGGTCGGTTTTTTCATCCATCCGGTAAATGGTAACGCCGGTTTCTTTTTCGCCGCCGAGGATCGCCGACTGGATGGGGGATGCGCCGCGGTATTTCGGCAGGAGCGACGGATGGACGCCGAGTGTTCCCATTTTTGGGATATCAAGCGCCGCTTTCGGCAATATTTTTGCGTATGCCGCGACGACAAAAAAATCGGGATGCAGGCCACGAAGCTGGTTCATGAAATCATCGCCGATTTTTTCCGGCTGAAGGATCTCGATCTTGCTTTTCGCGCCGCTGCGGTTTGCGTCCTGTATTCTTTTTTTCGTTTCCGGCGCCGTCACGATTTTTTTCCGTCCGACGGGGCGGTCGGGATTGCAGACGAGCGCAACGGGCGGCATATCCGCGCGGATAAGAGCGTCCAAAACAATTTCCGCGAACCGCGGTGTTCCAAAAAAAATGTAGTTCATAGTGCGATGCGTTTTATAGTGTCGGAGTGTCTTTAATAGTGCGATGAATTTTCATTACAACGCTATAACATTACAAAACATTACAACATTTAAGCATTATTTTTTCGGCGCCGCTTCATGCACTTTCTTCGTTCGGTCTATGAAAAGTTTCCCTTCAAGATGGTCGATCTCGTGCTGGAACACGCGCGCAAGGAATCCCCACGCTTTTATTTTTACCGCTTTGCCGTTCCTATCCTGGCCGCTCACGATTATTTTCTCCGGCCGTTCCACGTCGCCCCATTTTCCGGGGACGCTCAGACATCCTTCTTCGAAATCGATCGTTGCACCGCCCGTCTTTTCGATTTTCGGATTGAATACCGCATAGAATTTCGTTCCGCCTTGCGGATCCGGCACTTCGGCGACGAACATCCGTAGGTCAAGTCCGATCTGGTTCGCGGAAAGGCCGACGCCGTTCGCTGCGCGCATAATCCGCTTCATTTTCGCGAGGAGCGCCGTGATTTCGCTTTTCTTCCATTTTTTGAAATCAAAATCCGCCGGTTTTTTCCTTAGCACCCTCCCTTCGTCTTTGTTTTCAATGAGAAGAATTTTATTATTCATTCTTTTTGACGATCCGTTTTTTCGGCGCGGGTCCCTGGCGCGCGAGGCAGTACATAAAATATGCCCCTTTATTTTTCACATCCTTCCGTTCCGCGACGTTTTTTGCGAGCTGCAGCAGTTTTCCTTCGTCTTTTTCCTTTGCAAGCTTTATATAGAGCGATGTATGGCTTTTATCTCCCAGGATTTCGGCGACCATGAGGCCGGTCATCTGATATTTCCGATAGATATGGGATTCTTTCGCCCGCTGCCGCAATGTTTTTATATATTTTTCGGACTTGGTGGGCATTGCTCTATTATAGTATAGAACCCGCCTCGAAAACAGTTTTTATAAAAGCAGGAATTCCGGCCGGTCCATCAGGGATGGTTTAATGAAACAAGGACGCTTGCGGCCACCTGGCGCGTTTTTCAACGGGCGTTTTCGCGCGCCATTTCTTCCGCTTCTTTCGCAATGTCCAATCCGCGGAGCAGGTAAAGCAGTCCGGTTATGATTACGGCGGCGACTATGCCGAAAGTTATCATGCCGATGCCAATAAGGACGCCTATGGCGGCCGTCGTCCAGACGAGCGCGGCGGTCGTGATGCCGCGTGACCGGTTGTCGGTTTTAATGATGAGCCCCGCGCCGAGGAATCCGATACCGACGACGATATTCGCGATAACCTGAAGAAACCCGCTGTTTCTGGCAATGACGTCGGCGGTATTGCCGGTATTTACGGAGACGATATAAGGAAGTATGAGGCCGACCATTGTGAAAATTGTTGCGCCGCCCGCGACGAGCATTTCGGTGCGGATGCCGGCTTCTTTGCCGACGAGCTCGCGTTCAAGACCCAAGAGCGCGCCGAGAACGAGCGCGACCGCGAACCGGATCATCATTTGTGAAAAGGTGAGCATTGTAATAGTATGATACCATAATACCATAGGACATACGCATTTGAAAAAAAATCATAAGAAAATATATCAAACCGAAACGGCTTGGCCGATTCCTTCGTTATTTTCCGGTTATTTTCATCGCCGTAGTCGGACTACGTCTCGGAAAATAATCGGAAAATGCCTCGTACTCGGCACAAGTGCGTAAGTCCTATAAAATTGTCATGAGAACGCTTATCGGAGATATTATAAAAAATGACGGCAAAGAGGTCGAGCTGTGCGGCTGGGTGCAGGCGCGGCGCGATCACGGGAAACTGGTTTTTATCGATCTCCGCGACCGGAGCGGATTTACGCAGGTGGTTTTCGGGCCGGACGTCGCGCACGCGTCCGAACTGCGGCTTGAGTATGTGGTGAAAATAAAAGGCGGGGTGAAAAAACGCCCGCCGAGCATGGTGAACGATAAAATTCCGACCGGCGCGTACGAAGTCGGAGCGACGGAGCTTACGATCCTGAACCGTACCGGTGAGATGCCTTTGCCTATCCTCGGCGACGGATACGACATCAACGAAGAGGCGCGGCTGAAGTACCGCTATCTGGATTTGCGCCGCAGCCGGATGAAAGACAATCTCATCGCCCGCCATGACGCAATAAAATTCATAAGAGATTTTCTTTCGGAGCGCGGTTTCATCGAAGTTGAAACGCCGAATCTTTCGAAGTCGACGCCCGAGGGCGCGCGCGATTATCTCGTGCCGTCGCGCATCCAGAAGGGAAGTTTTTACGCGCTTCCGCAATCGCCCCAGCAGTACAAGCAGCTTTTGATGGTCGCCGGCGTCGAAAAATATTTCCAGATCGCGCGCTGTTTCCGCGACGAGGACACGCGCGGCGACCGCCAGCCGGAGTTTACGCAGCTCGACATGGAAATGAGCTTTGTCGATCAGGAAGAGGTTATGGCATTAAACGAAGAACTTTTGATCGCGCTTGTCGCAACTGCCGCGCCCCGTAAAAAAATACAGGAGATTCCGTTTCCGCGCATCACCTACAAAGATGCGATGGAAAAATACGGCACCGACCGTCCGGATATGCGGAAAGATAAGAACGATGAAAATCTTCTCGCGTTTTGCTGGGTTGTGGATTTCCCGTTTTTCGAAAAAACGGAAACGAATACCGCGCGATCCGAAGCTTCGGCGAAAGAATGGACGTTCACGCACAATCCGTTCTCCGCGCCGAAACCGGAATTTATGGATGACCTGCTTGCAAAGAAAAATATCCCTGAAATTTTATCCGCGCAATATGACATCGCGATGAACGGCACGGAGATCGGCGGCGGGAGCATCCGCAACCACCGGCCCGAAGCATTGGAGGCGGTTTTTGAAATCATGGGATTTGAAAAGGAAAGTATCCGGAAAAATTTCGGGCATATCCTCGATGCTTTGGGATACGGTGCGCCTCCGCATGGCGGCATCGCCTGGGGATTGGATCGGCTGGTATCGCTGCTTCAAAACGAGCCGAACATCCGCGAGGTGATTGCATTTCCGAAAACAGGCGACGGTCGCGATCTTATGATGGATGCGCCGGGCGAAGTGGACAAAAAACAGCTCGAGGAACTGGGAATAGAGATCAAAAAGCAATTATAAAAAGCAATCTCCGCTTCTGATCTGGTCGAGGCGATCTCCGGCGGACACCGTACTCTTAAAAAAATAAAAATAAATTTATAAAAATATGGAACATCAAAAATACGAACGGACATTGGTTATGATAAAGCCTGACGGCATCCAGCGCAGCCTGATCGGCGAGATCGTCAAGCGGTACGAGCAGAGCGGGTTGAAGCTGGTCGGGATCAAGATGACGGTGCCGACCGTGGAACTTATCGAGCAACATTATCTTATCGATCCCGAATGGCGTATGAAGACCGGGCTCAAGACCATCGAGTCCTATAAGAAAAAAGGCGCAAAGCCCCCGTCCGAGGATCCGCTTGTGATCACGGAAATCATTTTGGGCAATCTCAAAAAATACATGACGAAGGGGCCGGTGGTCGCCATGGTGTGGCAGGGGATGCACGCGGTGGGGATCGTACGCAAGATCACGGGCGGCACGGAACCCTTGACGTCGAGCATGGGAACCATCCGCGGCGACTTCACGATCGATTCGTATGAAGTGTCGGATATCGACGGCCGCGCGGTGCGGAACCTCATCCATGCATCCGGTTCGCAGGACGACGCGGAAAAAGAGATTGCGCTGTGGTTTACGCCCAAAGAATTAATCGACTACCGCCTTATCAACGAAGCGATGCTTTACGATGCGGAACTGAGCGGGATACTGGGGCAATAAATTTTTTTTGGAGCTCATTCCGAAAAACGATTTTTTTAGGCAGTGTTCGCGGGTTGTTCGGAAATTTTATGAAACTTTGTTTCATCCGTCGGTTCGTCTGGAGGAAGTAAACGCGCGGACGCGTTTACTTCCTTATCGCTGCCAACAGGCCGGCAATTTTTGCCGGCCTGTTTTTTGAATCGAATTCTCATTACATTAATGGAACTTGATGCGATACTTCGTTTCCGCCCCGGACGAAGCTTTATCGCTTGCGAGGGACTTTTAAGGAAGCCCGTCCCTCGTTTCCGCACTAGACGGAGCATTTTAATTCGGAAAGGAGTAAAGAGAGCCCCTCCTTTCCGAATTAAAATGCGGAGTCCTTTAAGATATATTTAATCCGCTCCTTGCTATGGTTATTGAAATAGGACTTATGCGCTTGGCCAAGTACGAGGCATTTTCCGAGGATTTTGGGAGCCGTAGTCCGACTACGGCGATGAAAACCGCAGGAAAATAACGAAGTAATTGGCCAGGCCCTTGCGGTTTGAAACATCTGACGTTTTTAAAATATTTTTTCAAACGCGTAAGTCCTATGAAATTCACGTGCGTATGCGCGTCGAATAAAAATAACCAATGGAAATATACGAGGAAGTCGCCGTCGATAAAAAGAGAAAATTCATCCGTCATGCGTTGATTTTCGCAGGGGTTTTAACGGCGGGCACTGCCGTATATTTTTTCGCGTTCGGCGCCGGCAGCGGTTTTTTGAAAAATAACGCGGCCATCGCCGTGCAGTCGTTCCGTGAAGCATTCGGTTTGTCTTTAAGCGGAAATACAAAGGAAGTTGCACTGGAGAATGTTTCTGCTGATAGTTCGTCGTCTGTAGAAATGAGTTCGTCATCAACTGTGAATGAAAATGATCCGGCTGGCGGAACAGCCGATGCGAATATCGCCGGAAATGATTTTGCGCAACCACCGGCAAGTAAAAATGCCGCCGCCGCGGTAAGCGCGCAAGCCGACATACGGCAATCATCCGGCGTGGAAAGCGTTTCCGGTTTGGAACTGGATGTCGTGGCGGCAAGCGGCGCAGTATCAAGCACGATCATGCCGGATGGCGGTGATGTTCCGGGGATGACTTCCGATACTTCCGAAAATGCGACAGGCAGTCCCGATTCCGTTTCGGATTCCGTATCGGGAACGGCATCTTTCGTTCCGCCTTTCGGAGCGTCGTTTTCGACGTCATCGCTTTTGGGGAGCACATCTTCTTTTAACGGGAGGCCATCATCGCCGCCGGCGCGGCCGCGATGCGCGTTTACCGCCGCGAATACTGCCGCGCCGTCGCATCGGATTATTTTGAACGAGATCGCGTGGATGGGATCGCCTGCGCAAAGCGGCGAAAGCGCGGCGGGCGCGGGCAATGACGAATGGATGGAGATAAAAAATGAGACGTCAAGCACGGTTCCGCTCGCCGGCTGGGAGCTTATCGACACGGCGGAAAATATAACGGTCGTTTTCGGTGATAGCGACCGTATTGCGCCGTCATCGTTCTATTTTCTCAAGCGTACGGATGACAATGCGATATCCGGTATTCCGGCGGACAAGATTTATTCCGGCGCGTTGCCGAATACGGGCGACGCGCTCGGCATTTTTGACGGCGCGTGCGCGCCCGTGGATATTTTGGACGCGTCGGACGGATGGCCGGGCGGCGACAATGGCGCGAAGCGGACATTGGAACGTAATCGCGCCGATTTCGGATGGCATACGAGCGCGGATCCCGGCGGAACGCCGAAAGCCGAAAATTCAACGGGATATATTGCGCCGGTTGCTGTTGCGACTTCTTCGGTGACGCAAACGTCGTCTTCGGTATGTGCCGCCAATGATTCTTCGGGCGGTCTTTTGAGGAGTGATATTACCGCCGATCTATCGTCCGTCGCGGCGGATGCGTCTTCAAGTTTTGATATTTCCGGCGGTTCCGGCGGCGGCGATATCCAGCTATCGTCAACATCAGCCGTCGTATTCGGCGACGCAACGACATCAACGGTTGCGTCAGGCGCTGCGACGACCGCCGGAGCGATTGCGCATCTTATGATCGTCGCCGTGCAGATTGCGGGCGCATCGACAACGGATGATTTTGTGAAAATTTATAACCCTGAAAATAGCGCGGTCGACGTGAGCGGATGGAAATTACGCAAAAAAAGCGGCACGGGCGCGGATTATTCATTGAGAGAATTTCCGGCGGGCAGTGCGGTGCCGGCCGGCGGCATTTTTACGTGGGCGAATTCCGCGAACGGATTTTCGGCGGCGATCGGCGCGGATGTTTCGAGTACCGAGACGCTGGGTGCGGATAATAGCGTTGCGCTTTTCGATGCCACGGGCGTCATGGTCGATGCGGTCGCGTGGGGAACGGGCGTGAACCAATATGGCGAAGGCGCGGCGTATCCGACCGACCCCGCGGCGGACCAGGCGCTCACGAGGATTTTTCAAAACGGCGCGATTATCGATACGGACAATAATGCGGACGATTTCACAATCCAATGATCCGTGATGAGCGTTGAGGTCGACCGGCCATTCAAGGGCGGTTTTGAATCAACGCTTCTCAGTTGTCCCCGCATAAATTCTTTAAAGAAAATTTAATGCGCGGCGGCATAGAATGAAAGAAAAATAACCAATAAAAATATTTTCATGCAGAATATCGAAAAACCAAAAAAGACGGGTTCGTATTTTATTTTCGCGGGGATATTTATCGTGATGGTAGCGGCGGCGGTCGTTGTCTTTATAATGGCGCGGCACGGGCGGATCGGCGCGCAGCCATCGGGCGCATCTTTGAACGCCGATGATATTTCGCAGGCATTACTGCCGGATGGCAGCCATTTTGTCAGCGACAAAACGGGCGGTTATTCATTCGTCCTGCCGCCAAGCTGGTATCTTGAAAATAAAAAAGGGAGCGGCGTCGCGGTCTATCCGGATTATCGTCCGGAGGCAAGCTCGTCGCCGGAGTGCAAAATAGAAGTTTCCCTTTTTAGGGATATTCCCGCGGCGGATATGGATCATTGGCTGGCCGCTCATTTGAGCGAAGATCCTACGATTGCGGTTGCCGAAATATCGAGCGAGGGGCTTTCGGTGTCCGGCGCGGATGCCGCTTTGGAATGGAAGGGGACCATGGATGGCGTCGCGACAACGCTTGCCTATGTCGCCGCGGAGGGGAATATTTACGAAATAGCTCCTTCGGTTTTGGACATACGAAAGGCCGACGGCAATGCGGTTTGCGATGCCGCACTTACGCAATTTATTAACGGCATGCATTTTGAAAATGGAACAAAATAAAAAACTTTTTTTGACCTTCAAACGCCGTCGAGAGCGTGCTTCGTTCGCGCATTGTCTTCACATGTCGGTGACCATAGCGCCGCTCGTTCGTCGAAATAAGAAATTTATAGCCATGTTTTTTATGGCCGCCCTTGCCGCGCTACCGGTATTTTGCGTGCGGTATGCAGTGGCGCAATCGTTTGCGGCGAAGCTTCCCTATGAAAACAAGCAAAGTTTTGTCGTGACGCAGGGGTATGACAGTCCTCCGACGCACATTCATAAAGACGCTTATGCGGCGGATTTCACGCAGGACGGCTGTAATACTTACGGCAAAAATATTCTTGCGGCGGCGCCGGGAAAAGCGTGGATTGTCGAAGAAGCAGGGTATAACGGGGGCTATGGCACGGAAATTCTTGTGGCGGGCGACGGCAATATCGTGAGCCGCTATGCGCATCTTATCCAGGGAAGCATTGCGGTGAACGACGGCGATGCGGTAAAAACGGGTGCCGTTTTGGGAAAACTCGGCGATACCGGCCTTGTAATGGGAACTGCATGCGCGGAGCATCCCGGCGCGCATCTTCATTTCGCGATGTACGATAAAAATGCCGATGGAAGTTTTTCGGCGCATAATTTCGAGCCGATTTCCGGCTATACCGGTATAAAGGAAGAAGCGCGGTATGTTTCGGACAACGGCGCGCCGGACACGGGCCTTTTGGGTGATATCGGCGCGATCATGGCGCAAGCCGCCGGTAATTTGTTCGGCGCGGCAGGCGGTGTCGGATCGGACAGCAATAGGGCGGCCGATAACGGATTAATAAGTGGCGCGACGTCATCATACGAAAGCATCGGCGCTTCTTCTATTTCCGGAACGTCGTCCGCGCCGGCGCCTTCCTCTCGGGATTTTTCAGGGGAAAATTCAAAGGGGCAATCGCAAATTATCACGAAGAATTCCTCTTTATTTTCGTTTTCAACGGGCCGATCTTCGGATGGAAATAATATTTTTGATGCGACTACGGAGAGTTCAAGCGCGGAGAGTTTGAATAACGGCGCAGGATTGTCCTCTGCGCCAAGCGGCATCGATAGCGCATTCACTCCGGCAAATTCCCCGGCCGCGAATTCATCGGTTTTAAGTTTAGATCCGGACAGTGCCGCGTCGAACGGTTTGTCGTCGCAAAATTATTCCTCGGATATCGTTTCATCGACTACGCAGGATATTTCCGATTCGTCCGGCGGCGGCAATGGTTCGACTTCGCTCGCCACAAGCGGGCAAACTGTTCCGACAGGCGGCGTTTCAGCGACGATAACGAGCGCGCCGCCGTCTTTTTCTGCCGCATCGCCGGAAGATTCTTCTGCGTTGGCATCGGCTGCGCCATCCGGAACGATTGGGCAAGCCGAGGATGCGTCTTCTTCCGCGGGCACGGATACGGTCAGTGATTACAGTGCAACATCGACATCCGCAGCGTCAACCGACAATACTTCTTCTACTATTATTATTGCCGATATCGGCGTTGCGACCACCACCGCGGTATCGTCCGTTGCATCGTCGACAACGTTGGTTATCACGACTTCCACGGCATCATCCACTTTAGTTGACGGTTTTTCTTCGATTACGGATGCAATTTCCACGTCATCGCCGTCAACCGCATCCGCTTCGACATCAACGGCAACTTCCAGTATTGATTCCGTCGTATCATCATCCGCATCGCCGACTCAATTATCGGATGCGACTTCCTCTGCGGTACCGCCCACCCCCGTTTTTGTTTTCGCGCCGCCGTCGCACGTCGCCGGCATGGATGCAATCGCCGTTTTCAATTCGAGCACGCTCGCGATTGATTTTATATGGGCCGCGCCGCAGGATGCGAGCGGATCATCGGATGGTATCGTTTACTCTGTTTTCGATCTGGATGCCGCATCGACAAGCTCGCCGCAAACCGCTTCTGGAACTATTACTGACGTTATTGCATCCGGTACGCCGCCATTATGGACTGGCACGTCGACTTCGTTTTCATATCCTGTCTCTGCGGACGGCCATGATTATTATTTTGGTATCCGTGCCGTTGACGTTGCGGGAGATATTTCATTTGCGACTGCGACGGTCGCCATACCGGATTGGTCCACGACGGTCCAGGCAGTTGACGGCAGCGATTCGCACGGGAGCCATTACGACGACAACTGGTACGATCTCGGCACTGGATTTTATGGCACGATCCGCTCGCTTACGTTTGAAGGTTATATAGACGATCCGTTTTTTTTCGAATCGAGTCTTTGGATTGGGGAATTCCTCGATCCCGGCTATACCAAGCTTAATCGGCAATTTACCATTTCGGACAATGCGCCGTTTATACATGCCAATACGAAGGTTACGGTCGGCGGCCTGAATATCGCGCTTCAGCCGAACAAATATTATCGCCTCTATACTTATCAGGGTTGCCAGAACCGGAGTGTTATTTTGAAGGGGACGATGGCGACCGGCACGGCGATGTGGAACGCGTTCGTTTATGGCTCCGGCAAGGTTCCGTATACCTATTCTTTTTATCCATATCTTTCATGGGTGTTCATCCCGAATTTTCCGCCGCATATGCCGCCGAGCCCGCCGACCGATATTGTGACCTCCGTCGATCCCGCGACCGGACAATTGGATCTTTCATGGTCGGCTTCCACCGATCCGGATACAGCTTCTTCGTCGCTCGCTTACGAGATCAATTGCGGAACATCGCCGACGCTTGATGCGTTGCATTGGCAATCGGTCGGCAGTATCCGTTTGGGTTTCTGCGCAATTGATCCTGCGAATACTTATTATATCGGCGTCCGTGCCGTGGATTATTTCGGCAATGTTTCCGCACCGACTATGTCGACGTGGGCATTGCCCGATGCGGCGTCATCCACGACCGCCGCCGCGAGTCAATGACCGCCGGAAACACCATGAAGACGGAGGGTAAACGTATTCGAAAAAGTCATAATGGCTTATCGGCCGTTCTTGCGGAGGCGAGATATATTCTTTAAGAATTTTTCAGGACAAAGCATAAATTTCCTCTTTCGCATGACGAAAATTAAATTTTTAAATAGTTATCCATAAGATGTTTTATTATTTTCAGCACATTCCTTATGTAATATAATGGAGAGTATGGTTTTTTGCGTCATACTTCATAATGTGAGGAGCGTGCATAATGTCGGTTCCATTTTCCGGACAGCCGATGCCGCGGGCGCGGAAAAAATATATTTGTGCGGCATTACACCCGCGCCGCACGACCGGCTGGGGAATTTGCGCAAGGATTTTGCGAAGGTTGCGCTCGGCGCGGAAAAATATGTTGCGTGGGAGTCGGTGAAAAACACGGCGCGCTTAACCGCGGCGCTTAAAAAAGGCGGCTGGAAAATTTTCGCCGTCGAACAATCAAGGAAGTCGGTTCCGTATGACGAGTTAAAAATTTCCGCAAAAAGCGGATCCGTCACAGGCGGAAAAAGTAAAAATTTAAAAATTGCATTGGTTCTCGGCGACGAGGTCCGCGGTTTGCCGCCGTCAATCCTGAACCGCGCCGGCAAAATTTTGGAAATTCCCATGCGCGGCGCCATGGTCGGCGATGCCGATCATCCGAAACATTCCGGCCGCGGAAAAGAATCGCTGAATGTCGCGGTTTCGTTCGGCATCGTGGCGTTTGAACTACGCCATTTGTAATAAGATGTGCAAATTTTCCGAAACAAAGGTATCCTTTTACTGAAGATGACTTCAAAGAAAATTATGATAATAATAGCCATCATTGCGTTCATAGCGGTAGTGCTTGTGGTGTTCGGTTTTTGGCATAGTGTCCTTTCTCAGGAAAATCCGCCGCTTCCTGCGGCGCGGGTGACGGTCGGAAGCGCGGTTTTTTCCGCGGAGGTTGCGCGGACGGCAATCGAGCAGGCGCGCGGGCTGTCGTTTCGCGCGGGTCTGGGGCAAAACGACGGGATGGTCTTTCTTTTCGGGTCTTCGACGGTCAGGTATTTTTGGATGAAAGACATGAACTTTCCTTTGGATATGATCTGGATCGGCGGCGGTTCGCCCTCCCCAATTTTTCAGAACAAAATTTCAGAAGGTTCGCAAGGCAAAACCTGGGAGGGTAAAGTCCTCGGGTTCGCTGAGAACGCCGCGCCGCAGCCCGGCACGCCGCTGTGGAAATTGAAAATATATTCGTCGCCGCCCGGCGTTGATGCGGTGCTTGAAGTGAGCGCCGGCACCGTGGCGAAAGACGATATAAAAATAGGGGATACGGTCGAAATATCAAGTACATAAAAAGAGAAGGCAAACATCCCTTTTCCCGTCGTCATCCGTTCCGTATTCACGGCACGGGATAACCCAAAGCGGATGATTGCGAAAGCCATGAAAAACGGATCTTGAAGACGGTAATAATATTTTCAATATGCTATACTATTTTAAAATAAGAAAATAAGCACAATGAAAAAAACACGCATTGCGATAAACGGGTTCGGACGGATCGGAAGATTATTTTTAAAATCGGCATTTGCTACGGATAACCTCGAGATCGTCGCCATTAACGATCTCGGCAATCTCGAAAATCTCGCCTATCTTTTGAAATACGATACGGCTTACGGCCGGTACGATAAAGCGGTGGAAGCCGATCTTGCGAAAGGGAACCTTGTCATTTCCGGCGCCGAAATAAAATTCCTGCAGATCAAAGACCCGGCGCAGCTTCCGTGGAAAGATCTTGCTATCGATATTGTCGTCGAATCAACCGGACTTTTTGAATCGTACGAGAAGGCGATGGTGCATGTGCAGGCGGGCGCGAAACGCGTGGTGATTACGGCGCCGGCGAAAGACGCCGACGGTCCTGCCGGCAAAACGGTCCTCATGGGTGTGAACGAGGACGCGCTCAAAACGTGCGCGATAACTTCGAACGGCTCGTGCACCACGAATTCCGCATCGCCTGTTATACAGATCCTTTCGGAAAATCCGGGTATCCTGAAAGCGGTGCTTTCCACGGTGCACGCTTACACGGCAACGCAAAGTCTGGTGGACGGACCCGTTCGCGGCGGACACGATTTCCGCAAGGGCCGCGCGGCCGCTCACAACACGGTTCCCGAAACGACCGGCGCCGCGATTTCGGTCACGCGCGCGATCCCCGGGCTCGCGGGCCGTTTTGACGGTGTTTCTTTCCGCGTTCCCACTATCACCGGTTCCATTTCGGATATCACGTTTCTTGCGAAGCGAAAAACGAGCGTTGAAGAGATCAACCAGATTCTCACCGAAGCCGCCGCATCGCCGCGCTGGCAGGGAATTTTTAAAGTGACGACCGACCCGTTGGTGTCATCGGATATCATCGGCGAACCGTACGGCGCCATCGTCAGTCTGGATCTCACAAAGGTCATAGACGGCGATCTCGTGAACGTGTTTTCCTGGTACGACAACGAAGCGGGGTATGTTTCGACGCTCGTGAAGCATGTGCAGAAAGTCGCGGAAATCCTGTAATCAAAATTTTATCGTATGACCATTTACATAGGCGCGGATCATCGCGGATTTAAATTGAAAGAGCACCTGAAGAGTGTTTTAAAGAACGAGGCGTATGATGTCGTCGACGTCGGTGCCGTGGTGTACGATAAAAACGACGACTATCCCGATTATGCGCGGCCGGTCGCGAAGCATGTAGGCGCCGCGCCGGACACCGATCGCGGGATCCTGATCTGCGGATCGGGTTTCGGAATGACTATTGCGGCGAATAAATATAAAAATGTCCGTGCGGCGCTTCCGGCATCGGCCGACCATGTGTATCAGGCGCGCCATGACAGCGACGCGAACGTGCTCTGTCTCGCGGCTGATTTTACGGATGAAGAAACGGCGGACCAGATTGTAAAAACATTTCTCGCGGCACCGTTCGGGAAAGAGGAGCGCTATGCGCGCCGTCTCGAGAAAATAAGGGAAAGCGAACCAGAGAGATAAACGTAAAGCGTTGCAGTGTTGTAATGTTTTAGTGATGGAGCGGCGGTTTTTCATTGCAACATTGAGAACATTGCATCGTTACAACATCAAAGCATGGATGTCATTACCGTCATCAACTGTCCCGATCGCGCGTGCGTCGAAGAGAAAATCGCCGCCGCGAAAAAATTTATGCGTACCGATGACTGGATCCATATTGACGTGACCGACGGTATTTTTTCGGCGCACGCGACATGGCACGATCCCGCGGCGTTCGCGGCGATGGGCATTCCGTTCAATAAGGAGGTCCATTTGATGGTCGCGCGACCCGAAGATTATATTGCGGCATGGCGCGCGGCGGGCGCGCAACGGATCATCGTGCACGTTGAAACGATTACCGTCGCGTCGGCGCGGAATATCCTGGCGGCGGCCGGCGGCGAAAAAGGAACCGGCGCGACGGTGATGCTTGCCTCAAATCCCGATACGCCGATTGAAGCATTAAATCCTTATCTCGGTTTATTCTCGGAATTTTTGGTGCTTGCTGTCCGTCCGGGGCCTGCGGGGCAATCGTTTGATCCGTCGGCACTCGAAAAAATAAAGTTTTTAAAACGCGAAGGTGCTATAATGATAGAAGTGGACGGCGGCATGAATCCCGAAACGGCCGCATTGGTGAAAGATGCCGGCGCCGATACGATCGCATCGGGCGCCTATATTTTCGGAAGCGCCGATCCGGCGAAAGCATATGAAGCGCTGCGGGTTCTAGAGTTCTAATGTTGTAGTGTCGTAATAAAGTTCGCATGTCGTTCTCAGCTTGGCTGAGGATTCACGCTTTCTGTAAAAATAAAGAATTAAAATCCATACCATGAAAGTAATTCTTTATATGGCGATAACGGTGAATGGTTTTATCGCAAAGGAGGATGATGATGCCAGTTTTATTTCCAAAGAAGAATGGGATAGTTATAGCGCCATGGTGCGGACGGCAGGCAATGTTATTTTGGGCCATCGGACGTATGATATCATTACGAAGCAGCCGGAATTCAAAGAGTTTGAGAATGTCAAAGTCGTGATAGTTTCCAATAAATCATTCGAGCCTCTCGGTAAAAAACATAGTATTGCCGGTTCGCCAAAAGAAGCACTGGGATTATTAAGTAATTTCGAGAATGTTGTCGTGGCGGGAGGTGCGATTTTGAACGGTTCTTTTTTGAAAGATGATCTCGTCGATGAGATATATTTGGACATTGAACCAATTATTCTGAGCCAAGGGATATCGCTTGTGAACGGATCCGATTTTGAAAAACGTTTGAAATTGCTTGGCACGAAAAAGATAGCGGAAAATGAGATACAATTACATTATCAAGTCATAAAAAAATGAAGAGTTGTAATGTTGTAGTGTTATGGTGAGAATGCAACGCTCTCTGTCATTACAGTATTAGAACATTTAGGACACTACAACATCTATGGAGCCTCTTACCGAAAAAAAATTGAAATCGCTCGAGTTCATGGCGAATCGCCTCCGTGAGGACGTGATTGCCATGGTTTCGCGCGCCGGCTCCGGCCATATCGCGGGACCGCTTGGCATGGCGGATGTTTTCGCGGCGTTTTATTTCCATATTTTGAAACACGATCCGAAGCATCCGGCGTGGCCCGAGCGCGACCGGCTTATTCTTTCGAACGGCCATATCTGTCCCGTGCAGTATGCGGTGCTTGCGCACGCGGGATATTTTCCCGTTGAAGAATTGAGGACGTTGCGCCGGCTCGGCACGCGGTTGCAGGGTCATCCGCATCGCGGCGCTTTGCCGGGCATCGAAACGACATCGGGGCCGCTGGGATCCGGCATCGCGCAGAGCATCGGCATCGCGCTTGCGGCGAAACTGGATGCCAAGAAATGGCAGACCTACTGCCTCACGTCCGACGGCGAGCACGAAGAAGGGAACACGTGGGAGGCGGTCATGTTCGCGGGCAAAAACCGCCTGAATAATCTGACCGTGGTCATTGACCGGAACAATATCCAGATCGACGGCTTCACCGAGAACGTCATGCCGCTCGAACCTTTGCGTGAAAAATACGAATCGTTCAATTGGCACGTGCTTGAGATTGACGGGCATAGCTTCGAGCAGATTATCGCGGCGGCCGCCGAGGCGCGGGCGATCTATGAAAAGCCGACGGCAATCATCGCGCATACGATTGCCGGCAAAGGGGTTGATTTTATGGAGAAGGATTATTTATGGCATTCAAAAACATTCAAACCCGGGGAGGCGGAACATGCCTTAAAGGAACTGCGGACATTGGGCGGCAAGATAAAAAGCGAACACGAATGAAAGATGTAATATTCTCATGGTGTAGTGTTATAGTGAAAATACAACACTGAATCAACGCTCAGCCATGAGAACATTACAATATTAGAATTAGAACATTATAACACTACGACGCATGCTTAATCCCGCATTACATTTAAATCCGAAATTATTCGATGCCGATGCCGAACAGAGGCCGACGCGCGACGGTTACGGCGACGGTTTGGTGGCTGCGGGCGATGCGGATCAGAATGTCGTCGCGTTGTGCGCCGATCTTACGGAATCGACGCGCACCGAAGCGTTCGCCAAAAAATTTCCCGGGCGGTTTTTTGAGCTTGGCGTTGCGGAGCAGAATATGGCGACCGTCGCCGCGGGTCTGGGTATCAGCGGGAAGATCCCGTTCATCGCGTCGTACGCGACTTTTTCTCCGGGACGGAATTGGGAACAGATCCGGACGACGATTGCGTACAATGATTCGAACGTGAAAATCGCGGGGCATCATGCCGGCATTTCCGTGGGACCCGACGGCGCAACGCATCAGGCTACGGAAGATATCGCCATTATGCGGACGATGCCGAATATGAAAGTATTCGTGCCGTGCGACGCCATTGAAGCGCGGAAGGCGACCGAAGCCGCCGCGCATATCTGGGGTCCGGTTTACCTGCGGTTCCAGCGCGAAAAGACGCCGGTCATGACGACGACTGAAACGCCTTATGCGCCGGGGAAAGCGGAGATATTCTGGATTCCGTCGGCCGGCATTAAAAAACCGGAAGTATCGATCATCGTCTGCGGCGCTATCACTTATAACGCGCTTGCCGCCGCGCGCGAACTTGAAAAGGAAAAGATCGGCGTGATCGTGCTGAACTGCCATACGATAAAGCCGCTTGACGAGAGAAAAATAATCGAATGCGTAAAAAAAACCGGCGCCGTCGTTACGGTCGAGGAGCATCAGATTGCGGGAGGACTTGGCGGTGCGGTTGCGGAGACTCTGGCGAAATATCATCCGGTGCCGATGGAATTCGTCGGCATGCGCGACGGTTTTGGCGAGTCGGGCCAGCCCGCCCAGCTTCTTGAAAAATATAATATGGACGTCAAGAGCATTGTCATTGCCGTTAAAAAAGCTATAAAGAGAAAATAACGCTCCTTTTCCAAAAAAGAGGCTCCTCCACGGCTCATTCTCTTCTCTAGAGGGGGATCTTTTTGAAAATACGGCACGGCGCGAAAAGCGTCATAAATGCCGTAAAAAAACTTTTGTGAAAAAAATAATGCGCCGGACAGCGCATTATTTTAATTATTGTTCATTTTTTCCGTCCGGTAGATCCTGTTTTTCCCTTCTTCTTTTGCCCGGTAGAGCAGTTTATCGGCCATATCTATAATTTCCTCGATGTTTTTCCCTTCAATAATATCCGTCACGCCGCCGCTGAGGGTTATGAGCAGAGGGGATTTTTCTTCGCCGACAGCGGCGTAAAAAATTTTCTGCGCTTGCCCCGTTTCTTCATCGTAAAATTTTTCGATAACTTTTTCCGCATCGGTGTCTTGAAAAAAGATGACGAATTCTTCTCCGCCCCAGCGGGCTACGATGTCGTTGTTTCCTCTGGTTATTTTTTGCAGCTCTTCTGCAATCTGGCGCAAGACCTCATCGCCGGCTGCGTGACCATAGGTATCGTTTATTTTCTTAAAATCATCGATATCGATAATCAAAACGGCTCCTGGTTCGTGTTTCTGCTCTGGATCGCGTCTTTCTGGTTCGGGTGGCCATGTCTTATCGATGATGCCGTTTATCTTTTCTAAAAATCCGTGTCGATTATCCACTCCCGTCAAGAGATCCTTCGTAGCGAGTTTGTTTAGCCGTTTATTTTCCTCCGCAAGGCGCTCTTTATCTGTTTTAAGCTGATTGTTTTCCGTTTTCAATTGTCCGTTTTCCGCGTTCAACCGCCCGATTTCCTGAATGAAGGATTCCTTCGTTTCGGTTTCGGCCGGATTTTCTATCGAATTTTGACTTTCGAATGGTTCTTTCTCCATGCTTAAATCATATTCTATTAATTTTTTTGTCAAATCGTCGCTTTCCGGATGACGCGGAGATGTTTTTATGATACCATAAAGGAAATAAATAAAGGAAATAAATCCTGCACAATTCAAACATGCCGCAAAAATCAAAATACGATCTTGTTTGCATCGGCGATTGCACGACCGATTGCTTTGTAACGCTACAGGTGGCGTCGGTGCGTTTCGGCGCCGACCGTGAACACCCCCAATTATGCATGCCGTTCGCGGACAAGATTCCGTACGAATCGGTCACGATAGTTCCCGGCGTCGGTAATGCCGCGAATGTCGCCGTAGGTGCGAGCCGTCTCGGTCTGCAGACAGCATTTCTTACCGCGGTTGGCGGCGATCATTACGGGAAGGAGATCATCGGTGTTTTCCGGAAAGAGGGCGTGGCTACGAAGTTCGTGAAATTGAACAAACAAAAGCCGACGAACTATCATTTTGTATTGAATTTCAAGGCCGAGCGGACAATCCTCATTAAGCACAACGATTACGATTATTTCGAGCCGGCCGACATCGACCGTCATGCCGATTGGCTCTATTTTTCGTCCATCGGCGAACATACTCTGCCGTTTCATAAGAAAGTTGCCGATTTCGTGAAAAAACATCCCGGCGTGAAAATGGGTTTTAATCCCGGCACGTTCCAGCTGCAGTTCGGACCGGAAAAATTAAAAGAGATCTATCGTCTGACGCATGTTCTTTTTGTGAATCGCGAGGAAGCGGAACTGGTGACGGGAAGCAAAAAATCGGACATCGTGCCGCTGTTTGAAAAATTACACAAACTCGGGCCGAAGATCGTGGTCATCACGGACGGACCGAAAGGAGCGTACGCTTCGGACGGCGGCCATCGTTTTTTCATGCCGCCGTATCCGGATCCAAGGCCGCCTATTTCGCGCACGGGCGCGGGTGACGCTTTTTCGACCGGTTTTCTTTGCGCTTTGATCTACGGCTTTCCGATCTATGACGCGCTCCGCTGGGCGCCGATCGAATCAATGCACGTCGTCCAATACTTCGGAGCACAGACGGGACTTTTGAAAAAACAGGCACTGCTTTCGCTGCTCAAAAAAGCGCCGAAAAATTATAAACCGAAACCGATATAAGGAGCAATTCAAAAAAAAGGGGGGTAATCACCATATCATATCAATGAAAACATTACGTGAATCTTTGGCGGATGCGGATGCGCGGCGGGTTGCCATAGGCCATTTTAATATTTCCGAACTTGCCGCACTCAACGGAATTTTCGCCGCCGGCCAAAATATTACGGCACTGCGGCACGACAGCACGCCTATCCTCATCGGCGTTTCGGAAGGAGAGCGGGATTTTATCGGCGTGCGCCGGGCGGCGGCGCTTATCCGGAGCATGCGGGAAGAATATGATTATCCGATTTTCCTGAACGCCGACCATACGCATTCATTGGAGAGAGTGAAGGCCGCCGCCGGGGCAGGTTTCGATGAAATTCTTTTTGACGGTTCGGGACTGCCGATCGAAGAAAATATCGCGCAGACGAAAGAGGCGGTGCGCATCGCGCACGCGATTGATCCGGAAATCGTCGTCGAAGGCGAGATCGGTTATATTGGCACATCGTCGGAAGTGATGGAAAAGCGGCCGGATAATATCGCGCTTTCCACGCCGGAAGAAGCGGTCCGGTTCGTGCAGGCTACCGGTATCGATGTTCTTGCGCCTGCAGTGGGGAATATGCACGGCCTTTTAAAAACAATGGTGACCGGCGCCGAACATAAGCGGCTCGATATCGAACGCATCAAAGCGATCAGGGCGGCGTGCGGAAAATATATGACGCTGCACGGCGGATCGGGCACGGCCGACGAAGATTTCGTCGCGGCGGCGAAATCCGGCATGACGATCATCCATGTTTCGAGCGAGCTCCGCCTTGCCTGGCGCCGCGGCGTGGAAGCGGGATTGAAAAATAATCCCGAAGAAATCGCGCCGTATAAAATCCTTCCGGCGGCGGTTTTTGAAATACAGAAGATCGTTACGGACAGGATAAAACTGTTCAACGGCATTGAGGAGGAGTGACGAGTGGATGAGTGGAGGATGGGGAAATTATCAATCTCTCGGAGAGAGGTATTTTTATAGAATGATTTTTTGCGGAACCTTGGCAAAAACAAGAAGTTGTAGTGCGTACTTTCAAAGGCGGGTATCTCTCGCCGCCTTTTTTAAAAAAGAGCATTGGTTCCGGATATTTTCGTTATCCCGAAGCTTCGGGATAACGTCAGCATCGCATTGTAAAAATAAAAAAAACCTGATAAATTCTTAGGAAGCAGAAACGCCACCTTAGCTCAGTTGGTAGAGCAGCGCTTTCGTAAAGCGAAGGTCCCCGGTTCAAATCCGGGAGGTGGCTCAACAATCAGAGATTAAAGTGCTGTTGTTTTCAGAAAAATTTGCTATTTCGCGGGTCTTATAGTACTATCGTTTTCATGGCAAAGGCAAAACGCTCGGACAGTTTAATAGTATTGAAGTGCTCCGTCTGCAAGCGGCGGAATTATTATACGCATAAAAATAAGAAGTCGGTCGAAAGGAAGATAGAGCTCAAAAAATTCTGCGATTGGTGCCGCAAGACATTGCCGCACAAAGAGGCGAAGATCACGGGAAAATAGGGGAGATTAAATTATTAATTAATGGAGAAGCAGAGTGTTCATAAAAATCCCGCGCGCGGGATTTTTAAGTCCGCTTT
>DAICZW010000039.1 GCA_027310965.1 bacterium | reverse complement strand
CGGTATCGGTGCGTCCTATCAGGCAGGTGAAAGAAGGCTCTTTCCAGTCGCTTTTCGGCGGTATTTCGATTACCGATAAAGTTTTTCTTACGAAGTATCTCGCACTGATGCTTCGGGTCGGGACCGACCTCCTTTCTGCCATCAATATTCTCATCGCGGATTTCGAAAAACCGGCCGTGAAGAACTTTCTTTTGGAAGTGCGCGAAAACCTGACCAAGGGCAAGCCGTTTTATAAGGCGTTCGAGGCGCGTGCGAAGGTTTTCTCCCCCGTATTCGTGAGTTTAATTAAGGCGGCCGAGGCATCGGGGAATCTTGAGCAGACTTTCGAGATTCTTTCCATTTCCACCGCGCGGGAGGCGGCAACGCGGGGACGAGTACGTGGCGCGCTCATATATCCTATCGTACTCATTATCGTTGCGTCGGCAATTATGACTTTTTTATTCACTTTTGCACTGCCGAAGGTGGCCGCTGTTTTTTCGCAAAGCGGTATCAACCCTCCTGTTTTTTCGCGCGTCGTTTTCGCGTTTGGGCTTTTTGTCGGAAATAATATCGCGATCATTGCGACGGCGGTGATTCTGGCTATCGGTGGATTAATTTATTTCTTTTACAAAACGGAAACTGGCGCGCGGACGTTCAGCCGGATTATGCTGTGGATCCCGGGCGTGAATACCATTTATAAAGAGCTTGCTATTCAGCGAATGGCTTCGACGATGAGCGCGCTCACGAAGGCGGGCCTTCCCATCATCCAGACGATCGGTATTGCCGCCGATACGGTCGGTTTGCGGGAATACCGGTACGCGCTGGTGCGTATCGCGAACGAAGGCCTTGCCAAGGGGCTTACGATCGGCGAAGCGTTCCGCCGCGAAACGGTATTTCCGAAAACGCTTACCAACCTCATCGCGATCTCCGAGAAGGCGGGGCATCTTGAAGAGGTGCTGGGGACGCTCGCCGATTTTTACGAAGATGATATCAATTCGAGCATCCAGCAAGTGACGGCACTTTTGGAACCGGTTCTCCTGCTTGCCATGGGCGTCATGGTAGCCGCGATCGCGCTTGCCATCATTGTTCCTATTTATCAGTTGACATCATCGTTTTAAGGGAATGGTGAATAAGCAGGCGATAGGCAATTAGTATTTGTCATTTTATGGACCTTTTTCAAAAAAATATAACCAATCGCCGGGCCTTTACGCTCATTGAGCTTATCATCGTCATAGGCCTTATGGTCGCCATAAGCCTATTTGTTTTTCCGGCGCTTTTCGGCAGGCGGAACACGGCCGATATGCAAAATACGGCGCAGCAGATTGCGTCTCTTTTGCGCCAGGCGCAGAACGATTCCGTATCGGGGAAGCAGGGGGTGTCGTGGGGTGTTCATTTTGAAAACGGAACGTCGACCGCGCCTTTTTACGCGCTTTTTTCTTCGGCATACGGCGCCACGAGCACCGTGGCGCATTATGCATTGCCGCCGACCGTGGGATATGTGACATCCACGCTTGCGGCGGGATCGTCGCTCGATATCATTTTTTCACAGGTTTCGGGGAACGCTTCCGCTTCGACGAGCGTCGGATTGTATCTTTTAAGCCAGCCGTCGGCGCAATCAATCATTTCGATCGCGTCATCGGGAGCGGTGAGCTATTAAATAAAATATAGAATTTAGTATTTAGAATACAGAATTCGGATTCCACCTACTATATTTTATTTTTTTATATTCTATACATCGCTTTAAAGCGATGTATAATAAAACAATGAAATCCAAGACATGTCTTAGCATTTTTGCCGCCACCCGCAGCGGCCAGTTGCTGGTGGAGGTTCTTGTCGGCATGGGCATCGGCGTTTTACTGATTATGGCCGGTATTGCGATGATTGTGCCGGCGCTTAAGACTAACACGCATGTAACGAGCGTCCAGACGGGATCGACTCTGGCAAATGAGCTTTTGGATAACGTGCGGGTGTGGTCGGAAGGGGACTGGAATAATGTGCTCGCGCTTGCCACGGGAACGGCGAACCAGTATTATCTCGTGACGGCATCCTCTCCTTTTACGGTTGCTACAGGAACCGAGACATTGGTAATCTCCACGACGACTTATACGCGTTCTTTTTATGTGAGCGATGTTTATCGCGACGGATCGGGTAATATCACGACGAGTGGAGGAACCTATGACCCTTCGACGAAACAAATAACGGCGGTTTATGGCTGGACGAACAGCGCGACCGATACGCTGTCGACCTATCTTACGCGCAATCGCAATAATATCTATCACGCTACGGATTGGTCTGGCGGCGCGAGCGGTAATACAGGCTCGTTGACTGTGGTGGATAATCAATTTGCTACGTCGACGAATATTGATTTTACTTCGACGCCGGGTTCGATTACCATAGCCAATCTTCAGGGCGTGACAACGAGTGTATTGGGCACGAATATCAGTGCCGCTGTGAATGACCATTGGGCGTGGAATGATAATATCGGCTGGATTGATTTTTATGATACTCAAAATATCGTTGTATCACTTACGGGGATTACGGGATATGCTTCGTCATCTGTGGGATACGTTTCGCTTGATTGTGGCACGGTTGGCGTGTGCGGGACGAGCGATTACAATATCGCGAATGACGGCGCCGGAAATCTTTCGGGGTGGGCGTGGAACGATCTTTATGGCTGGATCAGTTTTTGGTGTGGAAATGGCGGTGGGAGTTGTAGTGTGCCATATCGCGTGACGATTGACTCCAGTGGAAATTTTCAGGGTTACGCGTGGAACGATAATATCGGCTGGATTGATTTCAATTGTGATAATGTTTCGGGTGCGTGCGCGACATCCGATTACGAGGTGCAAACCGCATGGACTGTTACATCTACCGTTGGCTTTCTTGATTCGCAGACTTTCGATACCGGTGTCGTGTCAGGTGCGCAGCTTAATTCTGTCCTATGGCATGGCCTTTTGCCGACAGGTACTTCGGTCGCGTTCCAGTTTGCGGTGAGCAACGCATCGAGTGGTCCGTGGAATTTTATCGGCCCTGGCGGCGCTACGAGCACCTATTGGATCGCTTCTGCCGTCGGTTCGTCACTGCCGCTGGATTATAATTTATACAATGATTTTCGATATTTTCGTTATCGCGTTACTTTATTTTCTGATCTCGCTCATAGCCAGTCACCGCGCGTTGATGACGTTATCATTAATTGGAGCCCGTAAAAAATGAGAATGAATAATAATGAATAATATTGAAGAAAGATAATTGTAAGGTTTTTAATATATGCAGCACGCAAATAATGTAATGCAATGATTTTTTCAAGAAAGAAAGGTATAATAATAGGCGCAAGAAAGGGGCAGGCCTTTTTGGCGACGGTTCTTCTTATTGGCGGTATCGTTGTTGCGGCGGGCATTCTTCTTGCTGCTCTCGTTTTTTCCTATATTGATTCCGGCTATGGGTTACGGGCATCTTACGTCGCCGAAGCGATGGCGAGCGCAGGAGCCGAAGATGCCTTGTTGCAGCTTGCGAGGAATGGCTCATTTTCGAATCCGTCGGGCTATACGGTTGCAATGGGAGTATATACCGCGACCGTTACTGTAAACCAGAATATCCCGTCTCAGGGACTCATCACCATACTTTCTGCTGCAACCGTTTTATTTCGGACGAGAGAAGTAACCGCAGTGGTTGCGGAAGATCCGTCGACAAATCAAGTAACGCTTATCTCATGGCAGGAAACCCAATAAATCTTTCGCGCTGCATCAATTTTATGCCTCTCTCAAAACAGCCAGAGACAAACGTTAAAAAAGTGTTTTGCCATGCGTATGCGCATTATGTCTTTTTAAGAGCAAAAATTAATTAAGCGCTGGAATGAAAAATATTTTTCACCAAGTGGAAGTTTTTTTCAATAAGGCGTTGTCTTTGTTGCACGTTCAGCAGAACGTCGGTGGTCTTGACGTAAGTGATCACGTACTTCGGTTCGCATATTATAACGGGGAACAATGGCGATTGCAGGCGTTCCGTCTTGCGCCGGGTGTTATCAAGGACGGCAGGATAAAAAACAAGGACGCGTTCCGCATTGCACTGCTTGAGTTGAAGGCGGAAGTTTTTGGGGCGAAGTCCGGGAAAAAGAAAATAAACGTGGTGGTGTCGCTCAGTTCGGTGAACGCATATAGTCAGGTTTTCAGTCTGCCGCTTCTCTCCGGTGACAGCCTTGAAAAAGCAGTGATGCTTAATATAAAAATGGCGTCTCCGGACGATGTTGCCAAGATGTATACTGATTGGCAGGTCGTGGGGCGTGATACGGCAATCGGCAGGTGCGATGTTTTGAGTGTTTTTATCGACCGGCCGCTCGTCGATGAGCTGACGGAAGTGCTTTCGTCAGCGGGTTTCGTCGCGATGGCACTTGAATCAAAAGCATTGATCCTTGCGCGAATGCTTCGCGAAAAAGGAGCGAGTATCAGCCATGACCAATCGTATGTGGTGGTCAGCGTCGATGATGTCGGTATTGATTTCCTCATTATCCGCAAAGGCGAATTATATTTTGAATACGTGAATCTTTGGCGCGATCTTATGGACGCGAAAGGACAGATTCAGATGGATGTTTTTACTGCCGCCATTGAACAGAGTATTCGCCAGGTTATGAATTTTTATGGACAGCATTGGCCGGATTCCGTGAGTGGCGTATTTATTGCTGCGACCGCGCTCTATGAAGAAACCAGGAGCGCCGTTATCGCTAACGTTTCCGTGCCGGTGGCGTCCTACACGCTTTATTTCAAAGACCAAGAAATATCGCCGAATTGGCTGGTCGCCGTGGGGTGTGGTACAAGGAGTATTAATTTCGGAAAAAGAAAAAAAGAAATTAGCCTTTTGAGTGTTTCGGCCGAGGAAACGTATTTGCGCGATCGGTTCGTGAATTTTATGGATTTTTGGAGAGTTCTTATTCCGGTTATCTTTAGTCTTATTATCGTTGTGCTTACGGGAACTGATATTTTTCTTGCGCGCGTACAGGTCACTGTGGCTGCGGAATCGGCCGCCGCGCTTAAAAACGGAACCATACCGGGGGTTGCGACGGCGCTTGATTTGGCAAGCCAATTTAACCAATCCGTGATGTTCATACAGACGATTGAAAAAGCCGCCGATCCTAAAATGCCGACGGTGAGCGCCATTGCCGATATTGCTTCTTCAAGCGGGATTACAGTGACCGGCATTTCCTTTCCTTCCGGAAGCGGTACGATTACATTCACTGGCACGGCGGAATCGGAAGACCAGATATTTTCTTTTGAAAAAACCATGCAAGGCGATTCTCGATTTACCGATGTTGACGTGCCGCTTGCAGGTATTCAGACGCCGCTTGGCGGAGGAGCGTTTTCTTTCACTATGACGCTTTCGAGGGCGAAATAAAATAAAATAGAGGAGCAACAATGTCAGATGCCCTTTTTATTCCATCTTAAGGCTCATCCCCGCCTCCCTTGGGGCAGGGATGAAAGTCGGAGCGCTGCTGTTTTTCCTCGCGGCGCGGAGGATGGAGAAGATCCTATGACGTATCAATG
>DAICZW010000038.1 GCA_027310965.1 bacterium | reverse complement strand
ATTAATATGAAGGATTTTTTTTCAATAAAAAAATTGATTGCGGTGATCGGGATTTTTATTCTTGCGGCCGCCGGCGCTGCCGGAGCATGGTGGTATATCGCGGCGAACCGGCCGCCGTCGTTCGGCACGACAACCGCGAAGCGCGGGAACGTGGTTGCGTCAATCGATGAACCAGGTAATGTCCTTACGGACGACGACGTCACTCTTTCGTTCCAGGAGAGCGGCCAGATCGCGACGGTAAACGTGAACGAGGGCGACGCCGTTCCGGCCGGAAAAGTACTCGCCTCGCTTGACCAGTCGTCGCTTCGGGCGGGATTGGAACAGGCGGATGCCGGGCTCGCGGCGGCACAGGCAAAGCTTGACGAGCTTGTGAGCGGAACGCGGCCGGAGCAATTGGCGATCGACCAAGCCGCCGTTACGAATGCCGTGGCGGCACTCGGCGCCGATGACGGAACCGCGTACTCGGCTGCGGATGATGCCATCCATAACCAAACGGATAATTTATTCGAAAATCCGATAAATGAGGGCAATCCAATATTTTTTATTTCCATGTCCGATTCGCAAACGCAGATTGATATCGAAAATCAGCGTCTCGTCATCGGCGCGGTGCTTGACGGCTGGTATGCGGCATTGAGCGCGCCGAGTTCCACGCCAGTTTCTCTTTCGTTGGTCGCCAATAGCGCATTACAGCAGATACAATCATACCTTGACGCGATTGCGCGCGCGGTGGACGGCGCAACGCCGAGTTCTGCACTGACATCAACCGCCCTTGCAGGGTACAAAGCGGATGTTGTTGCCGCCCGGACGGAAGTCGGTTCGGCGATCACGGCGTTGACCGCCGCGGAGTCGGCTTTGGAAACCGCGCAAAACCAGCGTGCGCTCGCCGAGGCCGGTTCGACGCCGCAGGATATTGAAGTGCAGAAAGCGGTCGTGCAGCAACTGCAGGCCCAGGTTGCGAGCGCCCAGGTCGCGGTGGATCATGCCGATCTTACCGCGCCATTCGCCGGGGTCGTGCGGAATTTGAGCGCGAGGGTCGGGCAGGTGGTCGCATCCGGCGCCCCCGTACTTTCTCTTACGAATAACAGCGGGTTGAAAATAGAAACGTATGTTTCCGAAGGTGATGTCGCAAAAGTGAAGACCGGCGATGCGGCGAACGTAACGCTTGATGCATACGGCACGGGGACCGTGTTCGGGGCGACCGTAACAACCGTCGATTCCGCGGAAACGGTCGTGAACGGCACGCCGGCATATAAAGTTACTTTGTATTTCACGGCTCCCGACAGCCGTATAAAAGACGGCATGACGGGAAGCGTTCATATCATCACCGCGGAACATGACAATGTCGTTGAAATTCCGTCGCGGCTCATCGTGAACGACGGGGACAAAAATTATGTCCTGGTGAAAAATGGCGGCATGGTCGAAAAGCGGGAGGTTGTTACCGGCCTTTCGGGCGATGACGGCATGACGGAAATAATTTCGGGCGTGGCGGCGGGCGATGCTTTAATAAATTTTTAATCTTATGGCCGAACATAAACAACAGGCGGAATCAAAAAATAATTCCCGCGGCGGCAACCGGACGATCATCGCGATCACGGCGGTACTCGTCGTTCTTGGTCTTGCGGGAGGCGGGCTCTACTTATATGTATCCGCGCAAAGCGTGTATATCGACCAGTCGGTCATCAAGGCGCCACTCATCAATCTGTCGCCGGTCAATTCGGGCGTTTTGCAGGCTGTTTTCGTGAAGGCGGGTGATACGGTAACGGCCGACGAACCCGTTGCGGAAGTCGGCAATGAGATCGTGAAAGCGCAGACGGACGGAGAGATCGTTTCCGTCGACCAGAACATCGGAGAATTCGAGAATGCGCTTACGGGACAGGCGGTTGTTGCGACGATGATTGATACGACACAGCTTCGGGTTGTCGGCCATCTTGATGAAAACAAAGGGCTGGCGGATGTGGCAGTCGGCGATCCGGCGACGTTTACCGTAGACGCATTTGGCGCAAAGCAGTACCGGGGCATCGTGGATGAAGTGAGTCCGACGTCGCGGGCGAGCGGCGCCATATTCGACATTTCCGACCAGCGCCCGACGAACGAATTCGACGTCTATGTGCGTTTCGATCCTGAAAAATATCCGGAACTGAAGAACGGCATGTCGGCGCGCATCTGGGTTTATAAACAATAGGATTCTTTTGCGCTATGCCGACCAACGAGCAAAGTAGCACGTGGCGCTGGGTGGTTTTGGGAACCGTCATTTTCGGAACGTTCCTTGGACGCCTCGATCAGACGGTCGTCAATCTCGCACTTCCGAAAATCATCGGCGATTTCAGTATTTCCGTATCCGATGCGGCGTGGATCTCGACCGCCTATATCCTGGCGAATGCCGTTTTCGTTCCCGTATGGGGAAAGCTCGGCGATACCGCCGGCCGGAAAAAAATATATCTCATCGGTTTCATCGGTTTCGTCGCGGCATCCGCCTTGTGCGCCGTTTCGTGGAATTTGAGTTCGATGATCGTTTTCCGGATTATCCAGGGTTTCGCTGTTTCCGCCGATTATCCGACCGCAATGGCGATCATTGCCATAACGTTCAACGACGCTAAAGAGCGCGCGCAGGCGCTCGGCATATGGTCGGCGGCATTCGCCGTGGCTTCCGTTTTCGGGCCGCTTATCGGCGGGCCGCTTATCGATAATTTCAATTGGCGCGCGGTGTTCTTGATTAATATTCCGCTTGGCCTTATCGGTTTGTTTCTCGCGATCACCTTTATCAGCGAATCGGTGGGAATAAAGCGGGCAGTCAAGTTCGACTGGCGGGGTTCCGTGACGCTCGGCGCCGCGCTTTCCACTTTGGTTCTCGTACTGGATCAGGGGCAGACATGGGGATGGATGTCGGCGGCAAGCATCATCTGCTATCTTTCCACCGTTGTTTTTACGGCTATTTTTATCATGATTGAACAGCGTGAACCGGAACCGATCGTCAATCTCAAGTTTTTCAAGATCGGCACGTTCGTGAGCACGCTGACCAATAATTTCATCGTTTTCATGGGTCTCATCGGTTCGATATTCCTCATTCCTATTTTCGCGGAAACGTTTCTCGGCTATGATGCGACGCAGACGGGGTATCTTTTCATTCCGCTTGCAATCGCCATGATGGTCGCCGCGCCGATCGGCGGCCGTCTCATCGGAAAAGTGAAACCGGCGTATGTGATATTCGCGAGCACGTTCGTCGCGGGTATCGCAATGCTCATGCTTTCGGCTCTTGATCCGCGTTCTACGGCGCTTCAGATCTCCGTTCCGATGTCCATTATGGCGTTCGGCCTCGGTTTCGGCATGGCGCAGCGCACGAATCTCATCGCCGTCGCGGTGCCGCACAAGGATATCGGCGAGGCCTCGGCAATCCTTGCTTTGGTGCGGAATATTTCGGGCGCGTTCGGTGTGGCGATTTTCAGCACGTTGCTTAACAATACCATCAATGCCAATGTTCTTAAGGTGGCGCAGAACAGCGCGGTGCGTTCGGCGTCGCCGCAGGCGATACAGCAGTTTATCGGACTTATCACTTTAAAAGCGCAGGTGTCCGGTTATGCGTTTGTTTTTGAAGTCGCCGCTTTTATTGTTATGATAGGCGCGTTTGCCGCCTTTTTTATTAAAGTTCCGAAAGAAGCGGTCACGCGCAATCACGTCGTCATTGCGGATTAGCCGCGGAGCGATCATCGCGGCGCGTTTTCGATTGTTATGCGGCGTGCTTAAAAATACGTTTTAAAAAAGTCCGACAGGCATCGCCGCGGACTTTTTTAAATTTGAGTGCGCTCATATTATCCGAAAGCGAAAACTTCCGAATATTATTTTTCCATAAACACATCTTCTTTTCCGAAACGGGATTTCGGGAATTGCAGATACGGATCATCCGATGAGCGGAAGCCGGCGGCGAGAAGCACGCACGAAGCAAGACCGAGCGGAGCAAGACCGAGTATTTCGTCGAATTTTTTCGTGTCGAATCCTTCCATTGGCGTCGCGTCGATTTCGTTTTCCGCGGCGGCGGCGAGCGCCATGCCGAGGGCGATGTATACCTGTCGCGTGGCCCATTCGATGCGTTCCGGTTCCGACCGGCCGACGACTGCTTTCATAAGCATGGTTTTATAATCGTTGAGCGATGCCGGATCCGCGCCGCGGTCTTTTGCCACTGCGGCAAGATAGCGGTCGATGAAAGATTCATTGATGTCCGTTCGGACGGCAAGCACAAAAAGATCCGACGCTTCGGTGATTTGCGGCTGGTTCCATGCGGCGGGCCGGAGTTTTTCGCGAAGCGCGGAATCTGTGACATGGACGAATTTCCATGGCTGGATGCCGAATGAAGAAGGGGAGAGGCGAAGCGCCTCCATGATGATGGCGCGTTGCTCGGGCGTAAGCTTCTTCGAGACGTCGTAGCGTTTCGTCGCGTACCGCCAATGAAGGTTTTCTATAGTGGATGCCATTGTTTTTTATTTTATTTAAAGTATAAGGCTGATATTTTTCCGGTCAAGCAGGGAAACGATGCATAGGTGCGCATTGCGTGCGTATATCCTATAATAATAGAAAGAAAGGTCGAATCAAAAAAACAATTCAATTATCTATGGCTAAAAAAATAGGACGCTTTGTCATCGCCGGTTTTGCGGTGATTGCGTTTGTCGCCGTATTCGTTGTAGCCCGTTCCGTTTATGCCGATGATAACGGCAATAATGGAAATGGCAGTGACACTCCGTCAACGCAAATGGAAAATCATGGCAACGCGGTAAGTCAGTTTGCGCAAACGCAAATGGAAAATCATGGCAATATCGTAAGTCAGATTGCAAATGAAAACGAAAATGGCTTGACGTCGCAGGATACGAGCGAGTCGGTTTCCCTGAAATCAAACGGTGATTTTTCGGTGACGGGGGTAAAGGTGAATTCCGTTGACGCATCTTCGACATCCGTGAACGTGACGTTTTACGGTTTCGTAAGAACGATAAGCTTGGCGGGGGCCGTTATTACGGGAGCAGGGCAGACGATTGCGGTAAGCGACATCCAGCCGGGAGATATCCTTTCGGCGAGTGGCAATTTCAATGAGGCAACACATGTTCTTAATGTTGCGAGCGTCGTCGACGTGTCTTCTATCAGCAAGGCTAACGCGGGCATTCAGGCTCAGATCAACAGCCTTTTGCAGTTTGTGCAACAGTTGCAGGCGCAGCTTAGTGCAATGCTCACTAAATAGAGAAAATGCCGATTGGTCAAAAAAATAATCCCTTCCTATTGAGAGGGGATTATTTTTTTGCCTGAGATTTTGAATGCACTATTGTCTTTGGAATGCTTTCCCTGGTTGCCACGGAACACCAAGCCACGGAAGAAACCAGCGATCAAGTCCAAGCCATCCGGCATTGCGCCATGCCAGGATCAAAAATAGCTGGATAAGAAGCAGGAGTGGATTCACGCTCACGGTTCCCGCAAAAAGATAGTTAAGATTCATGAACGCGCCAAAAAATGCCGCGATGCCGATAAAAGCGCCGAAGATAAGTCCGAGGCCGACCGCGACTTCTCCGTATGTGATGAGATATGAAAACAGAACGGCGTGGGGCATTGCCGCATTTGTAAGGAAGTAGCCGTACCATGAGGAAACGCTTGGATGGGCATCTCCTGTGTTCGCGACTGCGCCTGCGAAGAATCCTCGAATGGCGACGCCCGCTTGCGCCCCGATCCACGTGGGGTTTATCATTTTTTCCCACCCTGCCATGAGCCATATATAGCCGCTATAGCAGCGAAGCGGAAGCCATAGCCACGCCATCCGTGTGTCGGCGAACAAAAACCGCGAGATATTCGGTTCGGGGATTTGGATCGAGTGTTTTTGTATTGATTGCATTTTAACAATAGAATCGGGGTCGTGCGCTGCTCTATTTATCGGAGCTGTGCGAGAACCTGTTTGATATGATAATATAATATACTTG
>DAICZW010000037.1 GCA_027310965.1 bacterium | reverse complement strand
CAGGTCAATGGCGGACGATGACAGAAAGAGCGAGAATGACAGCGGTTAACTTTAATGTCAGATGTCCGCGCAGCGCGGACATTTGACATCGGAAATATTATCGCTTTTTTCCTTCTATAATCATCTGCGCAACATTGCTCGGCGTCGGTTCGTAGTGATCGAATTCCATCATGAATGAACCGCGGCCCTGCGACATGGAACGCAATTCGGTCGCGTAGCCGAACATTTCGGAAAGCGGCACTTTGGCGTCAATCACTTTGAGTCCCGGCCGGTCGTTGATGGCCTCAATGCGGCCGCGCTTGGAATTCACATTGCCGGTCACCTCGCCCATGAAATTCTCGGGGACGATGACCTGTATATTCATGATCGGTTCCAATATCACGGGCTTCGCGCGCTTCGCCGCTTCCTGGAACGCCATCGATCCCGCAATCTTGAACGCCGCTTCCGAAGAATCGACTTCGTGGAACGAACCGTCGTAAACCGTCACTTCGACGTCGGTCATCGTATAGCCGGCGACGATGCCTTTATCAAGCGCTTCTTTGACGCCCTTCTGGATGGCCGGAATAAATTCCCTCGGAATGGCGCCGCCTTTAACTTCGTCCAAAAACACGAATCCCGCGCCGCGCTCGAGCGGTTTCACGCGCACGCGCGCATGGCCGTATTGCCCGCGACCGCCGGATTGTTTGATGTATTTCCCTTCGCCTTCCGCTTCGCCCATGATCGTTTCGCGGTATGCCACCTGCGGCCGGCCGACATTCGCTTCGACGTTGAACTCGCGCTTCATGCGGTCGACGAGCACTTCCAAATGCAATTCGCCCATGCCGGAAATGATCGTTTCGCCGGTTTCGATATCGCCCGCGACGCGGAACGTCGGATCTTCTTCGGCGAGGCGGTGCAATGCGATGCCCATTTTCTCCTGGTCGGCTTTCGTTTTCGGCTCAATCCTGATGCCGATGACCGGCTCGGGAAAGGTGATCTTTTCGAGAATAAGCGGAGCCTCGATATCGCAAAGCGTATCCCCCGTCGTCGTGTTTTTGAAACCGACGATTGCCGCGATTTCGCCCGCATAAATTTCCTCCACTTCCTCGCGGTCGTTCGCGTGCATGCGGACGACGCGGCCGATACGCTCCTGGTTGTCCTTGACCGAATTCAAAACATAAGAACCGCGCTTGAGAACACCGGAATAATTCCTGAAATACGCGAGCGTGCCGACAAAAGGATCGGTCGCGATCTTGAATGCCAACGCGGAAAACGGTTCGTTGTCGGTCGCATGGCGAAAAATTTCCGCGCCGGTCTTCGGGTCATGGCCTTTCACGGGCGGCAGATCCGTCGGCGCCGGAAGATAATCAACCACGGCGTCCAGCATAAATTGCACGCCTTTGTTCTTTAAGGCCGAACCGCACATGACCGGTACGACCTTGTTCGCGATGACCCCGACGCGGAGCACGCGCTTCAGGTCGGCAAGCGCGATCTCTTTGCCCTCGAGATACATCGCCATCAGCGCATCGTCGTTTTCGACGATTTTTTCGATCAGTTCGTGCCGCGCCTTCGCGACCTCCGCCTGCATCGCTTCGGGCACCGGCAACTCGATTATTTTTTCGCCGTGCTCTCCTTCGAATCCGTATGCCTTGTTCTCAAGCAAATCGATAACGCCTTTCAGATCTGCCTCGAGTCCGATGGGAAGCTGGATGGGAATCGCGTTCGGCGTGAGCCGGTCAATGATGGACTGGAAACTCTTCGTAAAGCTCGCGCCCATGCGGTCAAGCTTATTGATGAAACAAAAGCGCGGAACGTTATATTCGTCCGCATACCGCCAGTTCGTTTCGGACTGCGGCTCAACGCCCGCAACACCGTCGAAAACAACGACCGCGCCGTCCAGGACGCGCAGCGACCGCTTTACCTCGACGGTAAAATCAATATGTCCCGGCGTGTCGATAAGGTTAATGGAATGTTCGAACGCCTTATCTCCTTTGCGATAGGTCGGTATCCAGAACGCCGTCGTCGCAGCGGACGTGATCGTAATGCCGCGTTCGCGTTCCTGTTCCATCCAGTCCATCACCGTGTCGCCGGTATGCACTTCGCCGATCTTGTGCGAAACGCCGGTATAAAAAAGCACCCGTTCCGAAACAGTCGTTTTGCCGGCGTCAATATGCGCAATGATGCCGATATTGCGTATTTTTTCTATTGGATATTTGCGTGGCATATTATGAAAAAGTGAAAAGTGAAAAGTTTAAATCCGCTCCCCTCTGTCGTCCTCCGTGAAGACGGAAGATCCATGCTTCCAATCTTAATTTTTAATCATTAAAGCGTGGATCCTCGCCTCCGCGAGGACGACACGAAACGTGTCGCCTATCTTGCGAAGTGTGCGAACGCCCGATTCGCTTCCGCCATGCGATGCGTATCCTGCTTCTTTTTTATCGCGGCGCCCTCGTTCTTCGATGCGGCGATCAACTCGTCCGCAAGCTTGTATGCCATCGGCTTTCCTTTTTTCGCGCGCGCGGCGGCAAGGATCCATCGCACCGCCAGCACGAACTGCCGTTCGGGCCGCACTTCGCGCGGCACCTGATAGTTCGCGCCGCCGACCCGCTTTGACGCAACTTCAAGAAGCGGCGATGCATGCTCCATCGCTTTCTCGAAAACCGCGATCGGATCCTCTTTGGTCGTTTCTTTTATCCTGTCCAAAGCGTCATACATCACCCGCTCGGCAACGGATTTTTTTCCGTCCTTCATGATGTAATTGATGAACCTCCCCACGGCAACCTTGCCGTAAACCATATCCGCCTGCCGATTTTTTTTGTAAATATGTTTCTTACGCATGATGATGATTATTATTTATGAATAAATTAACGCTCCCCTCTGCCGTCCCCGCGAAGGCGGGAACCTATGCTTCCGGTCTTATTTTTTTAAAGCGTGAATCCGCGTCTCCGCGGGGATGACGGAAAAACGCTTTTACTTCGCTTTCGGTCTTTTTGCCCCGTATTTCGACCTCTGCTGTTTTCTTCCTTCAACGCCCGTCGTATCCAAAACGCCGCGGACGATGTGATACCGCACGCCCGGAAGATCTTTCACGCGGCCGCCGCGGATCATCACAATGGAGTGTTCCTGCAAGCTGTGCTTTTCGCCCGGGATATATGCCGTCACCTCCATGCCGTTCGTTAACCGCACGCGCGCAACCTTGCGCAAAGCGGAGTTCGGTTTTTTCGGCGTCGTCGTGAAAACCTTGAGGCACACGCCGCGCTTGAACGGCGACCCCGAATCAACCGGCCGGTTGTGGATCGAATTCATATAGTACGACAAAGCCGGCGCCTTGGTTTTCGATTTCAAGGGCTTCCTGTTTTTCTTTATCAATTGATGGATGGTCGGCATAATATGCGGCGCGCGGAACGTTTATCGCCCCGAGCGCATATTGGAAAATACTATGCGAAAAATAATTTCCTGTCAACGCCCGCTCGTGGTGGATTTCAAAAAACCCTTTTCTTCTCTGGCTGAAACGCACGAGAAAACGCGAAGCGTCCAAAATATTTTTAAGCTGAATAAACTTTGGTGGACCCAGGCAGAATCGGACTGCCATCTCCTCATTGCAAATGAGGTGTTCTACCATTTAACTATGGGCCCGTTATCGGAACTCATCTATATATACCCTGATTTAAATAGATTGAAAAGAGGATTTCGGCGCGTGCGGATAGCCGGTATGGCTTCCGGAATGACAAAAGAAAGCGGGGCGACGCACCGGCATAATAAGAAAAAACTCTATACCGCATTCTCCAGTTTCAGCGACACGATCTTTGACGTGCCGTCTTCGGCGAGCGTCACGCCGTAGAGGATCTCGGCGGCTTCCATCGTCGTGCGGTTGTGCGTAACGACGATAAATTGCGTATGCTTCGAAAAATCCTTGATCATTCCGGCGAAGCGGCGCGCATTCCGTTCGTCAAGCGCGGCATCGATCTCGTCCAAAACAAGGAACGGCGGCGGACTCACGGAAACCATGGCGAAAAGCGCGGCGATGCCGATCAGGCTCCGCTCGCCGCCCGAAAGCATGTCAAGCGACGTCGCTTTCTTGCGCGGAAGCTTTATCTCTATCGCGACGCCGCCGTATGTCTCCGGCGCCGCCTCTTCCCCGGCTTCCTCTTTTTCCGATTCGGCCTCGCCTTCCTCTCCTTCTTCGCTTTTTATTTTTTCGGCTTCCGGTTTCAATACTTTCAGCTTTGCCGTGCCGCCGCCGAACATCACGCCGAAAAATTCATTGAACGCGTCGTTTATTTTATAAAGCGACGCGTCGAATTCCGTCCGTATCTTTTCACTCAGGTCGTTCATGAGCCGCATGAGATCCGCAACCGCTTTTTCCAAATCCTCCGATTCTTTTTTCAAAAATTCGTACCGCACCTCGGTCTCGTTCGCTTCCTTCACGAGCATTTCATCCACCTCGCCGATACTGGCAAGATCGCCGCGCAAACGGAAAATCCTCCGTTCCGCTTCCGCAAGCGAAGCATGGCCGCCGTCCCCGTCTACGAAATTCGCATTGGCGTCCGCCAGTGCGAATTCTTCCATACGCCGCCCCGCTTGTTCAATCTGCCGCACAACCTCGTCGCGCATAAGGTCAAGCCTTTCTTTTTCAAGCGTATGTTCGCGGTTTTGCTTTTCCCACAGATCGATTTTATTTTTCGCCGTCTGCACGCCGGCCATCGCCGCCTTGAACGCGCCGTAGAACGCTTCCTGGCTCTTTTCAAGTTCGGCCTCTTTTGCGCGGAGCGCCGTCAATAATTCTTCAAGCCCGCGCAATTCTTCCGTGATCGCCTCGAACCGCGTCTTCACGTCATCCGAAACAACAGCCGGTTTTTTTTCTTCCTTAACATGCAGTACGCCGTCGATCTTCTCAAGGATGGTTTCCACTGCCGTCTGAAGTTCCGTCATATCTTTATGCATCGCCGCCGCGAGTTCGTGCCGTATTTTCCGCACGAGATCCAAAAGCGCGTCGGCCGGATAGCCGCCCGATTTTTTCACGCCGGCCGCCTGCGCCATTTCCATCTGCGCCTCCAGCCGCCCGAGATCTTTTTGCAGCGCATTCCGTTTTTCAAAAAGCTGGCGTGTCTGTTCCTTCACCGCCGCAAGATCCTTCTTTTCTTCCGGCTGGTTCGCTTCGACCTCCGTTTCACGCGCTTCCGCTTCGCGCAATTCGCTTTCAAAGACCGCGCGAGTCTTTGTGTTTTCAGCGACAATCGCTTCGACCGCTTTCCGTTTTTCCGAGATTGCGCGGAGACGGAAACCGAAAAAACGATTCTCAAGCTCGCGCAATTCCGCTTCCATCGTTTCACGTTTTTCCCACCGGCTCGTCTGACGCTTCAGCGACCGCAAGTGCGGAAGAATTTCCTCGATAAGCGCGCGCGCTTTATCAAGATTGATGCGGCTGTTCTTGAGCCGCCGCGCGGCGTCCGTCCTTTTTATCTGGTATTCGCGGAGGCCCAGAATTTCCTCGATCATTTCGCGGCGCTCCATCGGCGTCGACCGTATAAAAAGATCACTTTCCCCTTGCCCGATGATAATCATCCCCCTGGAACCGAGGCGCGCCTTCGCGAAAAAATCGATAAGATCGCGGAGCAGTATTTCGGATTTATTGAGAAAATATTTACTGGTGCCGTCGCGGCGCACTTCGCGCGACACGGCGACTTCCTTGAAATCAACCGGAAAAAAATTATTGGTGTTCTCGAAATGCAGACTTGCCTGTGCCATGCCGACACGCGGCCGTTTCTCCGATCCGGCGAAAATAAGGTCTTCGGTCTTTCCTCCGCGGAGGTTCTTTGCGTCACGTTCGCCCAAAAGCCACCGGAGAGCGTCAACGATATTCGATTTCCCGCTTCCGTTGGGACCGACGATCGCAACGATGCCCGCCGGAAATTCCAGCACGGTTTTTCCCGCGAATGACTTGAAACCGTTCAATTCGATGCGTTTGAGGAAATGGGACATATAT
>DAICZW010000036.1 GCA_027310965.1 bacterium | reverse complement strand
ATTACAACAATATGAAATAAAATTTCATATCTTGATTCGTTCGAAAAATATAAATATTAAGAAATCTTTACGTTTTTCTCGCCGCCAAGATTAAAACATTACAACATCTATAGCGCTTTACGAACTTCCCCGCGAGCGCTGCCGCACCGAATTTACGACCGCCAGTAGGAAAAAGTCGGCGATGATGCTCGATCCTCCGTAGCTCAGGAACGGAAATGTGACGCCGACAACCGGCGTCAATCCCGTCGCGGAACCAGCGTTCAGAAGGAACTGGATACCGAGCATCGCGGCAGTGCCGAGACAGATGAATTTCTCGAAATTCTTGTCGGCGCGAAGCCCTATGGCAAGAATCCGGAAAATAAGAAAAAGGAAAGCGGCGATGATAAGCAGGCCTGCCGCAATGCCCCATTCCTCGATGATTGCCGCAAATATAAAATCCTCCGTCGGCTCGCTCAAAAACCCGAGTTCCGTCTGCGTCCCCTGCCCGTATCCTTTTCCCCAAAATCCGGCGGAACCGATGGCGATTTTCGTCTGGATCGTGCTGTAATTCACGCCAAGCGAGCTTTGCTGCGGAGAAAAATAACCGATGATCCGCGCGCGATGATAGTCCTTGAGAACGTAAACCCAGAGGAATCCCGCCACCAAAATAAAAATCGCCGATGCCGCAAGGATTCTTCGCGCGGGAAGCCCCGAAAGAAGCAGGAAACCGAACCAGATGCCCGCAAAAATAACCGCGGAACCGAGGTCGGGAAGTTTTACGGCGATCGCCGCGGGAATGATGAAAAAGAAAAATGACGAGAGGATAGTCCGCCATCGCGCCACGGCGAGATGCCGCCGGCTGAAATAATTCGCAAAAAGAAAAATAAGGGCGATCTTCACAAGTTCGACGGGCTGTAGAGTGACGGGGCCGAGCGAAAGCCAGCTTCTCGTGTTCCGTATGACAGGGCCTCTCGCATAAGCAAGGATCATAAGGGCGAGTCCCGCCGCATAAAACCCCCCGATGACCCACCGGACGTTAAAAACCGACCGCCAGTCGACAAAAAGAAAAAGAACAACCAATGCCGTTCCCAGCGCGACCCAGATGAGCTGCATAAAAAAAAGATGCCACGAAAGCGCGGAAAGCATGACGAGCCCCGCCGCGACAATAATGAAAACGGGAAAAAATAAAGCGAACATGTATTGATGTTAAAGTGTTGCAAATGATGTAAATGTTATAAGTGCAAGTAATGAGAAAAATACGGAACATTGCATCACTACGGCATTACAACATCATGGCTTCTATGGTCTCAATCCGTAAGCATGAACCTCTGTCGCCGCCGGATCGATGTTCGGGTCGGCGGGATACGTTACCGAGAAATCGTATGTTCCGTTCGGGGCGACATTATCCAATTCGGTTTGCGATGCGCCGATGATCGCGCCTGACGCATCTTTGAAAAGAGCGATGACGGTCACCGTATCGAAAGCACTCGCGTCGTTGTTCGTAAGCGTGCCGCTCGTGCCAATCATGTCTGATGATATCGTTCCCGTTTGCACGTTTTCAAGGTCGAACTGCGGCGCCGTACCGGTATCGGAACTCTTCGCCCACACGGGATTCCGGATGACGAGCGCGACATTACTTACCGAGGACGTCACCGCTTCGTTCGGCGCAACGAGATATTCCTCTTCACCGGCATAGATGAACGATTGTCCGGCAATCGACTGAACGACCGTGCCCGACGCATCGGAAAGATCGAAACGGTAATCGAAATTTCGCGCCGTGAAATCGGTGTTTGTGTTCGCAATGCCGGCAAGGAACGTCACGCGCCCCGGGCTGGTCGTGAATGTCATGACGGCGCCGAGGACGGTGATCGGCTGGAGAGTTGCCGGCGTGCATACTTTCGCGCACGGTCCGCCGCAATCGACCCCTTCTTCGCCCTGATTCTGGATATGATCGAAGCAGGTCGGCGCGGGCTTTAAATAAAAGAAATAAATCCATGCGCCGATGCCGCCCAAAACACAAAGATACAATGCGCCGTAAACGATCTGTTTTGCGATGCGGGACATAACGCTATTGTAAAACAATTCAGTGCTATGCGAAAGCGCCTCATTTCAGAAAATTATTTTATAATAGAGGACGTACGCGCTTGCGCCGCTGCGGTTTGAAGCATTTTCTTATGATTTTTTTCAAATGCGCACGTCCTGATTAAATATTTAAACTCATGAAACTTTTTGTATCATTTTCCCGAATCGGGAAACAATGCGACCAGCTTCGACATTAAAAACTTCGATTGCAGTTTAAGAGCCGCTTTCGTGCCGGAGAACTCTTTGAATTCTTCAATGGTCAACGGACCCGTTTCGGAATGTCTTTTCATAAGTTCCGAAAACCGCTCAATTCCTTTGATTTTTTAAAGCTTGAAAGGAGCCCCGATATGGACTTTAACATCTGGTTTTTTAAAAAAGGTTTTAAAATGATTTTCATACATTCCCGTACCGCCGTCGAATATAACCTCAACCGCAACAGGAAGGACGACCGCATCTGAAATTTCAGCAAGATAAACAGCCCCATAACCGCCCCTGTCGTTTTTCAGATTCTTTTCATGCTTTTTGCTTGGAGCGTGCGCGGCAAATACCACATCTTTCCCTTTTTCAAGGGCTTCCGCCATTGGCGCGAAATTATCCGGATTAAAGCTTGGCTCCTTTCCCTTGTGGGACTTTTTATGATCAATAGGAATAAAATTTTCCTTGCCCGCCAAGATCATCTCAATATAGGAACCTCCTTCTTCCGTAAAATGATGATGGACGGACTGATCGGTAATGATCAAATTTAATTCATTGCCAAGAACATATGCCGCCATAGGCACATCAAGATCAGAAAGATGCGTGGTAGCGACAATCACCTTACTGTCCGGAGGAATTTCTTTGAGGTGATCCTTACCGTCAACCTCAACGCTTTTTGTTTGCAGTTTTACTGCCGCTTCCAAAGCCAACATCAACCTGCGCGGCGTGATCTGCGGTCTGGATTCAATGGATTCTTTCGCGGCCGACATGTTGAATTCTTGTCTTTCCATGTTTTTATTATAATCCGCCCGTACCAAAAATAAAAACAGAGAACCCGTCTCAAAAGCAGGTCGGCGGGAATTGCCGGCCGTCGGCAGCGAGGAGAAAATAAATGCGTCCGCGCATTCATTTCTCAGGGCGAACCGGCGGATAAAACAGAGTTTCATAAAATTTCCTTAAGACCCGCGGACGCTGCCTGAAAAGCTGCTTTTGAGACGGGTTGTATTCAATACTTATATGCTGGCATAACCTACTTTCCCGAAGGCCGAAGCCCCAAGTATCATCGGTTGCGCACGGCTTCACTTCTCTGTTCGGAATGGGAAGAGGTGGTTCACGCGCGGATAAAACACCAGCATATAAGGACTCAATGACTACGCATTCCTCTTTGGAAAGGAGGGACTCCCTTAACTCCTTTCCAAAGAGGAATGGCTCCGTTTGGTGCAGAAAAAATTTAAAGGAGGAGCTCTTTCTACTCCCTTGCAAAGAAGAAACACTCCGTCACTACGTTTGCTCGCTGTTTTGTATAAGAACAAAAAATAAATATTGCAATCCATCTCAAAATAATGATTTATTTGAGATGGATTATGGAATATTAACCGTGCGTTATGCACGGCAAGTCAGCATTGGGATGGTTGGCAGGTATTAGTACTCCTCGGCTGAAATCCTTGCGGATCTTACACCTAGAGCCTATCAACGTGGTAGTCTTCCACGAACCTAAAATACCTAATCTTGGGGTAGGCTTCGCGCTTAGATGCTTTCAGCGCTTATCCCTTCCATACATAGCTACCCGGCAGTTCACCTGGTGGCAAAGCCGGTAGACCAGAGGTATGTTCAGCCCAGTCCTCTCGTACTAAGGCCAACTCCCCTCAAGTATAAAACGCCTGTAACAGATAGAGACCGACCTGTCTCACGCAATTCATTCTTCACGCCATTACTGGCGGTTTGGACTATACCACCATCTCGATCCGCATCGAGATGACCGACGTCTTATGGAATTTTCTTCCATCCAGCCGCTTTCGCAGCTGAGTCTCTACGGGGTTACATTAAAACGCTGATGGTGTAAATGTTTTCCATAGGCCGAAACGGCCTTGTTGTGATGCATAAAAACATTACAACGCCATAACACTACAACCTTATCCGCATCAATGAACTTCCCTCGGTATTATCCTTTCGCAACCAGGTCCGTTGCGCAGGACTTCACCGATATGAGTCGATTTTACACTCCGACGTTGCCGTCGGAGGCCGCCGTTTCTTTTTTTATAACAGTGAATGTGCTTTCTAAAAAACAAATTCTATGCTCGATTGGGTTATCTTGGTTGACGGTCTGAACCCAGCTCGCGTGCCACTTTAATTGGCGAACAGCCAAACGCTTGGGAGCTTCTACACCCCCGCGCTGTGGCGAGCCGACATCGAGGTGCCGAGCGAAGTCGTCGCTAGGGACGCTCGGACTTCACTAGCCTGTTATCCCCGGAGTAGCTTTTATCCGGTGTCTCTGGCCTTTCTATAAAGAGTTCGAAACATTAAAAATGAATCAAACATTGCCATCGGGTCACTAACTTCCGCTTTCGCGCCTGCTTGACTTGTAGGTCTCGCAGTTAAGCCGGCTTTTGCGTTTGCACGTCCTGCCCGATTTCCATCCGGGCTAAGCCGACCTTAATAAACTCCTCCGTTACTCTTTTGGCATGTGTTAACCTAATTTGTATTTCATGGATGGTATTACATACGGCTCGATAAGTTTTTTGAACTTGTCTGCGGTTTCGGAAAGAAAATAAATCCTCCACCGATCGTATTGCTTATGTAACGCCACTTTAATACCGAATTTTTCTTCAAAAACTTTTTGAACAATTCCAAGATCGTCTTTTGTATAGCCAACGCTGTGAATGATGTACGTCTTATGGCGGATCGATTTAAACGAGCCGTCATCCATAAACCATATCGCAAGCGCCAGCGGATCAATAAGCTTTGCAAAGAGCTTGGGGATTATCTTTTTACGCCCGGAATAAAATTGTTGAGCATAAAATCGAAATAATCCCGACGAACATGTCGTAAACCCACAGCACGAAAATTGCTTTTCGTTCAATGATTTTGTTTTGACGTATGGTTCATGACGGATAAAATCCGCAAACTCGCCATACAACCAATCGACATATTCTTTTTGCTTGAGCGAGTGCTCGACTTTTAGGCGATAGGTTCGGTTACGAGTTACCGTTTCCAAATGTCCATCACCCAAAAGCAATCCAACAAGAATCGATTTTTGTTTTTTGTTCATTTTTTAGGTTGCCACGCTTTCGCGTGGCCTTCATGTCGCCATGAAGATCGGACTATATCATACGGTGCGCCGGACGCGCGCCGCTCTGGCTGATAGTCTCTGAGGACTTCCACTTTCGTGGCTGCCTGCTGATTGTCTGCACCGAACATATTTTCACTATAACTCAAAGAAGGTTAAATTTTCATAAAATCTTTCTTGACTTACAGTAATGTCGGATACTCAGATGTTCCAGCATATACACCAGATTTTTCACTCCGATCCGTCTTCACGGATCGGACGTGTCCCCCATCGCGATAGCACGGAGCGCACTATCGCAGTTAAGGAAAACGCCCCATTTAAACTGCCTACCAAGCACTGTCTTGGCGAGGTTTATGCTTTCGCAATCTCCCGCCAGTGAGACGTTAAAGACTTGAAGATGGGTGTTTCATCGTCGGATCAGCAGCGCCCGAAAGCGCCGCCTCGAATCCTCCCCACTACGCTACGCATCAAGACTCTAAAATCAATACCAAGCTGCAGTAAAGCTTCCGGGGTCTTTTCGTCCCGCTACAGGTATCCCGCGTCTTCACGGGAATCGCATTTTCACCGAGCTTGCCGCTGAGACAGTTCCCTAGTCATTACGCCTTTCGTGCGCTTCGGAACTTACCCGAAAAGGAATTGCGCTCAAATGTGTTATTCTGTCCGCCCTTTTCCGCGGACAACTCTATATGTCGCCATACAGTTCGGACCATATCTTATCCAAAATAAATCGGATTTCGACGTATGGCCTCTGAGGATTTTCGCTTACGCGAATCTTTCCTGCTGATCGACCGCACCGGATACATTATTACTCTTTCGAGTAGCACCGGATACAACGGTTATTCCAGCATATAGTCGAATTTTTTAAGGACATCTCATGTTTATGAGACGGGCTGCGCTTTATTTTTACCAAATGCCATAATCGTTCCAATCCTCGGACAAACCTTAACGCGAGGTTAAGCTTCATCCGACCTTAGAACGATTATAGTTATCGCTGACATTGACGAGGGCTTGAGCCAGTGAGCCCTCCGACCGAAGCCGGAGAACCCCCAGCCTTGACCTTCTCGCATCGGTCAGGCGTCACCCCCTATACATCCTCTTGCGAGTTAGCAGGGAGCTGTGTTTTTGGTAAACAGTTGCCAGGGATACTTTCGCTGCGGCCCCGCAAGGACTGAGAGAAAGATCCCGACGTTCATCGTATTACGAAAAACGCCGGGCGAATGTTTATTTTATTATTATT
>DAICZW010000035.1 GCA_027310965.1 bacterium | reverse complement strand
CTTTTATATATATCGACCGTAGTATTCGTTATTGAACACTATTGCCGTCGACCTTGTGTTGAAACGCTTTGTTGGGTACCGCTTCCGCTTTTTGCTTTCGCCGAATCTCTGTGAGGTAAAGCCGGCAAAAGCAATAACGGAAACAGGGTTGGTGTCTTATGGAAATAAAAAAACTCGCTTTGAAAGCGAGGCCGATGATTAAGAGACAAAAACCGCAAAACGCAGCTTTGTGTCGTTATCTTTAGTCCGGCCTCACTTCCGAACTTATTTAATTATTTTCATCATAACAGACATATCTGAAATTGGGAAGAAGGGCATTTCCCTTTCCTCTCCACTTCCAAAATGCCATCATTCATTACAACGGACGGGCGTACCGGAAAGTTACCCGGCAAAGCGGAAAAATCCGGCAAAACAGGGCTGCCGGATATCGCCGTCGTCCGCCCTCGATCTGTCATCATCTGGCTTGACCGGACGACCCATGCTTCCAATCCGGCGCACTTCTTATTGCGTCGTCTCCCCGAAGGAGGGAATCTATGCTTTCAATCTTCTCTTTTATTTCTTAAAGCGTGGATCCTCGACCGGGTCGAGGACGACGAAGGAGAGAAACTATAGTTATCCCCTTCTTTTATAGAACACCGCCGGACCGCCGCTGCCTATTTTCTCTATTAAGTTTTGCTCGGCAAGCAATTGAAGGTCATGTCTGAGCGTTCTTTCACTTAATCCGGGGAAAATATCCTGGACGTCCTTGATGCGGCAATTGCCGGATTGCCGGATTATTTCAAGAATCGCTCCCTGCCGATTGCCGGATTTAATCAATTCGGCAATGCCATAGTTGCTGTCGTTGCCGGATTCATGTTCATTTATTGCCGGATTGCCGGATTCTTTGCCGGATTCTGCCGGATTATTTATGAAATAATCATCGTTGCCGGATTCTGTTGCCGGATTATTGCCGGAACCGGTTTTTCTGTCGTCCGCGTTCCCCTCTGTCATTGTCCGTGGAGACGGATAACCTATGCTTCCAGTCTTAAAAGATGCATTAAGATTGGAAGCGTGGGCCTCCGCCTGCGCGGGGATGACAGAAAGAGCGGATTCTTCCGCCGGAGTAAAAATTCCTGAAAGGTCGGCAGGTTTTGCTTTGGATATATTCAATAATCCGGCAATCATCCCGTTGAGTCCGGCAATCTCGCCGAGAAGCAATTCGCCGTTCGCGGTATCGATAGAACCGATACCCATACCGAGCTTTATAAAATACTCCGCGGCGGCGAGCGAGTTTTGCGCATTGCCGGATTCCCCTTCCGCGGCAAAACCAAGCAGTTTCACGCCTTCGTTCGCAAGCGCATCCGCAAAATACTTTTCCGGAATTTTCGCCGCGATCCGGCAAAGCGCGTACGCAATCTCGTATGATTTCTTCAGAACAGGAGTTGTTTTGCCGGATTCAAACATGCTGATGAGTATAGACCCCATCTCAAAAATAATCCAGCCCGCGTTGTCGTTTTCTCCGAGCGCAGGGAACAGGGCGCGGAAACGAGAATAAAGCCAACCTCTACGGTTTCCAGGTTGCCGAAGCAAGAAGAAGAATAATGATCGAGAAAAAAACGCCGACCGTTACGAATGTCTTTTCCCGGGAAAGATCGTTAAAGAAATATCCGGTGATAAGTTCATAAAGAAATGCGGCGGCGACAAAAACGATGACGGATTGATAAATGAAATCAAGCGGAAGAAAAAGACCGACAAGAAGCAGCTGCCACGAAAGCAGGGCGATGAGCCATGCCGCGACAGGCCGGAGGCGGTTCCGGGGAATTCTTGCTTCCGGCGAATAACGAAGAGAGGAATACTGGAAGCGCGGATCCTTGACTTCGCGAGGACGACGGAGATGGTCGTTAAAAACATCGCTGTCCATATTTTCTCCCGAAACGGGCTCCTGATCGCCGTCAAGAACAGCGTCCCTGGCAGATACAGAAAGCGATGCGGAAGAAAAATTATCAACCGCGAAAAAACGCATCATGCTGTCGGCGAGCAATCCTATTGCGACAGCGATCCAGAATGACCAGAAAAAAGCGGCTGCGCCGGGCGCATAAAACCCTCTGAAAAAATCCCTGATCAGGAAAAACGAGAGTGCGAGAACAAGGATATCATAGGCGGATCGCCGGTCGATGATCATCAGGTCCTTGATAAGAAGGAGGTAATAGAAGACGGCTCCAAAAATAAGCGCAAATAAAAGAGACGGCGATTGCGCGGCCGTGAGCGCCACAAGGCACAAAAAAGCGGCAAACGTTTTCCATGGCTGGAAAAAATGATAGAAATAAGAGCCAAGCGCGACGAAAAGAAAAAGCCACCATGGCAGAAAAAGCCACGCGGCGGCGAAAATAACGGCTCGAGAGCCCAACTCAAAAATAGGCCGCCAATTTTCGAGATGGGCTCTAGTGATTAAAGACCAGTGCGCCCGCTTTAAGATTGATCTTAACTTTTCCGCCATCTTTGAATTCACCGCGAATGATCTTATCGGCCAATGTATCAAGGATAACCTTCTGCATCAAACGCTTCAAGGGGCGGGCGCCGAACTCCGGGCTGAAACCCTCCTTTGACAGGTATTCTTTTGCCGTCGAATCAAGCGCAAGCGTGATATGCCGCTCGGCAAGCCGCTTTTCGATAAGCGCCAACTGGATGTCCACGATTTTCTCGATGTCCTCTTTGCCGAGCGGTTTGAAAACGACTATTTCGTCGATGCGGTTCAGGAATTCAGGACGGAAGCTGCGACGCAATGCTTCCATCACTTTTTCGCGATAATCCCCTTCTTCGAGCGTCGCCTGCGCGCCCGCCGCGCTGAATCCGATACGCGACACCGCCTTTAAGTGCTCGCTTCCCGCGTTCGAGGTCATAATGATGATCGTATTCTTGAAATTCACCGTTTTCCCTTTGCTGTCGGTCAGCCGGCCGTTGTCCAAAACCTGCAGCAGAAGATTAAACACTTCGGGATGCGCTTTTTCGATCTCATCGAAAAGAATGACGCTGTACGGACGATGCCGCAATATTTCCGTCAGCTGGCCGCCTTCTTCATGGCCGACATAGCCGGGCGGCGAACCGACCAGCCGGCTCACGGCGTAACGTTCCATATATTCCGACATATCGATCCGGATAAGCGCCTTTTCGTCGTTGAACATGAACTCCGCGAGCGCCCTCGCAAGCTCGGTCTTGCCGACGCCCGTCGGGCCGAGGAACATAAACGACCCGATGGGACGGTTGATATCGGAAAGTCCCGCGCGCGCGCGGCGCAGGGCGTGCGCGATCGCCGCGATACCTTCCTCCTGTCCGACGACCCGTTCGTGAAGCACCTCCTCAATGCGCATCAGTTTTTCGGTATCGGATTCGAGCATACGCTTCAAAGGAATGCCCGTCCATGTGGAAACCACCGCCGCGACATCTTCCTTATCCACCGCTTCTTTTAAGTAACGGTCGTCCGAAACGCCCTTCGCTTTCTTGCCTTTTGCCGCCGCGCCGAAATTTTTCTTTTCAAAAATAGTGAAATCCTTTTCCGCCTGCGGCAGTTCGCCGTACAGGATCTGCGCCACGCGCTCCAGGTTCCCCTCACGCTCGGCAACTTCCGATTCCCGCTTCAAATTGTCCACTTTCTGGCGGAGCTGATGCAGCGTCTCGAATTTTATCTTTTCCGCATGCCACTTGCTCGAAAGCTCGTCGTTCTGTTCTTTGAATTTCGCGAGTTCTTTGTCGATCTCCTTCACGCGCGCGGCATCCTTCGCGCCCTCTTTCGCGAGCGCCTGGCGTTCCACCTCGAGCCGCATGATATCGTGCCGGATCGCGTCGATCTCTTTCGGCAAACTTTCCGAATCGAGCCGGCGAGACGCGGCGGCCTCGTCTATTATATCCACCGCCTTATCGGGCAGAAACCGGTCGGTAATGTACCGCGCCGACAGATTGACCGCTTCGACAATCGCCTCGTCGCTGATGCGCATGCCGTGATGGATCTCGTATTTTTCTTTCAACCCGCGCAGGATCGCAATGGAGTTTTCTATGGACGGCTCTTCGACCGTGATCGGCTGGAACCGCCGCTCGAGCGCGGGGTCTTTTTCTATGTGCTTCTGGTATTCCCTCGTGGTCGTCGCGCCGATCGCGTGCAGTTCGCCGCGCGCGAGCGCCGGCTTCAAAAGGTTCGAAGCGTCCATTGCCCCGTCCGCCGCGCCGGCTCCCACAATCGTATGGATCTCGTCGATAAAAAGGATGATATTGCCGGAAGCGTTTTTCACTTCTTTTATAAATGCTTTCAACCGATCCTCGAACTCGCCGCGGAACTTCGTGCCGGCGATAAGCGACCCCATATCAAGCATCAAAACCCGCTTGCCTTTCAACATTTCCGGAACGTCGCCCGAAGCGATGCGCTGGGCAAGACCCTCCACGATCGCCGTTTTGCCGACGCCCGGCTCGCCGATGAGGCACGGATTATTCTTCGTGCGGCGCGAAAGCACCTGCATCAGCCGCCGCAATTCCTCTTCGCGGCCGATTACGGGATCCAGCTTGCCCGCTTTCGCCGCCTCGCTTAAATCAATGGCGTATTTCTCGAAGGTCTGGAATTTGCTTTCCGGCGTTTCATCCGTCACGCGCACCGTTCCCCGGAGCTGCGCCAGCACGCGGAACGCGGCATCGCGCTTGACGCCGAATTTTTCCAGCGTCGTTTTCGCCGTCGTCGACACCTCAAGCAACGCAAGTAAAAGATGCTCGCACGAAACATATTCGTCTTTCTGCTGCGCAGCGATCTTCGCCGCCTGATCGAGAACCTGCATCAATTCCTGAGAAAGATAGAGCTGGCTGACGGCGGTATTACCCACGATAGGCATGATGCGATCAAGCTCGAAATCGATCAGCTCGTCCATTTTCTCGAGATTTACGCCGGAACGCTCCAAAAGCGGGATGACCAGCGATTGCTCATCTTCCATAAGCGCCGCCAAAAGATGAATCGCCTTCAGCTCGCCGTGATTTTTTTTCGCCGCGATCTCCTGCGCGTTCTGCAGCGCTTCCTGCGCCTTAATGGTAAAACGATGAAAATTGGGCATGGCTTGGTTATTGGTTATAAATTTACTTGTTATTCAGTTTAGAATCCGTCTCGAAAATAGCTTTTCAAGAAGAATCCGCGGGTCTTGCGGTTATTTTCGTTCTGAAAGCGCGGACTTCGCCTTGAAATATCCTGATCCCGATATTCTTTCGTTGCAATGCGCGCTTTCCGCTCCGAAAATTCATCGCAATCCCCGCTGGCCTATTTTCGAGACGGGTTCTAGTTATAGTATAACAATTTTTTATCATTATTGTCGTCCGATGATGGTTTTCCCTTGTGTCATCCTGAAATTCCGAGTCCGCAAGGAATATCCAGGATCCGGACCCTCTTCATCATCATCCAAAGAAAATTAATTCCGGATCCTGGATAAACGCCCGAATACTCGCGTTTTCCAGGATGACAGAGGGCAAAATAACTCATTGGCAATCCTATACCGAGAGTGCCAATGAGTCAAGAAGTTACTGATTCGCCGGCCTTTTCGCAAGCGTCGCCTGCAACGTAATGACTTTCCCTGCGCGGTTTATCGTAAGCGTCACCGTATCACCCACGTTGTATTGCGCTATCACCGTTCCGAGATCGTGATCGGCGTCGATCGCCTGATTGTCCACTTTGGTTATGATGTCCTCCGCCTTGATGCCGGCTTTTGCTGCGGGAGATCCCGGCATCACGGCCGGACCGCCCGCACCGCCGCGCACCAAAGCGCCGCTCGCAACCGGCAGATTTTGGGCCTTCGCCATATCCGCCGTCACTGCCATGTACCGCACGCCAAGATAGGGCGTCTGGATCTGGCCGCTCGTTTCCACGGAAGTGATATCATGCTTCGCCTGATCGATCGGGATCGCGAACCCGATGCTTTGCGCGCCCGATGCGATTGCCGTATTGATGCCGATCACCTCGCCGCGCAAGTTCAGCAGCGGCCCGCCGGAATTGCCGGGATTGATCGCGGCATCGGTCTGGATCACGCCACGGATTGTTTCCTCCTGCGCGGAATTCGGATCACCCGCCGTTACGGTGCGCGAAAGGCCGGATATGACGCCGACCGATACCGTATTGCTGTATTCGCCGAGCGCATTCCCGATTGCGATGGCGGTCTGCCCGAGCGCCAGGCCGTTTGAATCACCGAGCGTCACCGTGGGCAGTCCGGTCGCATCGATCTTCACCACCGCGAAATCCTGCGAAGGATCCCTTGCCAGAACTTTCGCGGAATATTTCTTACCGTCGTTCATAAGAACGGTATACGACGCGCCCGCGTCCGAAACCACGTGCTTGTTCGTGAGAATGAGCCCGTCCGAAGAAATAATAAAACCGCTGCCGCCTCCCACTTCCTGCAACTGGGTCTTGCCGGTATCGCACGGGGCCGTAAGGCCCGATGCATCGCCGCCGAAAAATTGCTGGAATTCCGGCGGAAGATTTTGATAGGGATTATACGGACACTGTGCGACGATCGGCACGTTCTCGGAAATGGTGATGGAAACCACTGCCGGCGACGCTTTTTTTACGGCATCCACGACCGCCTGCTCGTAATCGATCGCCGGCTGATAAAGCGACGTATTGCCAGCTGCCGCGGATGATTGCATCGCGGCATTATGTTCGTATTTCCGGAAAACAAACGGCAGAACCCTGCCGTTCCAGAAACTGGCGATTGCGGCAGCCGATGCCGAACCGGAATTCAAAAACGCCGCTGCGGCGAAAATAATGAGGACGATCGCAACGATGGCGGCAAGATTTTTTTTATAATGATCGTTGAAGATGCTCATGGCTATGATGTTTGATTATTTTTTCCGTTAATCCCGTAAAAATCCGCCATTCCCGCGAAAGCGGAAACTCATGCTTCCGGTCTTTTAAAATATGGATTCCCGCCCTATGCCATCCTACACAAAGCGGGATGACGGACAGAAAGATGCGAACGACAACAGACACAAACCATACACCCTGCTTTTAAGGAGCTTCCAGGCATTATTATATAATACGAATTTCCGGAAAAAAAGTTTCAATTTTGTCGCTAAAGGCCGCCCCTATTGCCGAATATCCCCCTAAAATTAAGCACAACCGATGATTGTATCAAAATAAAACGGATATGGTACCATATTATGGATAGGTATTATATTACTA
>DAICZW010000034.1 GCA_027310965.1 bacterium | reverse complement strand
TATTTATATTTTTTATTGAACCGAGCCAAAAAAACGCGACTTTAAATTTATAGTAAAAGTATACCATATCAAAAAGCACGGCCTGTGCATAACTTTTAGAACGGAACCGCGCAAGAAAATAAAAAATCGTTTTTGCCGCATCAAGAAAAATAAAAAAACCCCGATTGCTCGGGGGTTTTTGCCGGTAATCCGTAAGCCGGATTCTGTGCCTCCGATTTGCATCAGAGCGACGATCATTTGTCTTGGCCATCGATTGCTCTTTGGCTCATGCGGCACCCCATCGTTGCCCGGCAACGATGATACGGCCTTGCACCCGGTAAGGATTTTGCCGTTTCACCTCTGCTTTTTTGTCCCTATGGCAGAGTTAGACCATCTACGTTGGGATAGGGGTCCTCCTTCGGCTTTCGCCTCGAGACGTCACTGCTCGCACCTCTACGCTTGCGCGCGACGGCTGTTAGCCGCTACCTCATGTAACTCGAAATTTCGAGTGTGGTGTCCGGACTTTCCTCCCCTTCGATTTAATGAAGGAGTAATCGTCTGGATTGCCGGCTTTTGCATAGTACCATTTTCATGCCATAAACGCAATTTTTTCTTTCCATAGGCCTCGCGGAGGCTCGCCCCGCGGAATGGCGGCTTCGCCTACTCCATAGAGCGAGGATCCACGCTTTTAAAAAAAACGGAAAGACAGGGAGCAGAGACCCTCCCTCCAGGAGAACGGCAGAAAAGCGTGTTATCATAAAGAAATGAAATTTTTTATCTCCTTTTCCCACGCCGTCTATCGCGGCATATGCCGGCCGATTATTTTTCGTTTTGATTCGGAGAACGTCCATGTTTTTTTTACGAATACGGGCGAATGGATGGGGCGCTCGCGATTGATGACGGGGATATTCCATGCCGCGTTCCGCGTTGACAATCCCGCACTCGCGCAAACCGTAGCGGGAATCCGTTTTGAAAATCCCGTCGGCCTCGCGGCGGGCTTCGATTACCGCGCCCAGCTGACAGACATACTCCCCGCGATCGGATTCGGTTTCGGCACGATCGGCACCATCACAAACCGGCCCTATGAAGGCAATCCCGCGCCACGGCTCGGCCGGCTTATAAAATCCCATTCGCTCATCGTAAATAAAGGGTTCAAGAACGACGGCATCGATGCCATGCTCGAAAAATCGAGACGATTCTTATTGCGTCGGCCTCGCCCTGTAGCGCGGCACGGGATAAACTCCGGCCCGCCCCGCGGAATGGCGGCTTCGCCTGCTCCGCAGGGCGAGGATTCACACTTTAAAGAATTTGATCGGACATTTCCGTTTCCGGTCGGATTAAGTTTGGGAAAAACGAATTCACGCGCCGCGATGACGCAGGAAGAAGCGGTCGAGGATGTTGCCGCCGCGTTCGAAAAAGCCGAAACATCGCGGATACCTTTTTCGTATTATGAACTGAATATCAGCTGTCCGAATTTGTACGGCTCGGTAACGTTCTATCCGCCGGAAAATCTCCGCGCGCTCCTCTCGGCAATTGCTGCGGTTAATCTTTCGCGGCCGCTTTTCATAAAAATGCCGATAGAAAAAACGGATGATGAAACGCTCGCGATACTCCGCACGGCCGCCGAATTTCCCGTTGCCGGCGTCATTCTTGGAAACCTCCAAAAAAACCGGCATGATCCCGCATTCGTAAAAAAAGAAATCGAAAACGCCGGCGCCGGCCACTTCAGCGGCGTTCCGACCCGCCGGCGTTCCGATGAGCTTATCCGGCTCAGCTACCGAGAGTTCGGTAAAAAACTCGTGATTATCGGCTGCGGAGGGATATTTTCCGCCGAAGACGCCTACCGCAAAATCCGTCTCGGCGCCACACTCGTGCAATGCATTACCGGCATGATTTATGAAGGCCCCCAACTCGCCGGCGCCGTGAACGCCGGCCTTGCGGACCTGCTCAAAAAAGACGGATTTAAAAATATCTCTGAAGCGGTCGGCGTGGATGCATAAAAACGCACAAAAAAACAGCAATAAATCTGTCATCGTCCGTGAAGGCGGACGACCCGCGCTTTCCGTCTTAATTTCCTAAAACATGGGTCCTCGCCCTATGGAGTGGCGGCTTCGCCTACTCCATAGGGCGAGGATGACAATGGAGCATACACTAAAAAACAACTATCTCCGCTTCCGCCATTCCTCTATTTTCTTATGATCGCCCGATAGAAGCACTTTCGGAACTGACCATACTGCGGTTTTTTTTGATTCCGATTTTCTTTTCCTCCCGGATTTTTCCGGGAAAAATTCTGGAGGCCGCGTATAAGTCGGGAACGAACCGTTTTTCTCCTCAAGCGATTCTTCTTTGCCGAGAAACCCTGGCACGAACCGGCTTACCGCTTCCATGACGGCAAGCGCGGGAATTTCGCCGCCGGACAGCACGTAATCCCCCATCGAAATTTCCTCGTCGGCAACATGTTCCGCCACGCGTTCGTCGACGCCTTCATAACGGCCGCAAATGAAAATCAGCGCGTCGTACTTCGCAAGCCGCCGCGCGCTTTCCGCGTCGAATTTTTTTCCCCGCGTGGAAAAAAGAATAATCCGCACTTTTGATTTTTTTAAGCGTGAATCCTTGCCTTCGCGAGGACGACATAAGAATGTCGCTTTTGACTTAATGTCTTCCACTGCTCTATAGATCGGCGGAAGCTGGAGCACCATTCCCGGCCCGCCGCCGAACGGCCGGTCGTCCACTTTCGCGAACGGTTGCCGCTTGCCCGCTATTTTTTTGCCGTACCGCGCATCCGAAAAATCGCGGAGGTCGTGCGTCGCGACGGAAACAATCTTGTTTTTCACGGCACGGCGAAACAGCGATTCGTTGGTATACGAATCGAACATGCCCGGGAAAATGGTAATGATATGGAATTTCACAAAGAAGGTTTGGAACTCTCTGTTTTGTTTCCGTCGTCCTCGTCCCGTGCCACGATACGGAACGGGGACGACGGAAGAGCTGGATTATTAATTTTATTCGGGCTTCTTTTTGAGCGATTCACCGATCTTGCGGCGCATTTCCTCGATGCTTGCGGACGGTTTTTGATATTCTTTCTTCGGCTCCGGAACCGGCTGCGACGCGGATTCTTTATTGGTATCGTTTGCGCGATCGGCCGGCACATTATTGACTGACGTCGACGCAATGGCGCGCGGTTTTTCCCGTTCATTCCGCCGCCCGCCGGTTTTCAAAACGTCATACAGATGCTTCTCGTCCCGCCGGCCGATTTTTTCTTCCAGAATCGCGTCGCTTTTTGTTTCCCATTCCGAAGCGATCTTCGCGTCAACGACCGCGCGCGGCGTTCCGTATTTTTTCTGCGTATTTTTCACAATGACATCGCGGTAAGAAACAAGGGGCTTCGGCTCAGGCGGAATTGTCTCCGCGGAAAAAGGACTGGATGCCACGCCGTCAATCATAAGCTTTATATAAATATTCGCTTTCCCCAGGTTCACGAGATCGTTTTCGGTAAATTCCGGCATAAATTCTTTTTCGAGGAATTCCGCGTCGGCGCCGCCCACGCGAAAAGCGATAATCGTGCCGACGTTCCCGAACACCGCATCGCGCACCTTGGTGTTGTCGGCCTCCACAAGCTGGCTGATATATTGATGCGCAAGGATGAGCCCCAGCCGGTATTTCCGCGCTTCGGAAAGAATGTTCGCGAACGATTCCGTGGCGAAATTCTGGAACTCGTCGACGTAAAGAAAAAAATCATTGCGCTTGCTTTCGAGAATATCCACGCGCGACATCGCCGCGAGCTGAAGCCGCGTGATCATCATCGCGCCCAGAAGCCGCGAATTATCTTCGCCTATCTTGCCTTTCGAAAGATTCACGATGAGGATTTTTCCGCCGTCCATGATGGCGCGCATATTGATCGTCGAGCGCGATTGCCCCATGATATTCCTTATCAGCGGATTGGAAATGAACTGTCCCACTTTATTCTGGATCGCGGCAAGCGCTTCCGTCTCAAGCCGCTGGGTATATTTCGCAAACTCGTTCGCCCAAAAAGCCTTGATAACGGGATCCTGCAGGTTATCCACGATCTTCTTCCGGTACGCCGGTTCCGCGAACATCCGCATAATGCCGAGCAGCGTCGAATCGGGAAATTCAAGAAGCGCAAGAATGGTATTGTTCAGAATATATTCCATGCGCGCCGACCATGCATCCGGCCAGATCTTCTTGAACACGCCCATGATGCCCGACGCCACGAGATGCCGGAATTCGCCGTCCACCTGTTCCATCGGATTGAACGCGATGGGATTGTCGGTATCCGACGGATCGAAATAGATCACGTCATCCAGCCGCTCTTCCGGAATGAAATCCAGTATCTTTTCCGCGGATTCCCCGTGCGGATCGAAAAATGCCACGCCTTTCCCGGCGCGGATATCCGCGATGATCATATTTTCCAAAAGCGTCGATTTCCCGACGCCGGTTTTTCCGACTATATAAACATGCCGGCGGCGATCGTCGAGCTTGATGCCGAATTTTTTCCGCTGGCGCCTGAAATTATAAAAACCGAGCGGCGTGATATCGGGAGCATTGTCGGACATATGCGTATTTTAACACAGAAAAGAAAAGTCGTATTCTTTGACGCCTGCGCTATCGACGCCACTCCGTCATCATCACAGAGGCGAGGGCCCATGTTTTAGGAAATTAAAACGGGGGAAGCGCGGGTCGTCCGCCTTCGCGGACGATGGCAAGAAAGAAGCCAAAGAATAAGAAAAATTATTCTTCCACCATCGGCAAACTGGACGGAGGGCCGCCTTTGCGCGAAGAAACCTTTTCCAATTCGGTCGTACCCACGGCGGCAATCGGGAAGTGATATATCGTTGCCAACTCCTCGGTATTCAAAATGGGGGGCTTGCCCGGGCTGAACTCAATATCGCGATACCTTTCATAGACCATCCGTTTCCGCCAGTTATTCCTTTTTTCCTTGGATAATCCCTTGACGGACGGCAGCGTTTTCGAATCCGGCTTGAAAGAATTGAGGTTCTGCGTGCTGAACTGTTTGAGAAAAGCGCTGACCGACGAAATATTATCTCTTTTAAACGTTTCGCGTTTATCGATATAAATAAACCGGATGGTCGTTTCAAAAGCGATCTTCGATATTTTTTCCCGGATACCGTCAATGATGTCTTTGGTCGAGGGATTCGAAAGAAGCAATTTCATATTCATGGCTTTCTCTTCTTTACGCTTCACTTCCTGACTGGGATGCTCGAAAGGCGCGGCTATCAGCTCGTCGAGCGTAAAACCCAGCCATTGGAAATCGGCAAGCCATCCTTTCTTTTTTTCTTCCACGATGCCGAGAAGCTTATTGATGATTGCCTCGCCTTCTTTTGCCCAGTCGCCGCCCACCGGACGCACGATAAGCTGAATCCACATCTGTTCGTTATCCTTGAGCTTCGCCATCGCTTCCATGATGAACGCAACGGTATCGATGCGCTGTTCCTCGACCGCTTCTTCGAACATCGGATAGGTGCGGATAGGATAACAGTTCTTATTGCCGAGTATCCATTCGCCGCCGAAAATATCGAAATCATTGTTCGGCAGGATATTCGGCATCTGCGCCACGTAATTATCCGCTTCGACGATTTCGGCTTCCGGATATTGCGCATAGATCGCCGATTCCATCATGGGACGGTACTGTTCGGGAACGCGCAGATAAAAATGGCTTTCTCCGGCGCGGCCGACCAGCTCGAACGACATGAAATAGTCCAATTCCCCTTCCCAGTATTTTTCGAAAAATCGGTGCCTGGCTTTATGCATGGCGTGCGCGGCGGAAAAAACCTGCTCCATCGCCTTCGGTGTTTTCAGAATGTTTTTCGGAACCTGTATCTCAAGCGTTTTCCAGTTGATTTTTTTCAGCCACCGGATATGGATATACAGCATCCAAAACTCCCAAAAAATGATTGCCGCGATAACGGGAACGGCAATCCACCAGACGGCGCCCCAAACAACGGCAATGCTGCGCGCGATTGCCAATGCCTGGGAGAAAATAAACGAAACCATGGCATCCATATCAAAAGTATATCATGGAGTTGCCATTGTCCGCATGCGTGGATAGCCAACACTCCCTTATTCTAAAACCCGTGCCAAAAGCAGGCCAGCGGGGCGAGTAATATCCTCAATCGCTTACGATTCCCGCACGCAATAGGTGCCGTCGGAAAGACGTTCAAAGAATTTCTTGTTCTGAAGATTGATAAGAATCGTATTCTGCCGGAAGGAATATTTTTGATTGACATGGGAAACCACGTCGCTCGAATGAAGGGGTCCTTTCTTTTTCAAAACCTTCGCAATTGCCTGGCACGCGGTGCCCGTTTCATAGCCATATTCCCGCAAGCCGTACATGCCGCGGCCTATCAGCGCAAAACGGTCGTCTTTTATAAGCTCATTGTGCACCGTCGGTGTGAGCGCCTTATGGTCGTCAAAACGGGCTTTGTTGATATGGTCGGCGATCGCTTCGAAATGCAACGGCTCTTTTTTCTTTTTCATGACGAGATAAACCTTGTCCCGTATCGTCGCCGGATTGATTTCCGGCCATTCGCGAAGCCCCACATCGCCATATGGACTTTTCTTGATGCTCTTTGAAATGGCAAGGTAACTTTCCGCGGCAGTCGAAAGCGCCGGTTTCATTTTCAAGAAACCCGCGAGCGTCGCGTCATACGAACCGGAAAGGACTTTTTCCTTGCGGGACCGCAGATAATTCGTCCAACTGTCCACGAACGCGAACGCCGCCTTCATATCTTTTCTGGTAATGTAATAAAATGGGAAATAATCGTTATCTCCTGAAAAAAGATTGAAAAAACCCGAGGCCTCGCCAAGAAAATCGATCTGATTGCCGGTCGCGTCGGTCAAAAAGACCGTTGCATATTGGACAACCGCATCCTTTTTCATCGCGCCGCCGTTTTTTGTGATATGTTCGCCGATCTTTTTGAGCGAAGCGGCGACATCGCCGTCCTTCAAAAGATTTTCCTTCGCGAGCGATATTCCCGCACACTCGATCTGGCGGATCCGTTCGCGCGTGACATCCATCCGTTCGCCGATCGCCGCAAGCGTCTCTCCTTTCCCCTCTTTCTTATTAAGACCGAAACGTCCCACTAAAACATCCTTCTGCCGCGGCGTAAGGTTCGCAAGCGCGGTATTTATTGTTTTTGATATCGGCGCCATAAAGGTGTCTTTAATATTTGAAAGTATTATATACTATAACGATTTATTTTGCAAGTGGCGACGTGGTAACCATTCACTATCTATAGTCAGCGCCGATTCCGTCGAAGCATTTTCCCCTCCGTCGTCCCCCGAAGGAGGAAATCCATACTCCCGATCCGAAGATTTCAAAGCGCGGATCCTTGACCTGTGGAGTGGCGGCTTCGCCTACTCCACAGGTCAAGGACGACGGAAAAGAGGGGCAT
>DAICZW010000033.1 GCA_027310965.1 bacterium | reverse complement strand
ACATTATGGAACTCCGCCGCTTCCTGTTTCGCTCCGTTCTTATCCGTCCAGACGCGGTTCGTGGCAACGCCGATCGTGGTTACGGGCTGGCCTCCCGGCGTTGTCCGAAGCTCCGGATTTGCGGTGACGCGGCCGACGATAATTACTTTGTTGAAATCCATATTTGTTAGTTTAAAACTAAAAGTGAAAAACGAAAAGTTTTGATTTAAGAAAATTTAATAATTAAGCATTTCTGAAATTTTTCACTATTCACTTTTTGCTATTTAAGTATTTCCTCTATTTTCTTCGTGAGTGCTTCGTTGCTCAGGATCACGGGCGATGACGTTTTCATTTCCGGACGCGGCGCGGCGGAATACTGCGGCGATATCGGCTTTCTTTCCGGAATATCCCTCCGGACGACTTCCTGTTTTTTTGAAGAAAGCGAAATGATAAGCGAGCGGATGACATCGTGGCGCATGATAAAATCGCGCTCGAGATTCTTCACGTCGGCGCCGGACGCCCTGCAATGGCAATACGCGAACACCGCTTCCTTGTTTCCTTTTATTTCATACGCAAGCGCAAGTTTTTTGGCGCGCGGCTCGGTAACCGCCTCAGCGTTATGTCGGCTCAAAAACGAAACCACGCCGGGAATATCGTCCTCGCTTTTTACGAGAAAGGAAATTTCGTAGTTCTTCTTGTCTTTTTCGTTGTCTTCCATAGTTTTTGTATTGTACCAGATAAATGCCCGATTGCAAGCGTCCACTTGTCATCGTCCGCGAAGGCGAACGACCCACGTTTCCCATCTTTGCTCCGATCAAATACTCAATAGAAAATTAAATTCCAGTTCCAAATACCAAGATAGAAAAACATGGGTCCTCGCCGTCGCGAGGATGACAGAAAAGAAAAACAAAACGCTCTATCTTCTCTTCTACTCCTTTACTCCTTCACCGCCACCGGAGACGGCAATGTTTCCTCCTCCTCCATCTCGTTGAGCGTATCGACGGCGATCGCTTCCCGCGTTCCCATCGGTATCAAACGGCCGATGATGACATTCTCCTTGAGGCCGCGCAACTTGTCCACTTTCGATTCGACGGCCGCCTTCACAAGCACGCGCGCGGTATCCTGGAACGACGCCGCCGAAAGGAAACTGTCCGCGGACAAGGCGACGCGCGTAACGCCGAGAAGGATCTGCTCCGATTTCGCGGGCGTTCCGCCCTGTTTCTTGACCGCCTTATTTGTTTCGAGGAACTTCGATTTTTCAATGACCTCTCCCATGATGAAGTCGGAGACGTCGCCGCTCGCGCTTATTTTCACGCGCGAAAACATCTGCCGGATGATCATTTCGATGTGCTTATTGTTGATCGGCGCGCCTTCCGACATATAGATCTTCTGCACTTCGTTCACGATATAACGCGCCACTTCCATCACGCCCTTATGCTCGTAAAGTTCGTGGATATCAAGGTTGCCTTCCGAAAGCTGGTCTCCCTGCCGCACTTTGTCCCCCGCCTTGACGAACAGGATCGTGCCGCGCGGGATATTCATTTCCTGCGCTTTCGCTTTTTTGTCGTCGGCGATGATGCGGACCATCTTGAGCGTGCCTTTTTCCTCTATCCTGTCGATCTTCCCGTCGAACGAAGCGAGTATCGCGCGGCCTTTCGGCAGGCGCATTTCGAAAATTTCCTCGACGCGCGGCAAGCCGTGCGTGATGTCGGCGCCGGCAATACCTCCCGTATGGAACGTTCTCATGGTGAGCTGCGTCCCCGGTTCGCCGATGGATTGCGCCGCGATAACGCCCGCCGCCGTTCCTATCACCACCGGCTCGTTGCTTCCCAGGTCATAGCCGTAGCATTTCGAACAAATGCCGTAAAGCGTTTTGCACGTGATGGGCGACCGCACGATGACCGACTCGAGCTTCGACTGGTCGATTGTTTCCGCCGCGGCCTTGTCGACGATCTCATTCGCTTTCACGATAACTTTATTTCCTATCTTGATATCATCGAGCGCCGTGCGCGAAAAAACTTTCGACGCGAAGCTCTGGTTGAATTCCTTGCCGTCGGCGCGGAAAAGTTCGATGCCTTCCTTTGACCGGCAATCCCCCTCGCGGACAGCGAGATCCTGCGCGACATCGACAAGACGGCGCGTAAGATATCCTGCCTGCGCGGTCTTCAGCGCCGTGTCGGTCGTTCCTTTCCTCGCACCGTGCGTTGAAATGAAATATTCCAGAACCGAAAGTCCTTCTTTGAGCGATGATTTCACCGGCAGTTCGATGGTCTCGCCTTTCGGATTCTGCACCAGCCCTTTCATACCCATCATCTGGATCGGCTGCGACCACGAGCCGCGCGACTTCGAGTCGATAATCTGATAAATATTGTTCTCCGGCGACAGGACGACGGAAACGAGCTTCGCGATATCGATTTTCGCCTTGTCCCAGACGCTGATTACGCGCGAGCGGCGCTCGCCGGGCGTCAAAAGCCCTTCCGCAAACTGCCGGTGTACCAGATCGACTTCCGCATCCGCTTTCTTGATGATGTCCTTTTTCTCCTTCGGAATCACCAGGTCCGCCATTGACCACGTAATACCCGATACCGTTGCCATCTCGAAGCCGAGGAGTTTGACGCGGTCGAGCACTTCCCGCGCGATGTCGATGCCGTGCGCGTCGATAATCCGCTCTATGATTTTCTTCAGCTTGGGGGCATTCAGTGTTTCGTTCACAAAATCAACCTTGCCGTTCAATGACTGGTTAAAGATGAGACGCCCGTAGGTCGTCACGATCCCGTTTATAAAGATCGGCGTCTTGAAACCTATCACGCCGGCGTTATAGGCAAGCGACGCTTCTTCCGCGCTCGACATCGGCCGCGGTTTTTCGGATTCCAGATCGCCGCGCGTAATATAATAGATGCCGAGAACGATATCTTTCGTCGGCGCGGCGACAAGCTCGCCGGTCGACGGTTTCAAAAGCCCCCTGCCCGCCGTCATGATCTCCGCCGATTCTTTCTGCGCGGCATCCGAAAGCGGAAGATGGACTGCCATCTGGTCGCCGTCAAAGTCGGAATTGAACGCGGTGCAAACGAGCGGCGGGATCTTGATCGCAAGACCCTCGACGAGGAACGGACGGAACGCCTGCACGCTCAAACGGTGCAGTGTCGGCGCGCGGTTCAAAAGCACGTGTTTCGTTTTGATGATCTCTTCAAGAATCGCAAGCACTTCCGGGGTATGCTCTTCAATGAAATGGCCTGCGCTGCGCATATTGTGCGCCAATCCCTGCTTGATGATCTCGCTGATGACGAACGGCCGGAACAGTTCAAGCGCCATCCGTTTCGGCAGACCGCATTCGTCGAGCGCGAGCTTGGGGCCGACGACGATAACCGAACGGCCGGAATAATCCACGCGCTTACCAAGAAGGTTCTGGCGGAACCGTCCCTGTTTTCCTTTCAACATGTCGGCAAGCGAACGCAACGGCCGGCGCTGCGCCGAAAGCTGCTGCACGCCGAACCGCGCCGAATTGTCGATCAATGCATCCACCGCTTCCTGCAGCATCCTTTTTTCGTTGCGCACGATGATATCCGGCGCCTTGATCTCAAGCAGCTTCTTCAGACGATTATTGCGGTTGATGACGCGGCGATAGAGATCGTTCAGGTCGGAAGTCGCATAACGGCCGCCGTCCAGCGGCACCATCGGACGGAGATCCGGCGGCAGGACCGGAAGCGTCGTGAGTACCATCCATTCCGGACGCGTGCCGTTCTCAATCATCGCTTTCAGCATCTTTAAACGCCGCAGCAGTTTGTTTTGCGCCATGGGATCTTTCGCTTTCTCGAGCTGGGCATCGACGGCGCGTACCTCTTTCCGCAAATCCATATTCTCCAAAATCTGCCGTACCGCTTCGGCACCGCTGCCCGCTTTGAAGATATTCCCGAACTTCCGCGACAGCGTGAAATATTCGTTCTCGCTCAAAATCTGCCCGATACGCATATCTTCAAGATAATCACGTGTCGTATCGGCGGCGTCCTCGATCTCCCCTTTCACCGTCTTGTCTTTATTGCCGACCGTCTTCAGTTTTCCTTTGAGCTCGCGATTCAATTCCTCAAGCGCCTGTTTCCGGTTCTCTTCCTTGATGTCCGTGATGATATACGCCGAGTAATAAATGACCCGTTCGAGTTTCTGCGTGGAAACATCGAGCATCAAGCTCAGCCGCGATGGCACGCTCTTCAGGAACCAGATATGGCTGACCGGCGATGCGAGCGCGATGTGTCCGATACGTTCGCGCCGCACGGCGGCGCGCGTCACTTCCACGCCGCACTTGTCGCAGACGATGCCCTTGTAGCGGATGCGGCGGTATTTGCCGCAATAGCATTCGTAATCCTTCGTCGGCCCGAAAATGCGCTCCGAAAAAAGTCCGTCCTTTTCGGGACGCTGGGTCCGGTAATTGATCGTCTCGGGCTTGATGACCTCGCCGTGAGACCACCGCAAAATATCCTGCGGGGATGCCACGCCAATCTTGATGGCGGAGAAATCGTCTTTCCGATCCGTTTCCGCGTTCGCGTAAAGCGGCTGGATGTTCAATGCAAGCGCCTTCAGTTCGTTCACCAGCACATTGAAAGACGCCGGAACGTTCGGTTCCCTGATCGGCTCGCCGCGGATGATGGATTCGTACGCCGCCGCGCGGCCCATCACGTCGTCCGATTTTATCGTGAGCATCTCCTGCAGCGTATGCCGCGCGCCGTATCCTTCGAGCGCCCACACTTCCATTTCGCCGAAGCGCTGTCCGCCGAACTGCGCCTTGCCGCCCAACGGCTGCTGCGTGATCAAAGAATAAGGCCCGATGGAACGCATATGCGCCTTATCCTCGACAAGATGGTTCAGTTTCATGAAATAAATCTGCCCGACCGTCACGCGGTTATGGAACGCCTCGCCGGTGCGCCCGTCGAAAAGTTTCGCCTTGCCGTCCTCCGGCAAGCCCGCTTTGCGGAGTTCTTCGCGGATCTGTTCTTCGGTCGCCGAATCAAGCCCCGGCGTGATTGCGCGATAACCGAGCTTCGATGCCGCCCAGCCGAGATGCGTTTCCAGAATCTGTCCCAGATTCATACGCGATACGACGCCCAGCGGATTCAAAATAATATCAACCGGTGTTCCGTCCTCGAGGTAAGGCATGTCTTCGACGGCGCGCACCTGCGAGATGACGCCTTTGTTACCGTGCCGCCCCGCGAGCTTGTCGCCCGCCTGGACTTTGCGAAGTTCGGCAATCTCAACCTGGATTTTCCGGATGACGCCGGGATCCAGCCGGTCGCCGCGCTCGCGATCGAAAATTTTAACGTTCACCACGCGTCCCATTTTTCCGTGCGGCAGGGTGAGCGAAACGTCCTTCATATCTCGCGCCTTCTCGCCGAAAATTGCGCGCAAAAGCCGCTCCTCCGACGTAAGGTCCGACTCGCCCTTCGGCGAAATCTTGCCGACCAGGATATCGCCGGCCTTCACTTCCGCGCCGATGCGGATAATGCCTTCCTCATCGAGATTTTTCAGCTTATCTTCCGAAACGTTCGGAATGTCGTAGGTCGTGACTTCCGCGCCGAGCTTCGTGTCGCGGACGTCGCAATCGTAGTTATCGATATGAATGGACGTAAAACGATCTTCGCGCACCACGCGTTCGGAAAGGATAATGGCGTCCTCGAAATTGGCGCCTTCCCACGAAACGAAAGCGACCAGCAAATTCTGACCGAGCGCAAGCACCCCGTTATCGATGGAGGGACCGTCCACGAGAATCTGGCCCTTTGTAACTTTTTCTCCGCTTAAGACAAGCGGGCGCTGGGAAATACACGTGAACTGGTTCGACCGCTTGAATTTTTCGAGAACGTGGTTTTTTACCGTTTTCGCATATTTCACTTTGACATGATCGGCATCCGCTTCCAAAATAACGCCATCTTCTTCCGCCACGACCACATGGCCCGAATCAAGCGCCACCCGGTCTTCCTCGCCCGTCGAAACATAAGGAGCATCCGGTTTTACAGACGCGACCGCCTGCCGCTGCATGTTCGAACCCATAAGCGCGCGCGAGGCATCGTCGTGCTGGAGAAAAGGGATTAAGGACGTCGCGACGCTGATAAATTCGTTCGGGGCAACATCAACGAAATCAATCTCTTTCGGAGTGCAGGTTGCCGGTTCGCCGTTCACGCGCGCCTCAATCAATGTCCCTAAAATGTGCCCGCTCTCATCACGCGCGATGCCTGCATGCGTAATCTTGTATTTTTCCTCTTCGGTCGCGTCAAGCCATACGATTTCTTTTGTCACTTTGCCGTCCTTCACTTTTGCGTACGGCGCCTCGAGGAATCCGAAATCGTTCACACGGGTGAAACTCGCAAGATAGCTGATGAGACCGATGTTCGATCCCTCCGGCGTCTGGATCGGACAAATGCGTCCGTAATGCGAACGATGTACGTCGCGCACTTCGAAACTCGCCCGTTCGCGGGTAAGGCCGCCGGGACCCAGTGCCGAAATTCTCCGCTTGTGCTCGAGCTCGGCAAGAGGATTCACCTGATCCATAAACTGTGAAAGCTGCGACGACGCGAAAAATTCCTTTATCACGGCGACAATGGGCCGGAAACTCAAAAGTTGCGCCGGCATCACGGTCGCCTTGTCTTCCGTGGACATCCGGTCCTGCACGCCGCGGCGGATACGCGCAAGGCCGATCCGCAAACGGCCCTGCAAAAGTTCCCCAACCGCTTTCAGGCGGCGGTTTCCCAAGTGATCGATATCATCGGACTCGGCATCCGGATTATTGTTCGAGGAAATAATCTCGCGGACGATGGCGATAAGATCTTCTTTATCCAAAAGCTTTTCCTTTTTCTCCCGCGAAAAGCCGAGCCGCTGGTTCATTTTGTAACGGCCGACTTCCGAAAGATCATAACGGTCGGCGCGCTCGAACATTGCGCTCACGAGATTTTTCGCGGTCTCGGGACTGGCGGGATCGCCCGGGCGCAAGCGGCGGTAAATTTCGACATACGATGCCGCGGCGTCCTTCGCCGCGTCTTTTTTGAGCGTCGCCTCTATAAATTTTATCGGACCGGTATCAATGTCTTCAAATGCCGTCAAAATCGCGTCATTATCCATCCCGAAAATGCGCAGCATGTCCGTCACGGCGACTTTCCTGCGCCGGTCGATCTTCACGCCGATCTGGCCGTCCGCGTCCGTTTCGAATTCAAGCCACGCGCCGCGGGAAGGGATCACCTTCGCGCCGAAAAGCTGCCGCCCGCGATACGGGACGGAAGTGAAATAAACACCCGCCGAACGGATAAGCTGGGATACGACGACGCGCTCGACGCCGTTGATGATGAACGTGCCCCGATCGGTCATCACGGGAAAATCTCCGAGGTACACTTCCTGCGATTCCTCGCGCCCTGTCTGGCGGTTGATAAGTTTTAAAATACAGCGGAGCGGCGCCTCATAGGTCGCCTCTTTATAACGCGCCGTTACCTCGTCGAACTTCGGCTCGTCGAAGCGATAGTCGGAAAAATAAAGTTCGAACTCGTGGCCGGTATGATCCCTGATCGGGGAGATCTCCTCGAAAAGCTCCTTTAATCCTTTTTCCAGAAACCATTTGTACGAAACAAGCTGCACCTCGTTCAGGTTGGAAGGCGCAATCAGCGGTTTTGATTTCGAAAATCTTTTCGTCGAAGAGAATTTTGCCATAACGT
>DAICZW010000032.1 GCA_027310965.1 bacterium | reverse complement strand
GTGAAAGTTACTCCATCTCCATCTTAAAGCTCATCCCCGCCCCTTGGGGCGGGGATGAGCTTTAAGATGGAGCGCCACTTTCTTTCCTTGCGGCGCGGAGGATGGAGAAGTTTCTATAACGCATTGATGCGGTCATGTGGTCGCACGGAGCTTCATTTCATTCGCCGTTTCCATGACATAAGGGGTGATTTTCTATTCTATACACAACCGTTCTAGGTTATTGAGATTTATATATTTATATATAATAGATGAGGCACTTTGAATTTTTTCTGACGCGAGATCGATGTTTCATGTGTTTCTATTATACTATTATTTATCTTACCTATGTTTATTATCTATCTACCTTGCTTACCTACCTTGTTTTACAAAGCTTTCGGAAGAGCATAATAGGCCACAAGGTAGGAGGTTTGCAATGTCATCTTCTTTTCTGTTATCATCAATCCATGATTTATTTATATATCGTGCTGGCGGTCATCGTGCTGTGGCTGGTGGTCGAATATAACGGGCTTGTACGCGTGCGGAATCAGGCGAAAGAGGCGTTTTCGGACATCGACGTGCAATTGAAGCGCCGGTATGACCTCATCCCGAATCTCGTTGAATCCGTGAAGGGATATATGGCGCACGAGGCGGGCGTTTTTGAGACGGTGACGGCGGCGCGGTCGCAGGCAATGCAGGCGACGGGCCCCGCGAAGGCGGGCGCGGAAAACCAGCTTTCGGGCGCTTTGAAGTCGCTTTTTGCGGTTGCGGAAAACTACCCGCAATTGAAGGCGAACGAGAATTTTTTGAGTTTACAGGGCGAGCTGACCGACACCGAGGACAAGATTCAGGCGGCGCGCCGGTTTTATAACGGTATGGTGCGCGACTTGAACACGAAAATCCAGGTTTTTCCGTCGAACATCATCGCGAATGCGTTCGGTTTCAAGCAGATGGATTTTTTCGGCAACGATCTCACGGACGCGGAGAAGCAGGCCGTGCAGGTTAAATTTTAGATTTTTTGCGCTCGATTTTCCTTCTGTCATCCTCGCGGAGGCGGGGATCCATGCTCTCTTCGAGTTAATAGCTAATAGCTGGAAGCTCGAAATGAGGTATGGGTCGTCCGCCGGATCCTGCCATCGACCACAATCAAGGACGGACGATGACAGAAAAAGGGCAGATAATGGCAGAAGCACAGGGATGACAAGGAGCATTCATATTTTTTATGGCTAATTTATACACCTATCAATCTTCCAATGTCCGCCGCACGTGGCTTTTGTTCATCGTGTTTTTTGCCGTGGTCACGGGCATCGGCTGGTTTTTTTCGTATATCTACGGCGATTACAGTTTCCTTATTTTTGCGGTCATTTTCAGCGCCGTTTATTCCTTGATCAGTTATTATTCCTCCGCGGGCATCGCGCTTTCCATGGCGCGCGCCACTGAAATCGAAAAGAAAGATAATCCGATGCTGTGGGATACCGTCGAAAATCTTTGCATTGCCTCGGGGCTTCCCATGCCGAAGCTGTATATCACGCCCGAGATGCAGATTAACGCGTTTGCGACGGGCCGCGACCCGAAGCACGCCGCCGTTGCCGTAACGCAGGGCGCGCTCCAGCGGCTTGATAAAACGGAGCTGCAGGGCGTTCTCGCCCATGAGCTGTCGCATGTCGGGAACCGCGATATTCTCGTTTCGACCGTCGCCGCGGTGCTTGCCGGAATTATTTCTTTGCTTGCCGACATTTTTTTGCAATCGCTTTTTTTCGGCGGTATGGGCGGACGGCGCGGAAACAACAGCGGTGAGTCAGGAGAGATTTTTTTTATTTTTGCAATCGTCCTTTCCATTCTTGCGCCCATCGGCACGATGCTGATCCAGCTTGCGATTGCGCGCCGGCGCGAGTCGCTCGCGGACGCTTCGGGCGTACTGCTCACGCGCTATCCCGAAGGGCTTATTGCCGCTTTGCGGAAGATTGAGCATGACGAAACGCCGATGGCGAGCGCGAAAAATTCCACGGCGCATATGTGGATCGATACCCCGTTTAAGGGCCGGCAGGTTTCGTGGTGGCATAAATTATTCATGACGCATCCGCCTATCGAAGAGCGTATCGCCGCATTGCAGAAAATATCCGTGTGACCGGACTTTGCCGCGCGCAGCATAAGCATCGAAACGAAAATATATGAAATATCGATTTGGAAAAACGGTTATCATCGCGCTCGGCGGATCCATTGTCCATCCGGACGGGATCAATACCGCATTCCTGAAAGATTTCAAAAAATTTCTTGCGCCATTCATCAAAAAAGGCATGCGGTTTGTGATCGTGATCGGCGGCGGCGCATTGGCGCGCCGTTTTCAGGACGCCGCGTCGGCAGTGGTGAAAATCACCGATGACGACAAGGATTGGATCGGCATCCATGCAACGCGCCTCAATGCGCATCTTCTGCGGACCGTATTCCGCGAACTCGCGGATCCGGTTGTGATCGATAGCCGCGGGAAAATACCGCATCTTGAATATCCGATAACGATCGCATCCGGATGGCGGCCGGGATGGTCAACCGATTACGTGGCGATCCAGATCGCCGCCGATTACGGCGTTTCCGGGGTCATCATCGCCGGGAAGCCGGCGCATGTGTACGAAAAGGATAATGCGAAGCATCCCGACGCAAAGCCGTTGCCCGAATTGAGCTGGCGGAATTATCGGAAGCTCGTTCCGCGGAAATGGAAACCGGGATTGCACGCGCCCGTGGATCCCGTCGGCGCCGCGCTTGGCGAAGAAGAAAGTATCAAAGCAATCATCATCGACGGACGGAAAATCAAGAATTTTCGCGACCTCTTGAACGGAAAGGATTTTCAGGGCACAATAATCGGGGATTGAATGTTTTAATGTTGTAGTGTTCCCGTGTCGCAGTGTCGGGGAATTGCTATGCAGGAATTTGCCATTAGAACATTACAATATTTCAACACTAGAACCCGTCTCAAAAATAGGCCAGCGGAACTCGCGAGGGCTTTCCGAGCGAGAAGCGCGATCTTCCGACGAGCGCTATAATCATAGTGCGAGGAGGAAATCGCGCTTCGCAGCCGGAAAGAACCGCGAGATCCGCGGACTTTGCCTTTATAAAAGCTATTTTTGAGACGAGTTCTACAACAGTTTTCATTTGGAAAGGTGCGTGAGTGGTTTAAACGGCAGTCCTGGAAAGACTGTGTACCGCAAGGTACCGAGGGTTCGAATCCCTCCCTTTCCGCTTTTTATTAATCGCAGTTTTGCGCAGGTTTGAGAAACTGGCGCGTGCGGCGTCGAACATTTGTGCTATTATGGAACCTATGAAAAAGGGATTCACGTGCGGAGCTTTCGATCTTTGCCACGCCGGTCATGTTTTGATGCTGAAAGAAGCCAGGGAGCACTGCGATTATCTCATGGTCGGGCTTGAAATAGATCCGTCAAACACTCCTGCGGATTACCGCGGAAAAAAGAAAAACAAGCCGGTCCTGTCGCTCGCCGAACGGCTTATCATATTGCAGGGAATCCGTTACATTGATGAAATCATACCTTACGACGGGGAAAGCGGTCTTTATGAATTATTGAAAAAACTGAAACCCGATATCCGTATTATCGGCGCGGATTGGAAAGGTAAAAAGTTCACGGGTTATGATTTGCCTATGGAAGTTTATTATAATTCCCGCGATCACGGATACTCGACCTCGGAACTTCGGAAGCGGGTTTATGATGCGGAATGCAATTAAAATTTTTTAGAGAAGAGATAGGACGTGCGCATTTGAAAAAAATCATAAGAAAATTTCCCAAACCGCAACGGCCAAGCGCGCAAGCCCTAAGAGAAATATGCCGAGCCGCAAAGACGGGGAATAATAAGAAGTAAGAAACAAAAATAAGCGGCGTTTTGAAAACTGTACGCGCCATGATAAATCTCGGAATTATTATTGTTCTCATCACGGCCGCGGGTTTTGCCAGCAATGCGTTGAACTGGCGGTATTTGAATTTCGGCGTCATCCGTTTTTTGTATTACATAGGCGCTTTTGTGCACGAAACGTCTCACGCGGTGCTTTGCGTCGTGACCGGAGCGAAGATAGAAGAGTTCACGGTTTTTTCATCGCAGCCCCGCGTGGTGCATCGAAAATCGAAACTGCCGGTTTTGGGCGAGGTTCTTATATCGTTCGCGCCGATAGCCGGAGGACTGCTGTTTCTTTTTTTCGTGAACCGCTATCTTTTGGGAAATTATTTCGTGCTGCCGCAATTTTCCGGCTGGCAGCATTGGCGGGATCTTTTTATCCTGCCGTTGCGATTTTTGCTCCAGATAAACCTGTTTCAGTGGCAAAGCTGGGTGATGATTTTTCTGTTTTTTAACGCCGGCGCCATGATCGGGCCGTCGCCGCAGGATCTGAAAAACATATGGCCTGTCCTTATCGTCCTCTTTTTCGTAACGTCAGCGTTTTTCGCCGGTTTGGGTTTTATGGCGCTCGGTTTGATCCTTGTGAATATCGCCATCCAGATTGTTCTTATTGCGATTTTGAAAATAGCGCGCCTTGTCGCTGGCGGATAGAATTTCCTCAGTTGTTCTCGCGGGGTTTTACCACGCACGGCGAGGACGGCAGAGGAGGCGGCTTTATGTCAGCGCGCGCAAAAGCGACGCCACTTCGATACTCGCGACGCCGACGACGGTATCCGCCCCGCCGTAATAGATGAATATCCGGTCTCCCATAAGGACATTGCCGCACGGAAACACCACGTTTGCCACCTGGCCGTTTTTTTCATACGGCATCTGCGGTTCGAAAAGCGGATAATCCGTCCGTCCGATTATTTTCGACGGATCTTTCAGGTCGAGCAGCGCGGCGCCGACGCGATAGATCCCTGATGATTCCGAAACGCCATGATAAATAAGGATCCATCCTTTGTCCGTTTTTATGGGCGGTGCGGCGACGCCTACTTTTCTTCCATCCCAGAAACCGTCCCTCCGTTCAAGCCATTGCTGTTCTTCAAGCGTTGTTTCTCCGGTGAAATCAAGCGTCGGCGTGAATGCGATATCGATGTTGTCGCCGATGCGGTGGAAGATGATATAATTTTCGCCAACCTTTTCGGGGAAAATGCAGGCGTCCTTGTCGTCGAACGCGGACGGCGAAATAATGACGGGCGGCGCCCATTCCCATTGCTTCTTCAGAAATTTGTCGACGAGGATCGACGTGAGCGCCACTTGCGGCGAATGCCGTCCGTCGAACGCGGTGTAGCACATATAAATCGTATCGTCGATGCGGGTGATGCGCGGATCTTCGCATCCGGAATTGCCGTTCGGAACCAGCTTCATCTCGAACGACGCGCGGGGAACATAGGCGGGGCTTGGATCGCGGTCGTCGAAATGTATGCCGTCGCGGCTCGAGGCGTGGCCCAGCACCGATGTATTGTCGTTGCCCATGGCGCGGTAAAGAAGATGAACGCGTCCGTCAATCAGGATCGCCGCGGGATTGAACACCGCTTTTGTCTCCCATGGCCGGCCGGGGTCCGGCGCAAGAATGGGATTCTCGGGCGCCCGCTCGAACCGCACCTGGAACTCGTTTTTTCTCGCTTCAAAAGTATCTTTCGTGAAGCGGATGAGTTCTTCAAGATTCACGGATGCGACGCAGCAGGTCGTGTCGGCGGCGCTGTAATAAATCAGAACATTCTTTTTTTCTTCAAGGATCCCCGACGGAAAGATAATCTTCGGTACGATGCCGTATAGTTCGTATTCTTCTTCGGGGACCATGAGCGGCAGGTCGGTGCGCGCGACGATCTTTGTGGGATCATCGAGATCAAGCAGCGCCGCTTCGATGCCGAAAAGCGGTTTCGGCGTGCGGTATCCTCTGATATAAGAATAGATGATAAGCCAGCCGTCTTTTGTTTTTAAGGGCGGTGCGCCGACTTCGATCTGGTCCAGTGGATTCCTTAAAAGAGGGACGGCGTGGTCCGGAATGGTTTTTTCCCATTGCTGCCAGAATTCCCGAGACCAGAGGTCTTCCGGACGGTCGAATAACGCGATGCCGATCGAGGTCGGCGGCATGTCCGTATGAGCCGTAAGGATTGCGCATATTTTTCCGTTCACCCGCCCGGGGAACAGCGCCATCGCTTTCGCGTTGAACGGCGTCACGAGATGCTTCTCTTTCACGGTCGCGAGGTCGTCGCTTATGGCGACGCCGACGCGGATGCCCTCCGGCGCAAACGGGTAAACGGAAAGGGCGGTATAAAAAATATAATAGCGTCCCTCGAAGAACGTCACGCGCGGATCTTCGCAGCCAAACCGTTCCCAATGTTCTTTGGGGACGATGAACGGCGTCCGTTTCGTGAAATGGAAACCGTCCTCGCTTTCCGCGCGTCCGATATCCGAGACGCTCAATTGAACCCCTGCTTCCGTGTGGTAGTGGGGGAATGACAATGCGCGATAAAGAAGAAAAATTTTTCCGCCGTGCCGGACAGGACAGCCGTTAAAGACCGCCTGGCTTTCCCATGCTTTCGTGCGGTCCGGTTTCAGGATCGGATTATGGCTCGATCGGGTAACGGTGATCATAAGGTTATTTGTAAATTTTCTTCTTCTTTGTCTTAGTTTGTCGCCCTCGCGGTTTGTCGTGTGCCCGTCAAATGGAAAACGGGCCGGCTCGAGTTTTTCTCCGAAAAATTTTGGCGGTCAAGAATTTATAATTTCCCCTCTGTCGCCCTCCTCTCCCGAAGAGGAGGATCTGTGTTTTAAAAAAATAAAGAGAAAAGACCGAAAGCATGGATCCTTGCCCCGTGGAGTAGGCAAAGCCGCCACTCCATAGGGCGAGCCTCCGCGAGGATGACACAATAATGATTGTATCTATTTATCAAAGCATAGATTTCCGGCCAGCGTCGAGGATGATGGACGGGAGCCGACCTTTAAACATTCTTGACTATCATTGACGGAAATTATTTTTTTCGCATCGCTGTGGCGAGTTTCGGTTTGCGCGCATCCATAAGGTCATTCAAAAAATCTTCGAGATTTACTTTTGCGACGCATCCCACGGAATCGGCGCCGCCGTAATAAACAAAGAGGTTGCTGCCGATGACGGCCGCGCCGCAGCTGTAGACAATACCTCCTTTCCATCCGTAATTTTCATACCATACCTTCGGTTCAATGACCGGTTCTTTCGATCGCGCGATGATCTTTTCCGGTTGATCGATATCGAGCAGCATCGCGCCTATGGCATAGCCGTGGTCATCGCTTGAGGCATGATACAGCACCAGCCATCCATATTTTGTCCTGATGGGCGAAGGGCCGATGCCGCGCACGCTTTTTTCCCATCCGCCGCTTATGCCGGCCGGCTTAAAAAAACTTTTCAAATGAGGGGTATCTTGAAAATCGAGATTATCGAGGTACTCGACGGAGATTTCTGGCGAGATACTGTGCAGGACGGCGTATTTCCCGTTTATTTTTTCAGGGAATAGCACCCAGTTCTTATGTGCCTCGCCGGGAGGAGAGATTATTTTCGTCGCGGCCCAATCCCATTTTTTCGAAAGAAAATCATCTTTTGCGATGGAAGTCATGGCGACGCGCGGAAATCCTCCTTCGTCGATAGCGGTAAAGAACATATAGAGCGTGCCGTCAAGCAGGGTAAGCCGCGGATCTTCGGCGCCGCCCCAGCTGCCGCCCGATGTGTAGATCCGATGCGGCTGCGGTTCTTTGGTATTCAACAAAAGCGAAAAGACGGGATGGGGATGCCGCTCATGCACATGTTCGCCGTCATAGCTTGCGGCATAACCGAAGCGCGAAATACCGTCGTCTCCTATGGATCGATAGACGAGATGCACTTTTCCGTCCATGCGCACGGCGGCGGGATTGAAAGTTTGGCCCGATTCCCATGCGTGTTCCCCGAGGGGGGAAATAATGGGATTATATTCCGATTTTTCAAGACGGGCAGTTTTTTTCTTTTTGGGCGGGCGCGGAATGCGTAGTGCGATTTTTTTCTTTCTGACGGGTCTCTTTACCGGCGCGGATTTTTTAAGCGGCCGTTTTTTTGCGGGAGCGCGGGGAGGCAGTTGTTTTTTAACCGTCTTTTTTTTCTCCGGCATGATAATGTTTAACCTCGTTTTTTTATTC
>DAICZW010000031.1 GCA_027310965.1 bacterium | reverse complement strand
TCTATTCCAATATGCTATACTTATTCGTATGGATGATTATAAGCAAAAACTAAACGATCTTCTTGCGACGACGGCGAAAGAAAACGCTTCGGACTTGCATCTTGCGGTAGGGAAGCATCCCACCTTACGCATTGACGGAGTATTGATGCCGCTTCAAAAAGAGCCGCTGTTGACGCCCGAACTGGCGGAAGGGATTATTTCGGAACTTTTAACGCCGGAGCAAAAGATAAAGTTCATAGAGCAGCGGCAGATCGATCTTGCTTATAGCCTGGAAGATAAGGCGAGGTTTCGCGTGAATGTTTATTTCGAGAGAGGGCATTTCGCCGCGGCGCTCCGCCTGGTGCCGGCAAGGATAAAGACCATCGAAGAATTAAACCTTCCCCCATTGCTTCATGATTTCGCGCGGCTTTCCCAGGGGTTCGTGCTTCTTGTGGGACCTGCAGGACACGGGAAATCGTCGACCCTAGCGGCGCTTGTAGATGAAGTAAACCACGTGAGATCCGACCATATCATTACCGTTGAAGATCCCATCGAATATCTTTTTACGCAGGATAAATGCATCGTTTCTCAGCGCGAGGTCGGTGGTGATACGTTGAGTTTCCATTCGGCACTGCGCACCATTTTGCGCCAGGATCCTGATGTCGTCATGATTGGCGAGATGCGCGACGGGACATCAATCGCGACCGCCATGACTGCGGCGGAAACGGGCCATCTTGTTTTTTCGACGTTGCACACGAATTCCGCTTCGCAAACCATTGACCGCATCATCGATTCGTTTCCGCCCGAACAGCAGGAACAGGTGATTTCCCAGCTTGCGGCGACGCTGGTCGCCATTGTATCGGAACGTCTTATGCCGCGGATTTCCGGAGGCAGGGTGCCCGCCGCGGAAATCATGATTGTGAATCCGGCGATCCGGAACCTTATCCGGGAACGGAAGTTCTATCAGATTGACCTGGTCATAGAAACAAGTTTGCAGGAAGGCATGGTTACTTTGAACCGGTCGCTTGCAAATCTCGTGAAAAACAAAGAAGTTTCGCTTGAAAATGCTGAGCTTTATTCGTTGAACCCTTCCGAGTTGAGAATTTTATTGGAGAGGACGTAGGGGATAAGATGCCATTGAAAAGTTATAATGCTGTAATGTTCTTATATCCTAATGTCATCATGCGCGTATTTACACTGCAACATCTACAATATTAGAACTCATACGAAATGAAATTCAAATATCAGGGAAAAACGCAGGAAGGGGAGCTGCAGGTTGGATTCGTTGAAGCTGGCAGCCGTGAAAGCGCCGCCGATATTCTGGCGACGCACGGTCTTTTCGTAATGAGCGTCGCTCCGGTGGGAGGCGCGAACTGGTACGATCGTATTGTCGCGTATCTCAAGCGTCCCCGGCGGAAGGATATCATCGTCTTCACGCGCCAGCTGTCAACACTGCTTCAGGCGCGTCTTCCCTTGGATAATGCCTTGAAAATTCTTTATACCCAGACCGCCAATGCGACGCTCCAGGGCGCGCTATCCGCTATGTCGCAGGACGTCGATTCGGGACTTTCTTTTTCACAGGCGATTGAGCGGCAGGGGAGTATTTTCCCGAGTTTCTATATGGAAATGGTGCGCGCGGCCGAAGTAACCGGCAATATGGATGAGATTGCGGGTTTTCTTGCCGACTATACCGAAAAAGAAGGGATTTTGGCGAGCAAGGCCGCCGGTGCGCTCACCTATCCCGCCATTATTCTTGCGCTCTTCGTCGCGGTTGCTTTTATCATGGTGACGTTTGTATTTCCGCAGGTGGGAACGGTCTTTACGGAAAATGGCGTTGCATTGCCGTGGTATACGCAGGTGCTTTTGAGTTCGGGGACGTTTCTTTCGCAATGGTGGCCGGCAATCGCGGTCGCGGCCGTCGTTTTAGGCGTCGTCATAGTCGATTATTTCCAGACAGAGGAAGGTATCGCTCTTTTTGATTCGTTCAAGATAACGTTCCCGCTTACGAAAAAAGTCTATTTTCCCCTGATCATGGCGCGGTTCGGGAATGCGATGGCGCTTCTGGTCCACGGTGGTATTCCCATTGCGCAGGCGCTTGAGATCATAAAACACATGGTGGGTAATACGTCCTATGAAGAGGTGATAGGCACTATCGCGAATGATGTGCGCGAGGGCGAACTTCTTTCCAATAGCATCGCGAAATATCCTAATTTTTTCCCCGCGCTCGTTTCCCAGATGGCTGCCGTCGGCGAGACCACCGGCAAGACCGAAGAGATGTTCACGCGGCTTTCGGGCATTTATACGCGCGAATCGGACGATATCATGAATAATCTTGTCGATATCATCCAGCCGGTGCTTATGATCGTGATGGGGGTCATGGTCGGGCTTCTTTTCGCGGCGATCCTGGTTCCGATTTACCGCCTGACGGCGAGTATTCAGTGAGGGACTTCACATTTTTATTTTTGAGGGACGGGCTTTCTTAAATCCCTCAAAAATAAAAATGCTCCGTCTGGTGCAGAAAACGAAGGAGGAGTTTTCTTAGCATTCCTTCGCGAACAGGAATGCTCCGTTTGATGCGGAAACGGCCCCGCTGAACGGGATATAAACAAGAAGAGTCCGTTTCAATGTCTTATTTTTCGGAATGACGGACTTACTGTGGATAAACCGGATTTGCGGATGAGCAGAGTATGATATAATAAAAGCATCGATAAAAAGTCGAAAATTTTAAAACTTTCAAAACGAAATCATGCGAAAAACATTTTGCGCAAAAAAAATATCGCGCACGGGGTTCACGCTTATTGAAATTCTCATTGTCGTCGCCATTATCGCTATTTTGGCGTCTATCGTATTGGTCGGTATCGGCCCCACCGAACAGCTCGGCCGCGATGCCCGCCGTGTTTCGGATCTTCACTCGATCCAGACTGCGCTTGAATTATATTATGCCCAAAACGGAAGATATCCGAAAACTATCACTTCTGCTGATTTGACGCCTGCTCTTATCGGCGGCAATGCCGTGCCGCAAGACCCGACAAACAACGCTGCTGCCGGTTATGTATATGGGTATGGCGTATCGACTGACCAACAATCCTATCTTCTGTGGGCAAAACTTGAAAATAAAAGTGGTTCTTCGTTTCAAGGATATACTCCTCCTTCGACAACTGCGCCTGATGGAAGTACCTATAGCAATACGCCGACAGGCGGTAGCTGTGCTGCACCATATTATTGCCTTACGCTTTAACTTCCCCTCTGTCATCCTGGAATTCCGAGGCTTTGCGAGGAATATCCAGGATCCAGAATTAATTCTCTATTATAAATAAACATGGATCCTGGATCGCGGACGAAAACGTCCTCGTCCAAGATGACGGACCTTTTATTTAACCGATCGCGTTGATATCGATCGACGTAATTTTGTATTATAATAAACCGATGTCATCTATACTTCTTTTTCTTTTCGGCCTCGTTTTCGGAAGTTTCGGTTATGTTCTTGCGTTGCGGTACGACGGCGATCATTTCCTGCTCAATCCGAAGGTTGTCGGCGGCCGGTCGTATTGTCCGCATTGCATGGCAACGCTCCGGTGGTACGCATTGATTCCCGTTGTAAGTTTCATCATCCAGGGCGGGCAATGCCGGAACTGCAAAGCGCGCATCAGCTTCGCGTATCCGCTTATAGAATTATTTTCCGGATTTCTTTTTGTCGCGATTGGCGCGCGCGTACAGGCATTTTACGGCATTGCCGGCGGCGGTTTCTGGACACTCACCGTCCTTTGGATAGCGTTTTTTTTCGCGCTCGCCCTGCTTTCGGTCATCGATATCCGCCTCGGCATCATCCCTAACGAGATTTCGATATTCTTAACGGCCGTCGCCATCCTTCTTGTCGGTTTTTCGGCCTCGTACTTCGGTTCCGCGAATGTTTCGTTTTTCGGGCCGTACGCTTCCGTTTTCGGGATTCAGGAAAACATCTGGTCGAGTCACATCATGGGAGCCGTCGCCGGATTTTTGTTTTTTGCGGGGCTCGTCGCTTTCACGCGCGGGAAAGGAATGGGAATAGGCGACGTCAAACTTGCGTTTCCACTCGGATTTCTTTTCGGCTGGCCCGATATTATTTTTCTTTCGGGCGCGGCTTTCGTGTCGGGCGCCGCGATCGGGCTTCTTTTTATCGCGCTGAAAAAAAAGACGATAAAAAGCACCCTTCCTTTCGGACCGTTTCTTGCGCTCGGCGCGGTTTTTGTTTTCTTTTTTGGATCCGGTCTGATGGGATGGTATATCCATATGATGGGGCTGTGATGCATTGCCGTCATCAAATTCATTTCTTTTTCTGTCATCGTCCGCGAAGGCGGATGACCCATGCTTCCAATTAATTCTTAAAGCAAAAACGCGGGCCCTCGCCTGCGCGAGGATGACAGAGAAGAAATATGTTAAAATAAAGAAAAATGAAGCACAATAATTCTTTATTTTCCGATCGCGGAGCTTTCACCCTTATCGAGGTTCTGATCGTTATCGCCATTTCCGCGATGCTTGCCGCAATGGCTGTTGTTTACAGCAGTGTCGGCAGGAACGCAATCGCCCTTTCTTCAGAGACGGCAAAAATATCGGAATTTATCTATCAAGCGAAAGAACTCGCGGCTTCAACGTATGTAACGTCGCAGTCATGCGGGTACGGCGTTTATTTCGACTATGCCCGTAATAAATATTCCATTTTTACCTATGAACCGCAGGGATCTCCTCCGTGTCCCGATAGCGCGTTAGCGTTAAATTCGGTACCTTCCTTTCCCAATAATCAGATGGCGCAGTATAGCGATGCGACGTGGAATGTGCCGATCAAGACAGGCGTTAAGTTTAATGGAAATGGTTCGGCGCTCGTTCTTTTTTATCCTCCCGATCCTACGACGCGCATAAGCGCCGACGGCAGTTCCTGGTCAGATAATAATCCGTTAAACATCGAACTTGTTACCGCTGATGGCACCGCATCGTCAACCATTACCGTGAATGCGGCCGGTGAAATCACAACAGATTGACGCTATAGGACATGATTCCATTTATGAAATCCAAGATGCGGTCAAAAATGAGGAAAGGGCAGTCCCTTATCGAGGCAATGGTGGCGCTCAGCGTCCTTATGGTCGGTTTCGTGGGTATTATGTCCCTCCTTTCGAGATCGTTTTTCTACGAAAGGGATATTTCTGACAGCATGAAAGCGACCTATCTTGCCGCGGAAGGGATCGAACTGACGAAAAATCTGATCGATCACGATATGACGGTCTTTGATGAGTCCGCGGGCGGCGGCGCCGGAGGATGGGGTACATGTTTCGCAAATATAAAGGATTTTGAATTGGACTCCACTATCACCAATTGTACACAGCTCATTCCTTATATCTCTAATTCTAACTTGCCGCTTGATTTCGATTCTCATAGCCATCTTTATGGTTATAACCTGCCGGCTTATGGTTATAGTATGCCAAACGGCACGCCGACTAATTTTCAGAGAGAAATAAAAATCACCCCCAACGGGAATGATGAAATTACCGTTGATTCCATCGTGACGTGGAGTACCGGTACGATCACAAATCAAAATGTCCATTTGGAGGACCACTTTTATAACTGGCAACCGCATTTATAAAAATATGCGTAACACGGCGCGAACTATGGTATGAAAAATTTTTTGCAAAAAAATATAATAGGGAAGAAGGGGATGCGGCACTCCGGCGCGCCGCATTTTGCGTCGCAGGAGGGGTATCTCCTGATCGAGCTTTTGGTCGCTCTCACGCTTTTTTCGGTCATCATTCTTATCGCGGTCGGCAGTTTTGTGAACGCGCTTAAAACCCAGCGGCAGATAACGGCGCTTGCCGGCGCCGAGAACAATCTTGATACCGTACTGGAACAAATGGCGCGCGAGATCCGGACCGGGAGTTCTTTCAATATCAATCCCAACAACAGCAGTAACTATGGGACGTATCAATTTCTTGCATTTACCGGCGCCCAAGGGAACAGAATAAAATATTACCTTCAGGGAGCTACTCTGGAAAAAAGAGACAGTAATATCAACGATGGGCAACCGTTGGATATCACTGGCGGCAATGTCAATGTCCAGTATTTTAATGTCGTTCTTTTTGGAAATGATACCGGGGATCAATGGAATCCGCGTGTTACCATTACGCTCGGCATACAGCCGAAGGAAACATCGCTCAAAGAAGATGTTTTGAATTTGGAAACGACGGTGAGTGCCCGTCATCTTGATTGTAATTTAAGAAATCTCAAGCAACCGAAGTGTTAGAGATTATTGTTTTTATCTTCCGGTTGCTGTTCTGTGTTGTATTCGTCGTCCTTCTGAAGGGGATGGTCTATGCTTTCAATTCGAAATTCCTAAAGCGTAGGCACTCGCCTCCGTGGGGACGACACAATGATCATTATGCGCGGATTTTTAAGTTTGACTTTTCGGTGACGCATGCATTATACTTTCTGCATTATTCATTATGGCAGGCGTACCGGTAAAACATCATTCAAAAGGGAAAGTGGGCCGGCGGCGATCCCATTTGGCCATGAAAAAGGAGCGGCTTTTTGTGTGCAAAAATTGCAGTGCGCCGAAGACGGCGCATCGGATTTGCGCCCAATGCGGAGCGAAATAAAAGTTTTTCGGACCGTTCCGCCGGCAGTTTTCCCGCCGTTCTTTTTAAATCATATGGCTACGAGGCATCTTATCAGGGCGGTTGTGCTCCAATCGTTATACGAGTGGGATTTTTACAACCAAAAAAAGGATATTACGGAAATTCTTGAAAGGAACCTCAATGAATTCGCGCCCGGCATCGATGAACCGGAGTTCGCATGGAAGACCCTGCAGGGGATCGCCGAACATCTTGGCGAGGTGGATGATGTGATTAAAAAGAACGCGACGAACTGGCCTATGGACAAGATTGCGATCATCGACCGGAATATCCTGCGTATCGGCGTTTACGAACTTCTGTTCGCCGAAAAAGGCGAAGTGCCGCCGAAGGTCGCCATCAATGAAGCGGTCGAGCTTGCGAAAAATTACGGCGGGGCGAACGCATCGCGTTTCGTGAACGGCGTTTTGGGGTCGATCTATGAAAGCAAAAAAGCAGAATGGGAGCCGGCGGCGAACGTTGGCAAAACCGTTTGAAATCCTTGAGTATTAATGCCGTCGTTCTTGCGGAGGCGGGGATTCACGTTTTGAAAGAAAAGATTGGAAGCACAGATTATCCGTCTTCGCGGATAACGACAAAGAGAGAATTTTTGACGATGCCGATAACAGTTCAAAAATTTTTCTTGCATTATCTTTAGCTATGAACCCAAAGGACCTGGAAAAAAGAATAGGCGTGACGTTCAAGAACGGCGATCTTTTGACTGAAGCATTGACGCACCGCTCGTACCTGAACGAGTGTCCCAAATGGCGCCTGCCGCATAATGAGCGGCTGGAATATCTGGGCGATGCGGTGCTTGAGCTCATCGTAAGCGAAGCGCTTTACGGTAAATTTCCCAAACAGCCTGAGGGGCGGCTGACGGTGCTTCGCGCGGCGCTCGTCAATTATCAGATTCTCGCGAAGGTCGCGGAAGCGATGGCGCTGGATGATTTCATTCTGATGTCGCGCGGCGAAAAGAAAGACACGGGACGCGCGCGCGAGGTCATTCTTGCGAATGCCATGGAGGCGCTGATCGGCGCGATTTACCTCGATCAGGGTATGAAGAAAACAAAACCGTTCGTTGAAAAGTTCGTGATGAAGCATCTTGACGAGGTTTTGAAGACGGGAAGTTATAAGGATGCCAAGAGCGAGCTTCAGGAAATAATACAGGAAAAGCTCAAAGTGACGCCGACGTACCGCATGCTTGGCGAATCGGGTCCGGCGCACCAGCGCGTTTTCAGGATGGGCGTCTATTTTGGCGAAAAGCTTATCGCCGAAGGCGCGGGAGCCGCGAAGCAGGATGCCGAGCTTGAAGCGGCGCGGAATGCGCTGAAGAAATACAAATAAGCGATTTTTTTTCTGTCGTCCCTGCCCTGTGGCGTGGCGGTTACGCCGCGCCACAGGGCAGGCCTCCGCGCTTTTGGAATTTTACGATGCACGATTTATGATTTAAAATTCAGAAAATAAGACGGGAAGTATGGACCCCTTTTTTCGAGAGAACGACGAAGAGAGCCTGTGAAAAATGAATAGTGAATAATGAAAAGTGAAAAGCGTGAAGAAGTTGATAG
>DAICZW010000030.1 GCA_027310965.1 bacterium | reverse complement strand
GGACATTAGTAGCGGTGATGGTTCTGTTCTCGAGCGCCTCGATTGCTTCAGCGGCGCTAACTTTCAGCGGGACGGGCGTTTCCGGCGATTCGGGCGTTGCGATTGACGGCGCAAGCACCATTTCCATTGGCGCCTCGACCGCAACCGGCGTCACCATTGGCAGATCGGGTCAAACGGCAACATTCAACGGTTCCTTTCTTTTGGGAACATCCACGCTCCCCACAAGCTCCCTTTTGGCCATTGCAACGTCATCCAACATTCTGACCGTGCTGAACAATGGCGATGTCGGCATCGGGACGGCGACGCCGGACGGTCTTTTTCAAGTCAATGGACTTATCACTTTTGATAAAACCAATTACTTAACTTACATTGGAAATAATGTTGGACCAAGTACTCTGAGCGGAGGCAGTGCGAACGTCTATGTCGGTGATGACATCGGTCAGTCAGACGGCTCAAATAGCTTCAATAACTCAGCCGTGGGAAGTTATGCTTTCAATTCCAACACCACCGGCTTCGATAACTCAGCCATAGGCGCCAACGCTCTCACTTCCAACACCACCGGCATCAATAACTCAGCCATGGGATACGGTGCTCTCTTTGCTAACACCACCGGCTCCAATAACTCAGCCATGGGAGGCGATGCTCTCGGCGCTAACACCACCGGCTCCAACAATGTTAGTCTTGGATATGGTGCAGGATCTAGAGATGCGACGGATAGCAATGTTTTTTATGTAAATAATATTAGGGAATCCAATGTTGCTAACGACCAAGCATATTCTCTCCTCTATGGAAATTTCTCTGGCGTTGCGGGTTCACTTACGGGTCAACAACTCACGGTGAATGGAAATCTTTATACAAATGGCAATGTCGGCGTAGGAACAACAACGACGCCCGCAGCACAGTTACAGGTTGTCGCTTCCTCCACGTTGCGCATCGGCGTGCCCAGTACTGCATATATGGGTTGTATAGAGATGTATGATTCAGTGAACTCTTCGACGCTCGAATATATTTATACCACGAGCGGCACGCTGGCAGCGACAACCACAAAACCGACCTTCTGCCAATAAACCATTAGGGTAAGACAAGGATAAGACAAAAAGAACAGAATAGCGTTAAGTGCCTTTTTGTATTTTCCATTATCTCGAGGTTTTGAATCCGCAAAGCAAAGATGAGGCTCCTCACGACAAAGTATTCGGAAATACGAATACTTTGTCGTGTTATGTGGCCACTTGGCCATACTCTATTTTCGCGCCGCAAGGATAATAATAAAGAACGGAGTCTGTCCCCGCGAAGGCGTAGAGGATTGGCTTCATTCCCGCCCTGATGGCGAGAATGAAGCCAAAGATAGAAATGCGTTTTCCTGAAATGATAAGAATGTTGCATAACGAAGAGGGGGGGATAAACGCCTCTCTTTTCCTGCCGCGTTTTTTTTGTTACCATCAATGGGATGGATCCCGTTAGAAAATTAAAAATTATGGTATTCTTATACTCGTTATTTAATTTCGCAACTGACTGCTTTATGCCGAGAAACGTTTATTTAATTTTCTAACGGGATGAACATTCCGGAAATAAAAAAATCTTTTTTCAGGGAACTCGGCAAGGCGCATGATGCCGTTGATATTGAGAACGTGCGCGTGGCGTATACGGGACGGAACGGAAAATTAACGGCGATATTGCGGTCGCTCGGTATTATGCCGCTTGAAGAACGGAAAAAGACTGGCCCTTCGGCGCAGGCATTGCGGAAGGAAATGGAAGAGGCGCTTAAGGAGAAAACGAATGCGCTGGCCGGTTCCGGCGGACGACCAGCATCAAATGTCGATCTCACCGCGCCGGGAAAAAAGTTCAGCCGCGGCCATCTGCATCCGCTTACGATAGCCCTCCGCGACGTCCGGCGGATTTTTTCATCGATGAATTTTTCGGTCATCGACGGGCCGGAGATCGAATCGGAATACTATAATTTCGATGCGCTGAATGTCGCGTCAAACCATCCCGCGCGGGACATGTGGGATACGTTCTGGATCAAACAGCCGGAACCGGAGGAAAAAGATCCGCGGAAACATCTTTTGCTTCGTACGCACACGTCGCCCGTCCAGGCGCGGTTTATGCGGGAACATACGCCGCCGTTCCAGATCATCGTGCCGGGCCGCGTCTTCAGGTACGAGGCGACGGACGCCGGCCATGAGATCAATTTCAACCAGATAGAAGGGTTGGTGGTCGGCAAAAACGCGAATCTCGCCAATTTCAAATTCATTCTCGAAGATTTTTTCAGGAAATTTTTCAAAGGCAAAAAGATCGAATTCCGGTATCGTCCGAGCTATTTCCCGTTCACCGAACCGAGCGTGGAGGTGGATATCAAGCTTGCGGGCGGAAAATGGCTTGAAGTGATGGGCGCCGGCATGGTGCATCCGCGCGTGTTCGAGTACGCGGGCTACAACCCGCGGGACTGGCAGGGATTCGCGTTCGGCATGGGACTTGACCGGCTTACGATGATAAAATACGGTATTCCCGACATCAGGTTTTTTTATTCCGGCGACCTGCGGTTTATAAAACAATTTTGATTTTGGCGTGGCGCCGCTCCGGCATCGGCGCCGGCACCGCGGAAAAAAACATAAAAAATCTGTTAAAATTTATCCATATTTCTCTTGGTCGTCCTCGCCCTGGCCGAGGATCTATGCTTTAAGAAATCAACAGAAAAAATTGGAAGCGTAGATACTCCTCTTCGGGAGGACGACGAAAGGGAAGGCATATATCTTTATAATAACCATGAAATTCTCATATTCTCTCGTCAAGCGTCTTTTACCCGGCATTCCTCCGGCGAAAAAACTTGCGGATCAATTAAATGGCCATTCATTTGAGGTGGAGGCGGTCGAAGGGGATATGCTCGATATAAAAATTCCGGCGAACCAGTATTCCGCAATGGCGTCGCATAGCGGTATCGCGCGCGAGGCGTCGGCGCTCTTCAAACTGCCGTTCAAAAAGCCGGCGCAAAGAATTATAAACGCTCCGGTGCGGAAAGGATTCGTGAAAGTGAAAATAGACGAACCGGCCTTATGCACGAAGTATGCCGCGCGGGTTTTCGACGTGAAACATATCGGCGATGTACCCTCCCGAATTTTATCGGATAAAACTCCGGAGGACGCGACCGCGGAAACAAAAAAAATACTCCACACCTGCGGTATCAATCCCGTGAACGCGGTTGTGGACATTATGAATCTCGTCATGCTCGAAACAGGACAGCCGCTGCACGCATTCGATGCGGAAAAGATAAAAGGAAGTCTCCGCGTGCGCCGCGCGAAAAAAGGAGAAACGATCGAAACGCTGGACAAGAAAACGGTCGCACTCGATCCTTCCGTGCTCGTGATTGCGGACGATGAACGCGCGCAGGCGATCGCCGGCATTAAAGGGGGATTGTCTTCCGGCGTCACGCAGGCGACCCGGCGCATCATCGTCGAAGCGGCGAATTTCGACGGCGTCGCGATCTACCGGTCGTCGCGCGCGCTGAAACTCGTGACCGACGCGAGCGTCCGTTTCGCGCACGGCATTTCGCCCGCGCTTGTTCCTGTCGGTCTTGACCGCGCGACCGAGTTTTTGGTAAAAAATGGCGCACGGCTTATCGATTCCGTAGAAGCGGGAAATGCAAAAATAGGGGATACGATCATCGATTTCGATCCGGCGGGATTCGAGCGCCTGATCGGCATTCCCGCTCCGATCGCGGACGTCAAACGTTATTTCGCCGCGCTTGGATTTACCTTTCAGAATTTTTCTCGGAAAAATTTTCCGAAAAATTCAGGAAAGCGAAGTTCTGAAACAGCGCCGCAAAAAAGAAACGCCGCGCTCCGCGTGCGGATTCCCGCATGGCGGAATGACATCGAGAATCCGGAGGATCTCTACGAAGAAGCCGCGCGGCTTATGGGATACGATAAGCTGCCGAAGCATCCGCCCGTCCTTACCATCCAGCCGGCGCACGTTGATGATTCGCTTGTCCTTAACGACAAGATCCGCGATATCCTTTCCGGGCTTGCGATCGACGAAGTCTATAATAATTCATTTTATGGTCCCGCCGCGGCGGCACATGAAAAATTTTCACTTATGTTTAAAAAAGACGCCGCGCGCGCCGAGGTTCTGAATCCCGTTTCGGAAGATTTGAAATTCCTCCGAAAAAGCACTCTGCCGCTTCTTTTTGAAAATTTTGAAAGCAACGCCCGTTATTTCGAGAATGTGCGTTTATTTGAGATCGGAAAAGTTTTCGGTACGGCCGCCCGCGGGCCGGAAGAAAAATCGGCGCTCGGAATTTTTATCGCCGCAAAAAAAGACCGGCGGCTCGCGCTCGAACTCAAAGGCGCTACGGATGAACTTTTAGGAGGACTGGGTATCGGTGATTTTTCGTTCGTGCCGGAGGATCATGGTAATGAAATCCGTATCGAAACGGACCATGCCGTTCTGGGAATGATAGGAACGGAAACGCTGAGACACGGATGGGAGTGCGCGTACGCGGAATTCGACCTGGAAAAAATATCCTTGTTGACCGAAGAAGGGAAGGAGTTCGTTCCGCTCAAGCGGTTTCCGGCGGTCACGCGGGATGTTTCCGTTCTTGTCGGACGCGACGCGCGCATCGGGAGCGTCATTGCCGCAATCGAAGCCGCAAATCCCGCGCTTATCGAGACCGTCGAGCTGATTGACGAATATAAAGACGAGAAACTCGGCGGGAAGCAAAGCATCACGTTCCGTATTATTTTTCAGGCGGATGACCGGACGCTTACCGATGAAGAAGTGAATGATGAGATGAAAAAAATCTCACAGGCGTTACGCGCAAAGTTTAGCGCCGAGATAAGATAGAAAGATAATAAATTCACGGGACACCTTTTCCTTTTCCCCAGCGCTTTTATCAAAACAATTGTTTTCATAAAAGCGCTGGGGGGTATCCGGCGTCCGCCGTAATTTTTCGGAAAAAAACAAAAAAACCGGGCGGGCTCACCGGCGCGATGATGACCGATGGATGGATGGCTGGATACAAATAATTTGCTTTTTATAAAATATCTGCTACACTACATTGACTATGGAGCTCACGGTGCAAACACGCGAAAAATTCGGCGCAACGGCCTCGAAAGCGGCGAGGAAAGAAGGCCTGATCCCTGCGGAACTGTACGGACACGGCATAACGAACGGCCATTTTTCGGTTGCCGCAAAAGATTTCACAAAAGCATTCAAGGAAGCAGGGACAAGCACTGTTTTATATCTTCTTATCGACGGAGAAAAAGGTTCACCAGCGAAGAAACAGGAAAAAAAGCCCGCTATTATTCATAGCGTCGCGCACGATCCGCTTACGGGCGATATCGCGCATGTCGATTTTTATGCGGTGCGCATGGACGAAATGATCACGGCAAAGATACCGCTGAAGTTCGTGAACGAAGCGCCTGCCGTGAGAGAGAAGGCGGCCATTATCAATAAATCGATGGCGGAAATCGAGGTTGAGGCCTTGCCGCAGGATCTGCCCCATGAATTCACGATCGACCTTTCGATGCTTGACGATCTCGATAAAAGCATTTATGTGCGCGATATCAAGGTTCCCAAAGGAGTGAAACTTCTTGTCGAAGGGGATACCGCCATCGCGACCGCGACACCGCCGCTTGCCGAAGAAGTGGTCGAAGCGGCTCCGGCCGATATTGATATTACCGACGTGAAAGTGGAAGGCGAAGAGAAAAAAGCGGAGCGCGAAAAACAGAACGCGGAAAAAAATTAGCATTCAGCGGATAAAAACCCCACCGGTAAGGATGGGGTTTTTATTGTCCATCGGATTAAATTAAATATGGTATAATTAAAGCAATGAAAAGGGGATATCAAAAAGCGCTCATAACGGGATTATGGGCTTTCGCGGCGGTTGCGGTCTTTTATTGCGGCTCCGCATTCGCGTATCCATTGGCGGGAACTCAGGATCAAAATCAAGCGACGGAAACATCGTTACAGGTGCCGTCGTTCAACTTCAACTGGGCTAGCGGTATTTTTAATAATTTATCCGCGCCGTTCCAGATGTTTGTAAGTGGTATCATCAGCGGCATAGCACCGTCAAAAACTTCCACAAGTACGTCGAATATTTCCACAAACCCGGTGAATAAAGTCATAACCGCCGCGCCGGGTGTGTCGATAGGCAATATTAATGGTTATTTCCGGCAATGGACGACCGTAAGCGGCGCATTATCGGGTTTCAATAATCTGCTCTCCGGCATTTTCGGGTTCCGTACAACATCGTTCTTTAGTGCCATTACGGGCGTGATAGTATGGGTGCTGATCCTTGCAAAAAGCATTATCGACTGGCTTTTGTCGGTAATACACTGAAAGAGTGGCGAGCCCGAACTTATTTTTTATTTATGATGTTTTTGTCGTTTGATCCTACGTTCCCGCCATTTACGTTTACGACAGTATATGAAAACTTTTCACTGACAGTTTCCCAGTTTCCGGCCTTTTTTATGAGAAATGGGTACGTCATGTCGTAAAATGTATATTGTGCGACAGATAGGATATTGATAAACTGAATAATCCCCTTAAAATAAGGAAGGGTAAGAGATATCATTTAAATTATAAAATTATAGTATTCTCTCTTTTTATTTTTTATGCCCAAAAGAAAAAATAAAATTTATTTCATCGGTATCGGCGGAGCCGGCATGAGCGCGCTTGCGCGCTATTTTTTATCTCAGAAATGGGACGTTGCCGGGTCGGATATCGCGGAATCCCCGATCACTGCGGCGCTGCGCAAAGAAGGCATTACGATAAAAATAGGACAGAAAAAAGACAACGTCGCAGCCGATAGGGCGCTCGTAATTTACAGCCAGGCGATCCTGCCTGATAATCCGGAATTGAAAGAAGCGCGCCGCCGCGCGCAACCGGGCCGAAGCCTGAGCGTGCTTTCCTATCCGGAGGCCGTCGGCGAGTTGACGCGAGAGCATGAAACCATCGCCATTGCCGGCGCGCACGGGAAAAGCACGACGACCGCGCTCACGGCGCTGGTTCTTGAAAAGGGCGGATTTGATCCGACGGTCATCGTCGGCGCAAACATAAAAGAGTACGGCGGACGGAATTTCCGCGCCGGACAAAGCGAATATCTTGTCCTCGAAGCCGATGAGTTTGGCCGCGCGTTTTTGCATTACTCCCCTGCGAGCGCCATCATCACGAACATCGACCGTGAACACCTCGATATCTATAAAGATCTCGCGGATATCAAAAAAACATTTTTACTGTTTCTTGCGAATATGCGCGATGGCGGAATTTTAATTATCAACCGCGATAACAAAAATTGTTTTTCGCTGAAGACAAAAATTGCCGCGCTTGCCGGACGCAAAAAATTGCGCGTCGTCTGGTATTCGCTCCGAGATCCTGCCGCGAAGAAAGTGCGTGCGGCAATCATCATTTCCGGACGGCATAATCTTTCGAATGCGCTTGCGGCGTATTATATGGGCCGCGCGCTCGGCCTCGCGGAAAAAAATGTCCTTGCCGCGCTGCACGGCTATCACGGCGCGGAGCGGAGAATGGAATACCGCGGCGTATTGAAGATCGGAAATGGAAAAAACAAAATGAACCTTTCCGTCTATGACGATTACGCGCATCATCCGGCGGAGATCGCCGCGGCGCTCCAGGGGTTCCGCGAGAAATTTTCGAAAGCGAACATCGTTTGCGTCTTTCAGCCGCACCAGGCGCGGCGGCTTACGGCGCTTTTCAAGGAATTTCAATCGGCATTCGACGATGCCGACGGCGTGGTCATGCTTCCCATCTATAAAGTCGCCGGCCGCGATGAGGCGTCTTCTCTGGATTCCGCAGCGCTCGTCCGCGCGATGCAAAAACGCCAGCCGGGCAAGTCTATCACTTATCTGGGCGATCCGGCAAAATTAAAAACTGCATTGAACGCCTTGATTTCCCTTTCAGACGCCGGCCGTTCAAAAATAAAAACTGGCGGCTTAAAAACAGTTCTCGTGATGATGGGCGCCGGCACTATCGTGCACTATACCGATACATTATTGAAAGCAGATGATCGGCGTAAAACGGGTAGATAAAAAATGCCGTAGAACCAATAAAAAAATTGACAAATAAACATATCTCCATTGCTATGGTTAATAGCAAACTTAACTTTAAAAGGAGGATTCTTTCAATGAAGAAGATCAATAATACTTCTCAAAAAGAACTACGTAATCCACACGAAGCAGAAGGATTCAAAACTTCGTCAATCACCAGGTTTCTCCCCATGAAAACCTGCGTTGCGGTTCGGGTAAGCGACACGGTGGACGTCAGGGATTCCAAAAATTCTCTAAGTCCGACCCTTTCGTTCACTCGGGACGAGTGGAGTGCTTTCATTCAGGGCGTGAAGAAAGGAGAATTCGATCTCTAAGTGTAAGGGGGTGCGCCAAAGCGGCCCCCTATTTT
>DAICZW010000002.1:46491-46789 GCA_027310965.1 bacterium | reverse complement strand
GGCAATATGAGCTCGAGCGCTCCGTTCTTAATGATGGTCTCCGAATTATTGGATAACGAAACGGAAATGACGAACGGCTCTCCGATAAAAACCTGGTCGGGTTTTGCGAATGCAACGCCGACATCCACGTTCGGCGTCCGCAGAAAAACGAAATAAACAACCCCGACGGCGGTAAGGACGGCGAGAACGGCGAAGAACCACAACATGCTGTTTCCTTTTCCGCCGCCGCCGTCGCCGCTCGGCGAAACGCCGGAAATCCCCTCCTCCCCCGCGGGGGATTCCGTCGACGCGCCGTATT
>DAICZW010000002.1:14107-46370 GCA_027310965.1 bacterium | reverse complement strand
GTGGAGTAGGCGAAGCCGCCACTCCACAGGGCGAGGATCCGCGCTTTGAAATCTTCGGATCGGGAGCATGGATCCCATCCTTCGGGGGACGACTGATGGAAAATGTTTCGACGGAATCGGCGCTGGTTATAGACAGTGAGGGGTTAGCCGTCATGGTTGCTTTTTTTTAGTTTTAATGTATTCTATATTCCCACGGGGACGCACTGGCTTCGATAGCGATGCGCCGCGGGTTTGCGGGCTGATGGCAACGGCATAATCGTTGCACCAACAACAACTGCCAACAACAAAGTTGCAGCTCCCGCGTTCGCTTACGCGTAATGCGGGGATCGGCTGGTTCGGGCTTCTTGAACCAATCACCGGTCTTATATAAGGAAGCTGGCGCGCGGATGATGATTCTACGCCGCGCGCGAGAACATTGAATCGCATTCGTTTCGACTTCGGTCAAACTACGCCCGTAGACGGCCCACCGGCACCATCGTTAGACGAGAGTTCGATTCTCTCCGTCTCCACAGTTCAGAATTTTCCACAACTGCCGCGGCTACGCCGCGGTTTTGTGTACGCCAATTGTATAGATAATCAAACGGATTTTTTAACGCGAGAGTGAAAAGAGAATTTTGTATTTTCAGGTTTGACCCGACATCTCGGAGAAAATCACGCATAGAGGCATAATTTTCTCCGACACATATGGTTTCTGCGGTACTTTCCTGCCAAAATCCAGTTTCCTTCACGACGGATGGAAATATGGACTATGAAAATGGTATAATGAATCCATAAGCGCCAAAGGTCGGAGAAAAACCGTACAAAATAACCATGGAAGAAAAAATGAATATGCAAGGCAAGACATGCAAGTGTGGCCACCATATGGCAAAGCCCGTGCTTTTGCTTCTCATAGGACTCGATATCCTTCTGGGAGCACTCGGCGTTTTCACAAGCTATTTCGTGCAGGTCACATGGCCGATCCTTCTTATCATCATCGCGGTCATGATGATGACGGGGAGACATTGCAAGTGCGACCAGGCGAAGTAGGTCGAAAAATCTTTTGCCGCAACGCAGAAAGAAAAGAATCGAATGAAACAAATAAAACCCCTGCTCACGGCAGGGGTTTTATTTGTAGGGCGTGCGCATTTGAAAAAAATAATAAGAAAATGCCTCAAACCGGCACAAGCGCATACGTCCTATCTTGTTTGAAATTTAAAAAAATGTCCCGTGAATTTCATTACTCGCAGCGTCGAAGCATGAAAGAAAAATGGCGGGATATTTTTCCGTCTTTTACTTTTCCTCCTTCACTGTTTCGACATTCGCCCGCCGCAGCAGTTCCGCCTGGAGCCGCTCCGCGAGCGCCGAATCAATCGCCGGCAAAATGCCTTCCGATTCGTTACTCGCCTCTTTTTCATCCTCGCGGCCTGCAGTCAAAATAATGAGCCGGCTTACACCAAGCATCCGAAAAGAAAAATCCTGCTCGATGTCGACGTCCTGGATCTGCCGGTACGGAATGGCATGATCTTCGCGCGCAATAATTCCCCGCTTTATCTTCAGCGCATCCTCGTCAAGCAAAAACACGTAATTTATATAAATGAGCCAGCTTATGAAAAGCGCGAAAAGGAAAATGACAACGCACAGACCGAGCGCGCCCCATGCGGCGAGCGCGGCATAACGGCTCATGTCGCCGAACGGCGTCGCTTTAAGAAAAGGCATCCCCTGTAAGACGAACAATAAAACAGCGATTCCGAGAAGCGCCATCGCCGCCTGCGATCGTTCAAAAACAAAAAGCCAGAACGTTTTTCTGCCCAGCTTTTCGTATGTTCCTGCGGCGGCCGGCGTTTGTTTTTGGATATCCTCGTCCATGGAATTCATTATAGCATAACCATAGTATCTTTGATATTCATTCATGGAGCGTTTTCTCTTTCCGCAAATACTTTTATCGGAATGATCGTTCCGATAAAAGTATTTCAAGGCATCCGACGTCCATAAAAATTCTCATCTCTTTGACAACCGCTCACTTTCCTTTACAATAAGCATATATTTCCATAGATATAGCGTAACTTTTATTTTACTTCCATACCTAAGCCGAGGATCAACAACCAAATAACCGCTCCCGAACTGCGCGTCATCGACGAGAAAGGAAATAATCTCGGCGTTTTGAAGCGCGAGGATGCGATCCTGCTCGCAAAACCGGATGAAGGCATCGATCTCATCGAAATATCGGCGAATGCCGTGCCGCCCGTTGCACGCATTATGAGCTACGACAAGTACCGCTACGAGGAGGAAAAACGCGAAAAAAAGGAACGGCTTGCCCAGAAAGGCGCGGCGGCGAAACAAGTACAGATCAGCGCGCGGGCGGCGCGGAACGATCTGCTTCTGAAAGCGAAACAGGCGGAAAAATTCCTCAACGAAGGACGCAACGTGGAAATCGCCATGCGTCTCCGCGGGCGCGAAAAATATAACCAGCCGTGGGCGCGGCAGAAGCTTGATGAATTTCTCGCCATGATTCCGGTTGACTTCAAACGCATCACCGAACCCCGCTTCGGTGGACGCGGTATGAACATGCAGATCACGAAAAAATAATGTCTGATGCGGCTTCCTGATTCAAATTCAAAGTCGGCTTCTTAAAATCCGCCTCAAAAACCGTCACTTATCCGCGCGGAAAAAAACAAACGGATAAAAACTGTTTGATGCGAACGCTATAAATATTCCGCTCCGATTTCGCGCTTCGGGACAAGCGCCGGATCGGTGGGAATAGTGAACGTGACTATCGTGCCGCGGTCCACTTCCGACGCGACAGTCATCGCGCCGCCATGCGCGGCGACAATGCTTTTCGCGATATAAAGACCGAGTCCCGATCCTTCGGTCTGCGATTTCACGGCATTGTCGGCGCGGAAAAATTTCGTAAAAACCTTTTCCATTGATTCGGCGGGAATGCCGATGCCGGTATCCCGCACGCTTACCGCAATGAAAGGCGCATCATCCTTCTTTTCCGCTTTTACGATCACTTCCCCGTTCGCAACGTTATAGCGGATAGCATTCTCTATGATATTGACGACGGCGATGGAAAGCTGCGCCGGATCGATCATAACGCGCGGCAACTCATCCGAAGGACGGTCAAAATATATTTTTATGCCCGCCATCCGCGCCTGCGGCACCACATCGCCCAGGATGTTCCCTATGAAATCAACGATGTTCGCTTCCTCGAAATTATAGCCCACATGCCCTTCGTCCATTTTCGCGACAATCAAAAGCTCATCAATCCTGCGGAGAAGGTCGCGCGCCGCACCGGAGGCGCCTGCCACCATAACCTTGTCCGTATCATTCAGTCCGGTTGATTGCGCAAGCGACTGGAACGCCCAGTTGATATTGGTCAACGGACCGCGCAATTGATGCGAAGCTACCGTCACGAACTCGGTATTGGCGCGCAACGCCGCGATTTCCCCCGTGCGATCACGGATGATCTTCATAAATGCAAGCGTTGCGCCGCGCTCTTCGGTGATCGGCGCCGTCGTAACGCGCAGTTCGATCGCGGGATCGCTAAAAGAAAGATCCACCACCTCGGGATATTCCCCTTCTTTGGATCGGCTCACGACACGCGGCGCAAGCGAAGAAAAAATAACCTGGGTAAGCGTCGTCCAACCCGCCCGTTCCACGTCCTGCGGCGTGAATGTATGCCCTATCACCTCCTTCGCATTTATTTTGAAAAGCCGCTCCGCCGCAGGATTGAAAAAAGTGGCGTTAAAATGATTGTCGTAAACGACAAGCGCATCTTCAAGCCCGCTCAAGACACTTTGCAATTCATTCCGCTCGATCGCGGTCATTTGATTGGTTCGCGCCGACGCATACACACCCATAAAAAAGAGGATGAAAACGACGCATAAAAATCCAGCTTCCAACAAGGCGAAAAGCGGCGACAGGAACGATATGCCGATTGCGCATACAGCGATAATGAGCGCAAGCGATACCCATACCGTTACGAACTCGCGCCGCGCGATGATATTTTTGAATTGCGATGATTTTTTTTTCATTATTGTTTTTTATGCAGCGAAAAAAAATAATCTTATATCTTCCGTATCCCGATCCACGATTCCGCGCCTTCCATTTTGATTGTTTCCTCCGCATTCATCTTATCAGATCGCCCGATATTTATCATTTTTGCGGCGATCTCGGTTTTCACGAACGCCTCGTTTTTCGTGATCGCATCGCGCACCGGCGGCGGAACATCAAACGCAACGGCGATAATATCTTTCGGCTGCAGCGCCGCCTTCTGCCGCAATTCCTGCACCTTCCGGATAAATTCGCGCATCATTCCCTCTTCGCGCAGCGCGGGCGTGATCGCGGTATCAAGTTCGACGTCATCTTTTATCTTCGCATCGAAAACGATTTCTTTCACATTCACCTCGTCGGCAAGAATGTCAAGAAATTCTTTCCCTATTTTTAACTTCCCGCTTTTTTGAAGCGTGGATCCTCGCCTTCGCGAGGACGACATAAGAATGTCGCTTTTAACTTTTAGCCTTGCCAGCGGCTGGCGCACTTTTATTCCCGCCATGGCGCGCGCGGAAAGCCCTAAAGCCGCCGTCTCACGCACTGCCTGCATCGACGCCGTTAATTTTCTGCCGCTTATTTCCTGTCGCTTATCGCCTGATGCAGGATATTCGTCCAAATGCACCGATTCTTTTTCTCCGCCAAGCCCCGCATACAGCATCTCCGCGAAAAACGGCGTGAACGGTGCCATGAGTTTCGCAAGCCCCAAAAGGACATAGTGCAGGGTCGCGGATGCTGCCTGATAATCGGCGGCAGTTTCCGGTTTCTGCAAACGCCGCCGCGAGCGGCGGATATACCACCGCGAAAGATCGTCGATCAAAATCCCCGTCTCAAGCGCCGCTTCGCGGATCTCATAACGTTCGAGTTTTTGCGCGACGCCGTTTATTGTTTCATGAAGCCGCGCAAGAATCCATCGATCGAGAAGATTTTTGCTTTTTACCGCCTTTGATTGGCCGGCCGTCCTGCGCGCGTACGTTTTCCAGAAAATAAACGAATGGTAAACGATGAGGTGCGTTTTCCGGAACGATTTCATAATCTCCTGCTCGTCAAAATCCTTCGGTTCGCCGAGCGGCGCCGCCGTAAAGAAATACCAGCGCACGGCGTCAATGCCATATTTTTCCATCATATCCCATGGATTGACGATATTTCCTTTCGACTTGGACATTTTCTGCCCGAACTTGTCATTGATAAGACCGAGAGAAACGACATTCCTGTACGGCGCGGGATAATCCATGGCGGTCGCAATCGCAAGCATGGTATAAAACCATCCGCGCGTCTGGTCCATCCCCTCTGCGATATAATCGGCGGGGAAATCCAATCCTGCCCGATGCTCCGTTTTTGATTTTCCGTTTTTGATTCGAACGGACGCGAACGGAAAATGCGCCTGCGCAAACGGCATAGCGCCGGAATCGTACCACACATCCGCCACTTCCGGCACGCGGCGCATATCCGCCCCGCATTTCACGCACGGCACCGTCATCTCGTCGGCATACGGCCGATGGAGATCAACCTCGCCGCTTTCGTTGCGCGGCAGAATTTTCACGTCAAGCTTCCGGATTTCGGCGAAATCTATAAATACACCGCCTTTCCCCTCTTCGTCTATTTTTTCTTTTTCCGTGATCGCGCGTTTTTCGCTCCACCCCTCCGCGGCGTGCGACAGCATCCAGATCGGATATTCATGGCTCACGATGAGAATATTTTTTTCTTTATATTTTTTCTCGCAATCCCGCAAAAATTCCCACACGCGGCGGCGCACGTCGCGCAAAGATTCACCGCCTTCGGGCCGTTTTTCAAAACGCGATTCGTAGGTCGAGAACTGTTTGTGATATTTCTCGTCGCGATAGCCGTCAAACGCCGGCCCTAAGTGGATTTCTTCAAGCCGCGCGTCGATAAGAATTTTTTCTCCCGTAAAAATTTCCGCGGCTATATTTCCTGTCTCTTTCGTCCGCAGCACGTCCGATGCGATAATAATGTCGATATGCTTATGTTCCCGCGCAAGCGACGTCTTCAATTTCTTTATCGCCGCCGTAACCTGTCTTTTTCCGCGCGGCGTCAAATGAAACGCGCCGCCTTTCGAATTGATGATATCAAAAGCATTATTTTCCGCCTCGCCATGCCGCATCACCCAATAATTATTTTTCGGTCCGCCGGCAAGACGGCTTAGTTCATCCATACTTCCCGCGACCGACGCATGCCCGCACTTTTTACATTCCCAGATCGGGAGCGGCGTGCCCCAATAACGTTCGCGTGAAAGATTCCAGTCTTTTGCCTCGCGAAGCCATTCGCCGAACCTGCCTTCTTTCACGTGCGCCGGCATCCAGTTGATATTTTTATTCCGCGCCAGAAGTTCTTTCCGAAGTCCGCTCATCCCGATAAACCACGATATTCTGGCGTAATATAAAATCGCCGTGCCGCAACGCCAGCAATACGGATATTCATGCGCATATTTTTCAATACTCAGAAAATTGCCGCGCGCTTTCAAGTGGTCGAAAATTTTTTCTTCCGTTTCTTTTGCTTTCGCATACCGGCCTTCAAGCTCCGGAACGTCCTTCGTGAATTTTCCTTCTTCGCTTACGGTATGGCGTTCCGGAAACCCGAATTTTTTTCCAAGCGCGTAGTCATCCTCACCGTACATCGGCGCAATATGCACGACGCCCGTGCCGTCCGTCGTCGTCACGAAATCAGCGGGATAGATTTTATAAGATTTTTCATTCTTCAACGAAGGAACCTTAAAAAGCGGCTCGTATTCCAAACGAACGAGATCGGAACCTTTTATCTCTTGAAAATTAAAAATTCCTAAAAATTCATTTGCATTTTTATCCCAACCGGAACGCTGATCCGTAATACGACTATCCTGGTCATCTCTTGTTCTCTTTATGAATATATCTTTCGCAAGAATATATTTTTCGCGGGAATCAATCTTTTCCGCCACAACATATTCAATGTCTTTCCCCACCGCCAAAGCCACGTTTCCCGGCAATGTCCATGGCGTCGTCGTCCATGACAAAATATATGTTTTATCATCCGCCATAAAAGGCCCGATTTTCTGTCCGGACTTCAATTTGAATTTCACATACGCCGCATTGTCCTCCACCTCCTTATAGCCTTGCGCAAGCTCATGCGAGGAAAGCGCCGTACCGCAGCGCGTGCACCACGGCACCACTTTGTGCCCCTTGTACAATAATTTGCGCTTTGCGATCTGTGCTATTGTCCACCAAACGCTCTCTATATATTCCGGCTCGTAGGTAACGTAAGCATTTTTAAGGTCCAGCCAATAGCCGATGCGCCGCGTGATATTTTCCCATTCGTCCTTATAAAGCCACACCTGCTCCTTCGCTTTTTTATTGAACGCCTCGATGCCGTATTGTTCAATCTCTTTTTTCGACTTGAAACCCAGCGCTTTCTCCGCCGCCATCTCGACCGGCAAGCCGTGCGTGTCCCAGCCCGCGCGCCGCGGCACGTAATAACCGCGCATCGTCTTGTAGCGCAAAATAACATCCTTCACGACGCGCGCAAGCACGTGATGAATACCGGGCTTCCCGTTCGCATACGGCGGCCCTTCGTAAAAAATGAATTTCTTCTTCGCCGCCGCGGACGTGCGTTTTGATAAATTCTTTTCCAGGCTTTTCTCAAAAATTTTATGCTCGTCCCAAAATGCCAAAACTTTTTCTTCCAGTTTCGGAAACTCGAATTCCCCGTCAAGGAAATTCGGGACATGATGCGCCGGAGCGTTCTTTGTCTTCCTCGTTGTTTTTTTCGCTGCGCTTTTTCTGGTTTCTTTCTTTGCCGGCATTCTCTAAAAATACCAGATTTTTCAACGAATCTCAACATTATCGAGATTCTGCCTCGATAATGTTTTCTTCGGGACGTACGCGCTTGTGCCGAGTACGAGACATTTTCCGGTTATTTTCCGGGACGTAGTCCGACGGGTGCTCGGCGATAAAAATAACCGGAAAATAACGGAGGAACGGGCCTTGTCCGATGCGGTTTGAGATATTTTCTTATGATTTTTTTTAAATGCGCATGTCCTATTCTTAAATCTTTTCCGGCGCCTGGATACCCAAGAGACCGAGGCCGGTTTTCAGGACGCGGGCGGCGGTTTCAATAAGCGTGAGCCGCGCCTGGCGGCGGGATTCGTTCTCGTCTTTCAATATCGGCGTCGTTTCATAGAATTTGTTCGCGACGGACGCAAACTTGTATAAATAATCCGCGAGCGGACTCGTCATGAGAAGCTCGTTTGATTTTTTGACGGCATCGGGAAATTCGAACAGCTTCCGCATTAGCGCAAGCGCCGCATCGCCGTCAAGCGCCGCAAAGTCGCGTCCCGCGTCCTTCGCGTCCCGTTCCGCGTATCCTGATTTTCTTAAAATACTCCGCATCCTCGCATAGGTATATTGCAGATACGGTCCGCTGTCGCCCGTGAACGCAAGCATCCGTTCCCAATTAAAAACGATATCCGTCATCCGGTTCTCTTTGAGGTCGTTATATTTCACGGCGCCGATGCCGACCGCTTCCGCAATCTCGTTTTTTTCTTTTTCCGAAAGTTCCGCGTTCTTTTTTTGAACCGCCTCTTTCGCAAGGGCGACCGCCTTCCCGAGAATCTCGTTCATGGAAACCGTGCGGCCCTCCCTCGTCGAGAGTTTCTTCCCGCTCTCGCCGCGCACAAGACCGTATTTCACGTGCCGCAGTTCGGCGGAATCCAGTTTCAGCACTTTTGCGACGGCAAAAAGCTGCTCGAACTGGAACGACTGCTCATTGCCGATCACATATAATATCTTCGCCGGCTTATATTTTTTGAGCCGATAGCGGAGATTCGCAATATCACGCGTGAGATATAAACTCGCGCCATCGGACTTCTCGATAAGCGCCGGCGGCAGATTGAACGCATCAAGCTTGATCACCATCGCGCCCTCGCTGCGTTCGGCAATGCCGCGCTCGCACAATTCCCGCACAACCGGCTTCATTTCGTTTTCAAAAAAACTTTCGCCTGTCCATACGTCGAAATCGACACCGAGCGCTTTATAAGACCGCTTGAGCTCCTTTATCGACTCTTCCCTGAACCACTTCCATAATTTCCGGTTTTCCTTGTCGCCGCCTTCGAGTTTTTTGAATTCTTCCTGCCCGCGCCTTTCGAGCTCCGGATCCGATTTCGTTTCTTCGTGGAAACGGACATACAGCTTCTGCAATGCTTCGATGGGATTCTTCATTACCGCTTTTTTATCGCCCCATTGCCGGTACGCCGCGATAAGTTTCCCGAACTGCGTTCCCCAATCGCCGAGATAATTCCAGCGGATCACGGTATACCCCGAAAACTCGAAAATATTGGCGAGCGATTCGCCGATGATCGTGTTCCGTAAATGCCCCACATTCAAAATTTTTGCGATGTTCGGCGAGGAATATTCCACAATCACCGTTTTCTTTTTTCCGCTCTCGCTCCTGCCGTAATTTTTATCCGAAAAAACTTTTTTAAATTCTTCCTGCAGCGTTTTTTTGCTCAACCAGAAATTAACGAACCCGGGAGCGGCGGCCTCGATTTTTTCAAAAAAACCGGCGGGAGCGGCGGCCTCGATTTTCACGGCAAGCTCTTGCGCAACCGCCATCGGCGTTGCGCCCGCTTTTTTTGCGCCTTTAACGGACGCAAGCCGCATCGCGACGTTCGTCGAGTAATGGCCGAATGTTTCCTGTTCCGGCACGGAAACGTCAACCGGCGTACCGGCAGGCAGTAATGATCTTAAAATCGTAAGAATGGAATCTTTCATGGGGGAAAAAAATTTTAGTTTTGCCGCCTCCTCTTGTCATCGTCCGCGAAGACGGACGACCCGCGCTTCCCGTCTTTTTTAAAATTTTTAAAGCATGCGTTCCCGGCTCCAGGCGAAGATGACAGAAAATTCGAAACGCTCTATCCCGTCAGCGCCTCACGGAGCATTATGAGTCCCCGGCGATGGCGGCTTTTCACGGTATCGATCGGCTCGCAGAGCTTTTCCGCGATCTCGATGAACTTAAGATTTTCGTTATAACGCAGCTCAAAAACGGCCCGATGCAATGCCGGAAGTTTATCAAGCGCCTTTCCGATGCCGGTTTTGAGGATCTTTTGGTCTATTATGCGATCCAGCGACACGCTTTCTTCGGCATAGGGCGCAAGTAAAGACGCCAGCGCGTCGTCGCTTTCCGCCATACGCGAAAAAAACAGCGGCCTTTTCTTTTTTATGGAATCAAGCGCGGCGTTTTTCGCAATCGCAAAAAGCCATGTTTTGAATTTTTTTTCCCGGTCGAATTTTTTCAGGTGTTTCCACGCGCGCATGAACGTTTCCTGCGCGATATCCTCTGCCTCCGCCGCATCGCGGACGTAAGAATAAGCGAATTTATAAACGGCATCCACGTGGCACTCGACAAGAATCGCAAAAGCGCCGGCATCGCCCGCAAGCGAATCTGTGATAATTTCGATTTCCGTTTTTTTAATTTCTTTAAATGACATGTCTATATTTACGATCGTTTATGAAATTTATTCTTCTCTGTCGTCCTCGACTCCGGTTAAGGACGGCCCAATAAGAATTGGGCCGCTTTTCACTTTTCGTTTATTCTTTTATACGTTCCCATAAGTTCGGTTTCCGCAAGAAGATATTTTTCGATTTCTTTTTTCACCCGCGCCGCCGAAGATCCGGCGGGAAGATCAAGCGTGTTTGCGAGCGCGTATAAATAAAAAATATAGCGATGTGTTCCTTTATGCGGGCACGGCGCTACGTAATGCGCGTTTCCGCCGCTCGTCGCTCCTTCGGCGCTTCCCGCCGGAACGCTCTCCGCTTTGATGACCGCCGTTGCGGGATTGATATTCCACACCACCCAGTGCGTAAAACCGCCCGGCATCGGCGCATCGGGGTCGTGCATAATGAGTGCCAAACTTTTCGCCCCATCCGGAACATTCTGGATCTGGAGCTCCGGATTGATGCCGCCTCCGTCGCACGTATATCGCACGGGTATCGCGCCGCCATTTTCAAAATGAGGACTGGTAAGGATCATAATTCTCATTATGCCACATTTTTATTATTTTTTCCACTCTCTGTATGAGGCCGCCCGCTTTTGCGCTCTCCATCGTTATTGTTTATCACCTCCATCAACGCGTTGTGCGGTAAACGACCGGTATTCTTCGCGCATCTTCGCAAGCGCGGTTTCGCTTTTTGGCCTCGTTCTTCCCGGATAGCGCCACGCGCTGATGATCGTCCGGCGATCGTGCGAATCCTCCACCATCACCCAGATTTCCTGCGACCATGATTCATTTTTCGGCGCTTTATCGTTCCACGTGCGGCTTGATTTTACGGGGGTCCCCGCCGAAACCTGCCCCCGGCCGCGGTCAAAGTCAAAGGCGGCAACGGCATCTCTTTTAATTTTAAATATAAGCGATGCCGGCTGCATCATTGCGACCGTTTTCGGCGCGACGCCTTCCTCGGTCCTTTTCGGCGCATTGAGCACCCGCCGCACCCGTGCTTCGGAAAGCCGATAAAAATTCATCTTCGCCCGCGCGTGATGCGTCCACGAAACGGTTTTTGATTTTTTGATTGCAACCATAAAAAAATATTGATACCGCTTACGTTGCGTCTCCTTGCGGCAACTTTTTATAAAATTTTTTTATTCTTGGAAATAGCTTATATTTTGAGGCCGTGTCCGGCTTCCGTAATAAAAATGCGTTATCGTCGCGTCTTGCACGAAAAATATTTTCCATTTTTTATCTTCAGCGAATTACAGATATCTCTTTCTTCAAAAATACTATCCAGACAGCCGGGTAAATATCGCTTCGCTTTATAAGACATTATTCGTATGGTTATATCCGACATGTTCTCAATTATAATCCATTTCCCGTTATTATGATCCACTCACCGCAATCTGCCCGGGATCACTTATCACTATTTCCACTTTGCCGCCATAACTTTTTATTGCGCCGGTGATGTCTATTTCTTTGCCCTGATATTGCGAAACGTTTTCAAACTTTGGCGCGTCCGACGCAAAGATCACCGCGCTGAACGGACAGTTTTTATAATCTTTGCAATAATCGAAAAACACCATGCCGCCGGTCGAAATATAAATATCGACCGGCGCGCCGCGAACGGTCGCCGTCTCGCCGATGTGAGCCGCCGCATCGAAATAAGGATAAACTTTTCCGCCACCGGCGCCGGTTGCGCCCGGCGCGCCGCCGCGGGCTGCGTTTTGCCGATTATTTTCCGTTCCGTTCCGCGTGTCCGGCGCGCCGTCACTCCCCCTGTTTACCGTTAAAATATTCTTGATGATGTCCGCGTACTCGCCGCGCAGACGATCGTCGGTCCCCACTTCCAAAAGTTCGTCGTTCGCGACCGTCGCCGACTCCGTCCAGTTATAACTGCCCATCGCATATGCCTTGTCCGTCACGATCGCCTTGATATGCATCAGGCCGTCCGCATGTTTCTGCGTTTCGACCGCGATACCCGCGGCCGCCAGTTCCTGAATGACCGGCTTTTCGTATGCGGTTACGGCTTCCCCCGCATCGGTGATGCCGCGCACATCGATGCCACGTTGTTTCGCGGCAACCAGCGCGTCCGCGATATTGCTTTTCGTAAAAACGTAAACGGCGAAATAAATATATCGTTGCGCGCCGTTCACAACATCAATGATCGCCTGATCGTTCGCCCGCTTGTCCAGACTGTAAAAAATCGCCGGTTCGTTTGATGTAAAAGCGGAAGAAGGATAAAAATGTCCCGTCAAAAATCCGCCGAGTGCCGCCGCGGAAACAATAGCCAACACTATGGCCGCTTTTTTTATTGATACGAAAGCAACACCAAGCGCTATGGCCGCTTTTTTAATCAGTGGAACACGCATCGATAAAATCTACCGCGCGCCACACGTTTTACAAAGCGGTCTTTAAGAAAATTTTAATCAATTTTCAACTCTCGTCTCCTTTGTTATCCTCAGGCGTAAATATTTTTTTCTGTCATCCTGGAAACCGTCCTCGGTTATCCAGGATCCAGGTTTGAATTTTATATTTTGGGAATCATTAAGAAAAAATTAATCTGGATCCTGGATATTTTTCGAAGACTCAAAGTTCCAGGATGACAGAATGAAAAAAACGACCAATAATCCTACGCGATCATTTTTTTGAATTCCTCAACCATCGGAACCTTCTCGGCTTCCACGCCGTAGAGCTTCGCGAGATGGAATGCCGTCCATTGCGCCGTATTGATGGAAGAAAATATCTTTGCGATGCGATGTCCGCCGCGAAACTCAACGGCGGAAACCCTGAACCCGCGCGCAGCGAAAAGTTTCTCGATCACTTTCATCCTTTTTGCGATCCGCGGATCGTCGTCATCATCGCGCAAAAAAATAAAATGGAATTTCGCGGAAAGGCCGCGGGTTCCTTTTTTCACGTCGAAACCGGTCATCTCGTTATGATTCAATTCCGGAAAAACGTTCGCAAACGCGGGAATTTTCCCCGTTTCGTTCAAAACGATTTTCCAATTCCACGCGACAACGCCGTTGCGGCGCGACGCGTAAATAACAGGAACGCTGCCTTTTAATTTTTTCGCCATTTTTTTTCCGATAGTTTCGGAATGCGCCGGAGTAAGCATATGTTCAAGCGACGTAACTTCTTTCAACGCCGACCGTTCGCCCATAAGCGCGAGTATGGCTTTCATTGAAAACCCGAGCGCCATACGCGGCTGGATGGATCCGTCCGGCATAACGACGTACGGCACGCCGAAACTTTTCGCGAGCGAGAGCAGTTCACCGCCGGACGCCACCGCCGTAAGCGGCAAACGCCGCTCCTTCGCCTCGAGGAACGCGCTGATCGTTTCCTCGGTATCGCCGGAGTGCGAACTCGCGATGATAAGACACTCTTTTTTATCGCGTTCGGAAAGCGGCGGCAGGCCGTAATCGTTCCAAATGACGATGTTCCATTCCGGTTTCCACGCGCTCAAAATATCCGCCGCCAGATGCGACCCGCCCATGCCGCACACGATGATTTTTTTTGCGCCCCGCGGCAGATGCGCCGCATTTAAAACATCCGGCTCCCATCCGAACTGCTTATTGAAATCTTTTATGTCCTGTAAAATCATCGTTCCATTATATACTTTTACCGCGGATTTAAAAAAGGATCGTTGCGCCGGTTATTTTTTCTTATTTTTATTTTTATCACCGATTGCATGGCCGCCGAAACGATTGCGCATGGCGGAAAGGACCTTCCCCGTGTAGCTCGGCGATTTTTTCGAACGAACGCGGAATTTGAAAGCGTCCTCTATAACGGGCAGTTTCATTTTCATTTTTTTACCGGTCTTCACGGTCCACTCGCCTTCGCCGGTGTACGCCACCGAACCGGACACCGTTTTCAAGTCTTTTCCGTAAATGCGGAACGCATCTTCGAGCCAGCCGACCAGCCGCGATTCGACGACGCTCCCGCGGTTATAAACCTCGGCAATTTTCCGGACATCAAGACGGAACTTTGATTTTTTCATAAGCGCGAACCCTTCGGCGATCGACTGCATCATGCCATACTCGATGCCGTTATGCACCATCTTCACAAAATGCCCCGCGCCGGCTTCGCCGAAATATTCATATCCTTGCGGCACGGAAAGGTCGCGGAAAAGCGGCTCCAGATATTCGAATGTCTTCCTCTCGCCGCCGATCATCAGCGAACCGCCATGGCGCGCGCCGGCGGGACCGCCCGAAAATCCGACATCCATAAAGCGGATTCCCTTTCTTTTGAAAATTTTTGCGCGGCGGATCGTGTCTTCATAAAACGAATTGCCCGCGTCGATTACGATATCTCCTTTTTTAAGGTGTCCAGCAATGCCGTTTTTGCCGAATAAATTTTCATCAACTCCTTTTCCGGCCGTAATCATAATCCAGACAATCCGCGGCGATTTTAATTTCGCAGCAAGATCAGCGGACGAAAAGGCGCCCGCGATACCTTCCCTTTCCATTTCGCGCACGGGCTCCGGCGACCGGTTTGCGGCGACAACGCGCCATCCTTTTTCATGAAGCTGGCGGACCACGCCTGCGCCCATCTTGCCAAGGCCGATGACGCCGATTTCCTTCGGCGCAACGGGGATGTTCCGCGACCGCGTCCGGTCGATGGCGTCGGCTTCTCCGGCGATGGCGTCATGGTCGGGAGCGTAATGCCGGAGCGGCACCAGCTTCTTTTCCCATGCGGCGATAAAGGGATCGGTGAACCGCCACATCGCGGTGACTTCTTCGCTCGAAACAAAAAGGGTCTGATCGCCCGCGATGCAATCCAAAAGCAATTTTTCATATTCTTCGGTGTACTGCGCATGAGCTTCTTTTTTACGGATGCCGGCGGCGGGAACGTTTTCGTCCCGAAAATCAAACGCAAGCGACCGCTCCTCGGTCTCGAACGAATATCCCTTTTTTTTCGAAAAGAACGCAATCGTAATCCCTTCTTTGGGCTCGAGACGGATCACGATGCGATTTTTTTGATGATTGCCGTCCGGACAAAAACAAGGACGCCGATGACGCAGAATGATTTCGATTTCCTTACGCGCTATCCCCATGCGCTTGCCTGATTCCATCACGACGGGAATGCCTTCCCATCGCCGCCCCGCAAGATATCCTTTTATCTTGAAATACGTCTCGGTTTGCGAATCCGCCGCAACGGCTTTTATGGACCGGTAGCCGTCGTATTGCGCGCGGAACGACGATGCCGCCGCTTCGGCGACGGTCGGTATTTTCAGCGTGCGCAAAAGTTCCGCGCGGGCGCGCCGTATTGCCGCGGCGTCATACCGTTCCGGTTTTTCCATCGTAATCAGCGCAAGCATCGCAAGAAGGTGGTTCTGCCCGACATCGCGCAGCATTCCCACGCCGTCATAAAATCCACCGCGATCTTCCACGCCAATGCTTTCAAAAAGCCTGATATTAATCGCTTCGATAAAACCGCGGTCCCATTCCCCTTCAAAAAGATTGTTTCCGAACCGGAATGCAAGAATATTCTGGAGCATTTCCTTGGCGAGATAATGGTCGATGCGATAAATCTGCTCTTCTTTAAAAAGCCTGGCGAGGCGCGCGTCCAGCGCCTTCGCGCTTTTTTCGTCGTTCCCGAACGGTTTTTCCACCACGATGCGCGTCCAGCCTTCGTCCGGTCCGCACCCGTCGGCAAGATGGCTCGCGTGGATGTTTTCAAAAATCACATCATAAAACTGCGGATGGACCGAAAGATAAAACAGTTTGTTCGCGCACATGCCCCATGCTTTATCGATTTTTTTCAACGCATCACCCAGTCCGACATAATCGGAACGATCGTTGAATTCAATTTTATGGTACTGCGCCAATTCCAAAAACGACGCCACGTTTGCCGCGGACGCGCCGGGCGCCTTCACGGCAAGAATGGTGGCGATGTGTTTTTTCAGGTCTTCATCGGTCCAGCCGCGCCGCGAAATGCCCACCAATTTGAAACGATGCGGCAGTTTTTTTCTCTCGTGCAGATTAAAAAGCGCCGGAACGATCTTTCTTGCCATAAGATCGCCCGTTGCGCCAAGCACTACGAAAATAGTGGGAACGTTTGCCTTTTTGTTTTCCATAAATTTAATAGGACGCCCGCGCTGGCGCCGCTACGGTTTGAGACATTTTCTTATGATTTTTTCAAATGCGCACGTCCTATTTTATTCTTAACGGTTTATTGATTTTTATTCGCAATCTCCACCTCGATGGTATCCGGGTCGATTGCGGCAAGCGAAAAACCGTCGGGAATCTCCGCGTCGGACGGTTTTAACGATACGTCATGCCATCCTGGCTTGCCGACTGAACTAAGATCGACGACAACGTCCAGCGACTGGGGCGCGAGTGATTCGAAACTAAGGTTTTGCCCCTGAAGCGTCAGCACCGCTTCGCGCGGGATGACATCCTGGATGACGTACGTCGAAGAAACGTTCTGAAATTCAAGCGGTACGGTGAATTTCTTCTGGACCAGGGTGAATTCAGGGACGAAAAAAAGCCACACAATAAACGCAATCACGACCGCAATGCCGAAAGAAAGCGCGTTCCGCGCCGTCCACTGGGAAAAATAACTCCAACGGCTCCCGGAAACAACCGCGCCGTAAAACGCCGAAAGTTTTTCACGGACCGCCGTTTCGTCCTCACACCGCTCGAATGCGGCATGGCGCGCAATGTCGATTTTTCCCGATTCTCCGGAAACGACGACAACCAGCGCATCCGAGCGTTCCGAAAGTCCGATAGCCGCACGGTGGCGCAACCCTGATTTTCCCAACCGTTTCAGATTTTCGGCAAGCGGCAGATGAACCCCGAACCTTTTCAGTTTATTGTCTTCGATGATCACGGCGCCGTCATGGCCGGGCGTCGATTCGTCGAAAATGCTCATAAGGAGCTCTTCGGAAATACTGCCGTGAAGCGGGATACCGCCGTCAAGCATGCGCGCGATCGATTCCTTGCCCGGAAAAACGATGAGTGCGCCGGTTTTTGTCTGCGATAAACGCATGACCGCGCGGGCAACCGTCGCTATCGTCGCCTCGGTCGGCGGCACATGCCTGCGGAACTTGAAAAAACCGACGAAAGAAAAAAGGCGGCGCAATTCTCTTTGAAAAATAATGGCGATAAAAATAAGAATGACTCCGAAAAGCGACTGCAGTACAAGATGCGTGAGCGGCAGATTAAAAACAATCGATGCGGCATACAGCACGCCCAAACCGAAAATGCCGGCCGCGACCGAAAGCGAATGCGTTTCACTCAAGACCCTGATCACGACATAGATCAGGACAGCGATGATAAAAAAATCAATCCAGTCGTTCACGCCCAGAGAAACATTCTTGAAGCCGTTCAAGAACGCCACGTTTGCCAATAGATTGCCGTGCAATATCATGTTTTTATTTTACAGGATTTCGGAAAATTCCGGAAATCGAATCGGAAATCGAAAACTTACGGATGCCCGGCATTATTTTGTCAAACGGTTGTCCGCACAGCTTGCCCTGAATTTGTCGAACGGGAAACGGATCCGCACTTCCGGATTTTTTTAAAAGCGTGGCTCCATAATCATAACTTGGACAACAGGGAAAAGCCGGTTTTAAACGTTTCGAACGGTTTCAATCAACCAAAAAAATAGAAAAAACTTACCGGTGGAACCCGAGATCGGCGGGATTATGCGCGCCGGAAATTCTTTCTATCACACCGCCGTTTTTTTCAAAGGCATCCCTCATTTCGGCGACTTCGTGTGCGAGCCGGACGGTTTCTTCGGGCAATTCTTTTTTTTTCATACGCCATCGTGACCAATAATCGATAACCAGTTTGCTGTCGCCGAAAATATTTTTTACGCCGTCATGGTCCGCCACTATGAGCGCGTAACGCAACGCCAGAAGCTCGCCGTAATTGTTCGTCGCGGAAACGCGGTCAACGCGATGCTTTCCGAAGCGGTTCAGTTCTTTCGCCGCAAGCGCCTTGTGAAGCAGGTTTTTTCCTTTTTCGTCGGTCACGCTTATTTCGACGCCGTTTCCCCTGCCGGTTCCCGCATCGAAATAAATTCCTTCTTTAAGTTTTTTCGCCGGCTTCGCATCGTAGCGCGCGCCGCTTTCGAGCCATTGTCCGGCCTCTTCCCTGTTTGAAAATCCCCGATAGCGCGCGCCGGCGATCCCGGAAACTATTTTTTCGCATGCCGCCCAGCTTCCGGCGATCCCTTTTATCTTTAAGGACGGAATAATGTATGCGTAAAACTTATTTTTGGTAGCCATAATTGATAATTTTTTTAATGCCGGTCGTCCTCGCCCGCCCGGATTTTTCTCCGAAAATTCGGGCGGGCGAGAATCCATGCTTTAAGAATTTAAAAGAGAAGGTTTGAAACATAAGCCATTCGTCTTTGCGAACGACGATAAAAAAATAAAAATTTCTGACGGATTATCGCCTAATAGATTTCCATGGCAAAGGTTTCCCGTCGGGAATCTCGAAACCTGCGGACGCCCTATGGCCGCCGCCGCCGAACCGCGCCGCTATCTTCGCGACATCCACGGTGCCGTCGGAACGGAGCGAAACGACGGTCATGCCCGGCCGCTTGTTCCAGATGATCGCCACGGGAGGAAACGCGGCATACAACGCGTGCCCGATCTCGGATGCATATTGCGCGGCATTGACCGCATAGATTTCATGTCCCGCAAATAATACTTTCTCCGCGCTTTTGCCGATGATGCGGGCTATGGCCTTCTCCTCATAACACAGCACGAGCCTGCCTTTTTCAAGATATGTTTTTCGTTTTGAAATATTTTCAAAATCTTTCGCAAATTTATCCCAAAGACGGAAATCAAAATCATAGAGATCAAGAAATGCATAAACGGCCTTCGTGTGCGGCATTTTAAATTTCCAAAGATCCATATCCTCGATCGTCCGTAAAAGCCAGGGTACTTTTTTACCGGGATGGAAATAGCGCCATGCAAGCACCGCCCCCGAGTGGTTCAACGAAAAAAGAGGATTGCAGACGAGCGCCGCGCTTTCTTTCGCGGAAATATGATGGTCGATGATCGTCACGCGCCGGTTATCCCGGATAAGTTTTTTCAGTTCCGCCGTCCGGTTCGGCGTAAAATCTATAAAATAAAGTTCCTTTCCTTTGAGTCCCGCGGGAAGCGGTCTGCCGCGGAAGAGCGGCACATAATCCGCTTTATCTTTGAATTTTTTCCATGCCGCCCATGCCGCGCCGAACCCGTCGGAACAATCGCCGTGATAAAGCACCGCTATATTTTTCTTTACCGTTCGCTGGTTGATGCGATTTTCGATGAATTTAGTCATGATTTTAAAATAGGATGCACGCGCTTGTCCGTTTCGACTTGAAGCATTATAACTCCCCGCACCCGTCTTTTCCGTCGTCCTCGTTCCGTCCTCTCTGTCGTCTTCGCGGAAATAAGAATCCTCCCCCTCCGTCGTCCTCGCGAAGTCAAGGATCCACGCTTCCCGTCTTTTCTTCTTAATCGCTCATCTCTCTTTTTCTTATCGTTATTTTTTTCGAGGCGCCGCTTCGCCGCAGCGCCTCGATGCCCGACAATTTTTCTCCCGCCAAAAAATCAAGCATCGCGCCGCCGCCGGTCGAGATAAAACCGAATTTTTTATCGAAACCGTAATCTTTAAGGAACTTCACGGTCTCGCCGCCGCCGGCGACGGAAAACGCTTTCCGGTTTTTCACGATCGCCGCGGCGATAGAAAAACTTCCGTGGCGATATTCTTTTTTGTCGGTCATGCCGAGCGGCCCGCTCCAGATGATCGTTTTCGCGCCGGCAATAACGCGGCTGAACTTTTTTATCGTCGCTTCGCCGAGATCCACGATTGCGTTACGGTGCCAGACGCAGTCTTCGGGAAGGAAAATATTTTTATACCGCGCGATCGCTTTCATTTCTTTGCGGTCTTTCGGATCGCGGTCGATGAGCGACTGCTCGACATCGAAACCGCGCAGGCCGAGCGCTGTGTTCGCCGGACCGCCGCCCAGAAGAAACCGGTCGGCTTTATTCTTGAAATACCGTATCACGCCCAGCTTGTCCGCCGCCTTCGCGCCGCCGATCACGAAGACCATCGGATGTTTCGGCTTCCGCATCGCCTTGCCGAGGAATGTTATTTCCTTCTCGAGCTCAAGGCCGGCATAACTCGGCAAAAATTCCGTTATCGCGGCGATGGATGCGTTCGCGCGATGCGAAACGGCGAACGCGTCATTCACATAAAAATCGGCAAGCGCCGCCAGCTGCCGCACAAAGCGCGGATCGTTTTTTTCTTCGCCTTTCAGGAACCGCAGATTTTCCAAAAGAAAAACTGAACCGCGCGGAGAGACGGCAACGATTTTTTTTATTTCCGCGAACCGGAAATGCGGCACAAAAATCACTTTTCTATTCAACAGCAGCGTAAGTTCCCGCGCGTCTTTCTTTAGGCTCAAAAGTTTTTCAAAACCGGATGGAGCGCCGTTTTTAATCGTTATATTTTCCGGCCGGCCGCGATGGCTCACTATGACGATTTTCCCGCTCGTCTTCAAAAGCAGCTTTATCGTCGGAATGACCGCCTTCATCCGCCAGTCATCCTGCGTATTGAAATCAAGCCGCAGCAACGCCGTCCCGCGAAGCAGTTTCGGATCCGCCGCGCGTAAAAAATGAATCATGATAGTTCAATGATACCATATTCAGAAATAGCGGAAAAAATCTATTTCTCAAAATCTTCTATTTGTAAATTTGATTGCCGTAATATTGACTTAAAAGTTCCGATAGGAACCTGTTTTCTGTCGGCAGGAATAATTACTGTTAACACAGAACTGCCATATTTGCGATATTTAGCATGGCTGCCTTTTTGCGATATAAAAACAAAACCCCGGTTTCCCAGGGTTTTGATTATTTTAGTGGAAGAATAAAGTTTAGGCATGTGCCACCGATAATTCGGTCAATTCCGGCTTTTCCACGCGCGTGATTTTGCCAGGTTTTTTGTCTTCAAAATAAAGCTCCAACGCCTCCTGTAAATTTTTCAAGGCCTCTTTTTTGGTTTTGCCGAAACTGGAAACATCCACGTTCAAACACTGGGCAACGTAGAATTTCCCCTCTTTCCAAACCGCAGATTGTAAGTGCATAATGCGCATGTTGCTATAATAGGCGGATTTTAAAATCGCGTCAAATTTGAATTTATGATTTTTTAATCTGACGGTTTTCTTTAAAAACACCAATGACCGCTTAACGTGACCGTTGGTGCGACAAGCAGAGATTTAAAAGCCCGCATACAGATTTCTACCATCAATCAATCCTAAGCGTGGATCCTCGCCTTCGCGAGAACGACAGAAAAGAATCTATCCCCTCAACCTTCCATAGACCTCATCCTCCACCGTTTGCCGGTCGACGCCGTATTTCATGCGCGAATATTCCTTGAGCTTTTCCGCGAGCGCGCGGTCGCCGCCGCCCCACCATGCCGTGCCGATGCGCATAGTGAAGGGATTCGAGGTCTGGCCGTTGATGAGCAGCTTCACATGCGCGTTCATGTTGTCGATGTTCATGAGATCGTTCTGGCTGAACACCGGCGCGAACTGTTTAACGATAAATTCCGCGTCGTCAGCGCCCACGCGGAAAACGATCTGCGAACCGACGTTGCCGAAAACGGCATCCCTTATCTTATCAATGAGCTGCGCGATGAACTGGTGCCCGATAATAAGGTTCAGCCGATATTTACGCGCTTCGGAAAGGATGGTGGCAATGGAATCGGTCGCGAAATTCTGGAACTCGTCTATATAAAGGTTGAAATCGCGGCGGGTTTCCCTGTCCGCCGTATCGGCGCGCGACAACGCCGCCATGAGGATTTTCCCAGTAAAGATCATGCCAAGCAGCGACGCGTTGATGTCGCCGATGCGCCCTTTCGAAAGGTTGATGATCAATATTTTCCCGCTGTCCATCGCTTCGCGGAAATTGAACGCCGATTTCGGCTGGCCGATGATCGGACGGATGTAATCGTTGCCGAGAAACGGCGTGAACTTCGAGGAAACATAAACCGTCATGTTACCGAGCGACGTGTCGCCGCTCGTTTTCGACGCCTCCTTTTCCCAAAAATCGACAACCAGCGGATTTTTCGAGCGCTGTAGTTTCCGGGTGCGGTATGCCGCGTCGGTGAAAATGCGCGGCACTTCCGTCAGGGTCGCCGGCTCGTTCGGCATGTCTTCCATTAAAAGCAGCAGCGCATTCCGCAGATACAACTCGAACATCGGCCCGCCGGTCGTTTTCAGGTCGTACAGCTTGTCGAAAATATTCAACATCTCGTTGATGATGAACGTCTTCTCCTCGGGACGGTTGAAATTATATTCGAGCATATTCAACCCCATCGGCCGCTCCATGTCGGCCGGATTGAAGTAAATGACGTCATCCATCCGCTCCTTCGGCACGAATCCGAGCGCGTCTTCCGCAAGGTCGCCGTGCGGATCGATGATCGCGAGCCCTTTTCCCGCTTTGATATCCTCGATGAGCATGTTGCCGATCAGCGTCGTTTTGCCGGTACCGGTCTGCCCGAGGATATAAATATGGCGGCGGCGGTCGTCATCCGTCATGTAGACCGGCTTCGTCTGCCCGCGGAACACGCTCTCGCCGATCAAAAATCCTTTCGCCGGAAGGTTCGAAGGCGGCGGCGCTTCTTTTGACTTCAGCCATTTCACGCGCGGCGTCTCGGTCGACGCAATCGGCAGATGATAAAAACTCGCGATCTCCTCCGCGGAAAGCGTCATCGTCTGCGCGGGCGTGAACGACCGGAAAATGAAATCATCAATGAGTTTTTTCGGATTACGCTGCTTTACGATCCGAAACTCGTTCCGCTCCGGCGCGGCAAACTGGCTGAAACCGGCGGCAAGACCGTCCAGAATATCGTCGGCCTGGAATTGCGAACCGGCGGACGCGATGAGCCGCGCATTCACCTCGAAAAGCGGCTTCGCGATCTTCATTTGCAGCGCTTTCGCCGCCTCTTCGTCGATGATCTTTTCCTTTTTTTCCTCTTCCTCTTTCGACGGATTCAAAACATGCGCCACCTCGGAAAACGAAAGCGGAAATTCATGGCCGAACACTTTCTTCAGCGGCTCTCCTTTTTTCAAAGCGGTGATATATCCCTGGACTTTCTTTTTCGCTTCTCTCGCCGCCGGACGCACGACAAGCTGCAATGCCGCGCCTTCACCGGCTTCGTTGATCTTCGCGAATGCGCCGAGCACCGCCTCGAAAGAATCGACACCAAGCTCGGCATATGTTTTTACGGGCAAAGCAAAATTTTCCTTTTGCGCGATATACGCCGCGGCCGCCGCGCCGTGCGCGTCGAAAATAGTAAAATCATCCTGCACCAAGGCAACGCTTGCGCCGCTCCATAATCCCTGGATCTGTTTCGCCGCAATCTCACCCGCCAGCTTCGGAACGGAAAGATAAAAATGTATCTCTTCGCCCACATGCGGCACCGCAATCTCGAACGCAAACGGTTTTTTTATCGCGGAAAGTCCCGCAAGCAGCTGTTCAAAATGCGCAAGTTCTGTCTTGAAATCCCCGTGTTCGGCGTTTCCCGGCTTATCGTTGCCGTCCGGCTTCGGAACCTTGATGAGAAAAAGCGCCGAACGAAGCGAATCGTCGATGCGTTTTCGCGCGGCATTGCGGACGATAAAAAAAATCGCGACAACGGCAATGGCGCAAGCGATGATAAAGAAAATAATATACATATAATAATGCCTAACCGTTAAATTTTTGCTTCCCATCTGTCGTCCCCGCAAAGGCGAATATCCAAGCTTCCCGTCTTTTTTCGTGAATCATAAATCTCAAATCGCTGAGTTTTTAAAGCGTGGATCCCCGCCTCCGCGGGAACGACAGAGGAAACGCTCTCTATTTTATAATTCCTCTCTTTTGCAGTTCCGGATACAGTTTCCCCGCCAGGGCGTCGTGGAATGCATCCTGAACGAAGTACGGTGACTTGTCCGCTTCGGCAAGCGCCTTCCCGAATCCCTGGTGCAGCGCAAGATCGAGAAGATATTCTATCTCAAGCTTCACTTCCGGCGCCGCGCTTTGCGCGTAGTCCGGCAAGGGGCTCTGCGTAGCGCCCTGCGCTTTTGGCGGTGGAACCGGCGCCGGCACAGCGGCCGCCGGACCGTTTTTTTCAAACCGCGGAAACGCCCTGATTGATTCCTTGAGTAATTGTTTTTCGGGCGCATCTTTCATCTCCGCCCAACCGCGATGATTGCCGATCTCTTCCGTAAGGCGTTTCATATCCGCCTCGAGCGCCGCATGTTCAAATGGAGAAGTTTCTTCCGGCATTGATGAGAATAATTATGAATTATGGGTGAGAACGCTCTCCTCTGTCGTCCTCAACTCGGTTGAGGATCAACGCTTTCTATCGAGCTGATGGCTGGTAGCCGAAAGTCTAAAAGAAAGCATGGATCCCCGCCTCCGCGGGGACGACGCAATAAGAATTGCGTCGATTTGTTATAATGACCGTATGTCCAATACAAAAAAATACGTTTTCCTGTTCGGTATCCTGATTATAGCAATCTTCTTCCGTTTTTACCACTTCACAACCGTGCCCCCGGGGCTCTATCCCGACGAAGCTATGGACGGCAATAACGCCGCGGAAGTCGCGCGCACGGGACAGTTCAAAGTATTTTACACCGAGGACAACGGCCGCGAAGGGCTCTATGTGAACATCATCGCCGTCATACTCAAAGAATTCCCCGTTTATGAACCGTGGATCATCCGGCTTCCCGCCGCGATCGCGGGCGTGTTGACGGTGCTCGGACTTTACTTCCTCGTCGCCGAACTGTTCAGAGAAGGCGAGACAGAGCAAGCGGATCGCAAAAAATCGGACCACGGCCCGGACCAAAAAGCATCCGCCGTTAAGCCATCGTTTTTAAATTTCCGGTTTTCGGTTTCCGGTTCCGCCATCGCTCTGCTTGCCGCATTCTTCCTCGCAACCTCGTTCTGGCATATCAATTTTTCCCGCATCGGCTTCCGCGCCATCCTTGCGCCGCTGTTCCTCGTCTGGTCGCTCTATTTTTTTATGAGAGCGCTACGCGCCGTTTCTTCGCGCGCGGCAACCGCCTGCGCTATTATCGCCGGCATTGTCTACGGCCTCGGCTTCTCTACTTATATCGCCTACCGCATCACGCCGCTTCTTTTTCTCTTATTCATCCCGTTTTTCCGGAAAGGAAAAGATTTCTGGAAACGCGTCGCTGTTTTTATCGCGCTCGTTTTCATCACAGCGGCGCCGATCGGATGGTATTTTTTGAAACACCCCTCCGACTTCTTCGGACGCACCGCGGAAATATCGGTCACGAACGCGGCAAATCCCGTCCGCGATTTCGCCGTAAACGTTGTAAAGACCGCATTGATGTTTAATTTCCACGGCGATAATAACTGGCGGCAGAATATCAGCGGCGCGCCGGAACTTTTCTGGCCCGTGGGAATTCTTTTCATCCTCGGCATCGCGATCGGACTCTTTTCTCTCTGGAAAAGCCGGCGTAAAAAAACAATGCGCGATGATGGAAAAAACATTCTTCCGGCGTTTCCGCTCCTCCTTGTTTTTTCATGGATCGTTCTCGCTGGTTTGCCGGCCGCGGCCTCCGACGAAGGCATTCCTCATGCCCTGCGATCCATTCTTATGTGTCCGCCTGCGATGATCTTCGCGGCGATCGGCGGCATATGGCTTTACCAATGGCTTGTCGCAAAACTGCCGGGCCATGAAAACCTGGCAAAAATTATTTCGTGGATATTCCTCGCGTACGTCGCCGTCTTCGGCGGCTACGTTGCTTATTTCGTCACGTGGGCGCACAACCCGAACGTCTCCGGCGCTTTCAACGCCGATTATGTCGCGATTGGAAACGAAATCAACGCGCTTCCCGCAAGCATGCCGAAATATGTTGTCGTGAATGCCGGCGGCGTTATGACGCGCGGACTCCCCATGCCCGTCGAAACCACGATGTTTATCACCGATTCTTTCCTTCCTGACGGCGTAACGTACGCTGCGGCAAAAAACATCCATTACCTCCTGCCAGCCGAAGCGTCAAGCGCCATCCCCGCCGGAACGCCGACCAACGAGATTTTTTATATAAATTGACCCGACACGCTCGTCCGCTGTTCCGGAATTTTGAATCCGCGGGAAATATCAGAAGTCCGGATCGGGAAAACGCGAATTCCCGGCAAACGTTCGCATGGCGCGTTTTTCGAAACAATAAAAACGCCGGAATGAAACATGGGCGCATCATAAAATGATAAAAAACATCCCCGGTAGCGGGGATGTTTTTTATTTCTTTCTCCTTCTTAAAAAGGCCGGAATGTCCCACGGGTCGGCTTCTTCCGGTTCGGATTCTTTTTCCTTATCTTTTTTTTCGTCTTTTTTTAGGAACTTTTCGTCCTTCGCCGAAAACGAGGCTGTTTTTGACGGAGCGCCCGCCGCGGTTTCTTCCGCCGCGCGGAAACGGTCAGTTTCCTTTCGCGCAGCGCGCGCGTCATCGCGCGGGAAAGTTTTTTTTTCAAAAATATTTTCGCTCTCCTGCGATGCACCGCCTGAAGACGCGGATGTCCTGCCGAATATCGTCTGCCGCTCGCCGCCGTAATGTCCGCCGCCGAACAGCGAGTTCACCTGGCTGCCTGCGCCACTAAAACCGGTCGCGATAAGCGTCACTTTCACCTGATTCTGCTTCAGATTCCGATCATAATACGCTCCAAAAATAATACGCGCGCCGGGATCCGCGGTCTGCGCAACCACCTTTGCGATATCGTTCACTTCGGTCATTTTGAGATCGCGGCCGCCCGAAATACCGAGCAGCACCGCCTTCGCGCCTTCAGGATTCGTTTCCAAAAGCGGCGAATGAAGCGCCATATTAATGGCCGCGACCGCGCGATCCTGGCCGGACGCAATGCCCACGCCCACGATCGCAACGCCGGCATCTTGTACGACATTCTTCACGTCCGCGAAATCGACGTTGATGATGCCCGGCTGCGCCACGACTTCAACAAGTCCGTTCAACGCATTACGGAGCACTTCGTCGATCGCCTCGAATGCCTTCAAAATCGGCGTGTCCTTGCCGATAATGGAAAAAATGCGGTCGTTCGGAACGACAATCAGCGCATCGACTTTGTCCTTTAATTTCATAAGTCCTTCCTGCGCAATCCGCTCGCGCTGGCTTCCTTCAAAACTGAATGGTCTCGTGACGACCGCTATCGTAAGCGCGCCTGATTGCTTCGCCGCTTCCGCGAGCACCGGCATCACGCCGGTTCCCGTGCCGCCGCCAAGGCCTGCCGTAAGAAAAACAAGATCGGCTCCTTTAACCAGTTCAATAAGCTCCGATTTATTTTCCTCCGCCGCCTGCCGCCCAAGGTCGGGGTTCATACCCGTCCCCAATCCCTTCGTCAGATTTTTCCCGATGTATAATTTCTGCTTGACATTGCACTGGTCGAGATCCTGATGGTCGGTATTGATGGCGACAAAATCAACGCCGCGGACGAAATCCTTTGCCATGCGCGAGACGGCATTGCCGCCGCCGCCGCCCACACCGATCACTTTCACGTTCGCCGAAAGCGGTCTGAATTTTTCTCCGGTATTTTTTTTGCGAACAACCTTGCGAACGGTTTTCTTTTTCATTTCTTTAAATTATAGCAAAACGATTGGTTCCCGCAATAGCGATTATCAGTCATCCTCGCCCTCTCAAGTTTTTCTCCGAAAAATTTTAGCGGGAGATGATCCATGCTTTAAGAAAGTAAGATGGGAAGCATGAGCCGTCCACCGGAGCCTGCCCTTGACCACAATCGAGAACGGACGATGACAGAGAGGATAAGTAAAAGTTTTTACGGCGCAAAGTACCTTATGAATTTTTTTATGCCGTGCATGCTGCCGAAACCAGTTTGCAGAAGTTCCGGCTGCGCCGATTTTTCCCCGTAAATCCCCCATAGAGCAAGGCCGAACGCGCACACGAACTCGGGATCCTCGAGCGACTCCCTGAACGCCCCTCCTTCGTTCTGCCATTCATCGGCGACACAGCATCCTATCTGCGAGGTCATCTTCACTTCCTGTTTCACAAGATCCGCGAGGCCCGGCATTTTCACGCCGCCGCCCGCGAGCACGATGCCGCCCGGCAGATTGCCGTATTTCCCCGCGATCCGCAGTTCGTTATTCACGAAGTCAAAAATTTCTTCGAGGCGCGATTCTATTATTTCCGCAATGAAACGGAGCGAAACCGATCCCTTCGCTTCCGGAATGAATTTTTTGAGTTCGATGGAATCCCGCGCGCCCACTTCTTTCGCCAGCGCACAGCCATAATGAAGCTTGATACTTTCGGCGGCATCTATCGGAATCTTGAGACCAACCGCGACGTCGTTTGAAATATTCGCCGCGCCGACCGGAAATTTCACCGCAAGCACCAGCTTATTCTCTTCATAGACGGCCAGTCCCGTCGTGCCAAAGCCGATATCGACGAGCGCCGTCCCCAGTTCTTTCTGTTTCCTGCTCAAAGCCGCGCGGGCGGCGACGAGCGGCGAAAAAACAAGACCGCCCACGTCGCCGCCCGCAAGCTCCACCGCGTGAATCAGATCTTTCACGTGCGGCGAAAAGGCATCGATAATTAAACTCTGCACTTCAAGACGGCTTCCCGTAAGACTCAAAGGATCTAAGATATCACCCATGCCGTCCACCATGAATTCTTTCGTAAGCGTGTGCACGATCATCCGGTTCTGCGGTAAGTTGACCGCCTGACTCGCCCGCACCGCGCGATCCACATCCGCCTGATAAATCTGCGCATCCGCGCTCGAGACCGCAACAATGCCGCGCGAGGATTGCATCTTCGCCTGCGAAGTCCCGATACTCAGATAAATATTCCTGAGCGCCGCTTTTGAAATTTTTTCCGCTCCCGCGAGCGCACGCCGTATCGCTTGCGCCGTTTCGGCGATGTCCACGATTGCGCCGTGCCGCATGCCGGCCGACGGTTCCTTGGCGGCATATAATAGCGTAGCGCGTCCTTGCCCTCGCCGCGCAACAACGATTTTTATCGAAGAGGTTCCGATATCAAGTCCCGTGATAATGTCGTTATGGGCGATGCCTTTGAACTTCATGCCGTAATTATATCAAATGGATGCAATTTTTCAAAACCGCAACGGTGCGCCGCCTTCATTCAAATTCGATTTGCCGTCCTCGTCCTATATTATCGCGGTGCGGGATAAATTCCGGCAAGCCCGCGTTCAAGTTTTTCTCCAAAAAATTTCGGCGGGCGTCAGATGCCCGAAAATACTTTTTTTTAAAACGGCTTTAAAAAAAGTATTTTCGGAAGGAAAGAAAAGATATCCTGCGAATAATTCAGGATGTCTTTCGCGGACAGTGAGACCGTCAATAACCAAAAAAAACGTTCTGTTTTCTTCGTGTTTTGCACAACCGAAGATTTTATCAAAGCTGCGCAAGAATTTTTTTCTCCAGCCGTTCCATTTTTTCGGCGGACGATTTTCGTCCATGGGAATACCCGAGAAGATGCAGGATGCCGTGGACCAAAAGCGGCGCCGCGCGTTCGGGAGATTTCTTCAGGATATCTTTATTCAGATATATCTCGCCGAGATATTTTTTTTCGGTTTCCGGATGCGGGAACGAATGCGGCTCGGGAAAAGAAAGAATGTTCGGTTCCGTTTTCTTTTTTATGAATCGCGCTTTCAAACGCGCTATGTCATCGGTTTTAAGCAGAAAAATATCGAGTGTAACATTACGCTCGCGCATTAATGTAAGTATTTTCTCGGCAAGAAGATGAAGGCGGCGTTCGGTGGTCATACGACGAATTATTGCAGCTTTGGAAAATTATCGAAAATCGATTCTTCTCTGTCGTCCCCGCGGAGTCAAGGATCTATGCTTCCCATCTTTTGTCTTAAATTTTCAAAGCGTGAATCCTCGGCCAAGCCGGGAACGACAAAGAAAAACTTTTAAGGAACCCTTACAACAATTTTTCTTTTATTATCTCCCCCACCAGCTTCCCGTCGGCGCGGCCTTTGACCGTTTTCATCGTCTCGCGCATCAGCGCATTGAAATCGGAAAATCCCTGCGCCATCGCATCATCAACAATTTTCGCAATCGCCGCGCGGGAAAGTTCTTCGGGAAGATACGTTCTGATAATAGCAAGGCCTGTTTCTTCTTTCTCCACAAGATCGTCCCGGTTCCCCTGCCGGAAAAGCTCGATGGACTCCTTCCGCCGTTTCGCTTCTTTTTGGAGCACGGCAATCGCTTCCGCATCCGTGAGCGCCGCGCCGGGTTCCTTTGCTTCTTTTTCTTTCTGAGCGCCGTTCAAGCCGGAAAGGATGAAACGTAATGTTTCAAGACGGTCCTTTTCGCCCGCCTTCATCGCCGATTTCATATCCTCCCTGATCTGTTCATAAAGCATAAAAAAGTTAATGACGAAAAGTGGATAGTGAAAAGTGAATGAATGCGCGAAGCGAATACCTACGTTTTTAGTTTTTCACTTTTCATTTCTTTAAACCAACCCCAGCTTCTTCTGCCGTTCAAGTTCTTTTTTCTTCGCGTCGCGATGAATTGCCGTCAACTTTCTTTTCACGCGGCTCGTGGCGCGCGTATGGAACTTCCTCCGGCGCATTTCGCGCAAAATACCGCTCCTCTTCACCCGTTTCGTGAAACTGAAAAGCAGCGAATTTCCCGATTCCCCTTCTTTTTTTCTTACTTCCACGGCCATAATAAGAAAAGTGTAGCGGAAAAATATTTTTTGCGCAATAGCGCGCGCTCATCGCATGGCAATAGCGGCATAGTAAGATGCCGTTCCTCTTTGAGAGAATAAAGTGACAAAAACCTTAAAATGCTTTTATCAAAACAACTGTTTTGATAAAAGCATTTTAATCTGCGAACCATCAGAAGATCTTTATGCGCACGTTGGAAAATTTTTCAGAAAAAGCATATACTCATTTCGTTGCGGCGGCGCAAAACAGCATTTAAAAACATCCTCCGATGAAAAACATCCCGAATCATATCGCCATCATCCCCGACGGCAACCGCCGTTGGGCAAAAAAACACGGCATCATGGCGTGGCGGGGCGTCGAGGAAGGCGCGAAACGGTTCGAGGAAACCGCCGAATTCCTGTTCGGCCATAACGTGTCCTACGTCACTTTTTGGGCGGGATCGGAAGATAACCTCACGAAACGGAGCAGAATCGAAGTGCGATTTCTGGTCTCCCTCCTCCATAACTGGCTTTTAAAAATGGCGGCATTAGATACCTTCGTCAAAAACAAAATAAAATTCAGAGTCATCGGGCGCTGGGACACGATCCTTGCGAAAGACAAAAAAACGGCCGCGCTGAAAAAACTTATCCGCGGGCTCGAGAAAAAAACGGAACATTTCCACGGGAAAAATCTAACCCTACTCTTCGGCTATGACAGCCGGCAGGAAATGATGGAGGCAATCGAAAAAATAAAGAATGGCGGCGCAAAAAAAGTGGATGAGCGCGCCGTACGCGAAGCGTTGCGGACCGGCATATTGCCGCCGGTCGACCTCGTCATCCGCACTGGCGGCGAACCGCACTGGTCGGCGGGATTCATGATGTGGCACGCCGCAAACGCCCAGCTGTATTTCACCCGGACGCTCTGGCCCGATTTCAAAAAAAAGGAAACAGAAGCGGCGGTTGAAGATTTCTCGAAAAGGGAACGGCGGTTTGGAAAATAAAAATATGGCTGTCATCGTCAGCCCTTGATCGCAGCCGAAGGCGGACTCCGGCAGATAATCGCGCGCTGCCCGTCTTATTCTTCAGAGTGCGGATCCTTTGCCCGCCGGAATTTTT
>DAICZW010000002.1:0-14097 GCA_027310965.1 bacterium | reverse complement strand
AATTCCGGCGGGCTCGGCCGGATCCGGAAACGACTGAAATATTTTTCCTTTCACCGCGAAAGGAAAAATATAACGAGCCCCAGGGCGCAGGACATCGCGGAAATAATCCAGAACCGCATCGTGATCTGCGACTCCGGCCAACCCAAGGCCTCGAAATGATGGTGGATTGGCGCCGAACGGAAAACTTTTTTGCCGCGGAATTTTTTGGAAACGATCTGGATGATCACCGATGCCGACTCGATAACGAGGATAAGAACGAAAAATGGAAGCAACGCGGCGGTGTTCGTGAGCATCGCGATGGCGCCGATCGTAATGCCGAGAGACATCGAACCGGTGTCGCCCATGAAGAATTTTGCAGGATAAATGTTGTACCACAGGAACGCGAGCAGGGCGCCGATCATCGCGCCGCCGAACGCGGCAAGGTCATACCGGTGCAGCACGAACGCGACCACGGCCAGTGCGACAAACGCGAAAAGCGACACGCCGCCCAAAAGGCCGTCCAATCCGTCGGTCTCGTTCGCCGAAAAAGCGGAAGCGAAAATGATAAAAATAAAGATCGGGATATACCATGCGCCGATTGTGAAATTCCCGAGGAAAGGAATCTGTATCACGTCCCACCCAAGACGGAAATAAAACCACCACGCGCCGACGGCGGCGAGCGCGATGTAAATGATCGATTTATAGCGGATCTTCAGTCCGCCGCCCGATGCGCCACCCATTTTCAAAACGCCGACCCAGTCGTCGATCAGTCCGAGTATCGCGGCAATAAAAAGCGCGGCGAGCGGCAGATAGGTTTCCGCGCGGTTTATAAAATTGAGATACGTCCACGGGCCGTCAAAAAACCGGCTCATAACGCCGAACAGGATGGCAAGCCCGAGCACGGTTCCCCAGATAATGACGCCGCCCGCGGTCGGCGTGCCTGTTTTTTTCTTATGCAGTTCGTAAAAAACAGGCGTATCCTTTTCCTCACGCAACTGCTTCCCGAAATTATGCTTTTTCAGAAAACGGTACCAGAGCGGCGTCACGAAAAGCGCCACGACGAACGCGATAGCGGACAATAGAAGGACCTTAATTGCTTCCGTGAAGATCATAGTTATTTCACATTGCTTTCGAATTACTTAAAAGTAAAATTCAATAGCGAAGATTTGGACATTATAAAATACTTTCGAGCAAAAACCAAGAACGCAAACACTATCTTTCTCTCCTGTTATTATGCGTCATCACGCAAAATGCAATAGCGCGGGCGCTACTTCGCCTGGCCTTTGAACCAATCGTACAGCTTTTCCGTATTCGCGAAACGATCGGCCTCGTTCGTGCCAAGCACGATAACCAAAATCGGACGACCATTGTCGTTAAAAATGGAAAGTAGATTGCCGTCCGCGCTGTTCGTATAGCCAGTTTTCCCGCCGATAAAATCCGATTCGCCGGCGAAATCATTGATACTTTTTACGGATGTTACGGTTCCCGTATTGAGCTCGGTGGCATTGAACTGCGCCGTACGCGTGATCGCAAGGATTTCCGGATAATCGGAATATATTTTCTGCGCAAGGAGAAGCAGATCGTCCGCAGTCGACTTATTATTTCGCGAAAGGCCGGAAGGATCGTCGTAATGCGTACTCACCATCCCCCACGCAACCGCCCGCGCATTCATAACGTTAATGAAATTCGTCCGTCCGCACACAAGGCGTCCGCACGCATCGGCCAGCGCTTCCGCCGCGACATTACTCGAAGGCATAAGCAAAAAATGGAGCAGATCGAACACGGTATATACGTCGCCCACGCGGAGCGTTTTTTCTTCCGGATACGCCGCGAACGCATCGGGCGTGATCGTCACCTTCTGGTTCATGTCGAGATTATCCATCACCACCGTCGCCGTCATAAGCTTCGTCACCGAAGCGAGCGGCCATCGCTTGGCGTCATTATCGCCGAAACTTATCGCGCCGGTCTGAAGATCGGCGACCAGTGCCGCTTCGTAATGAAGCCCCGAGAGAGCATTTATATTGTTTTGCGCGGTGGAAGAATTTCCGGAAGCCGCGCCGGAATATCCCGCAGCTGCATCCGGCACGGAAGCGGCAAAGGCGCTCTTATCCGCGCCGGAGATACTTCCATGGGAAAACGCATCCGGCACAGCGCCGGATCCGGAAGCGACATTCTCCGAAATCATCGCAAGCGAACCCGCCGCGGCTCCTTTCGCCGCCGCAGTATTCGAGTTCATTTCATATGCCACGCGCGAAACCAGGCCGACAGCGATAATGGCGATAAAAAAAATCAATTTCTTGTAAAAATCTTTCGTATTTATCATGATTGCGGCGACGGCGGCGCGCTTGCCGCGTCGAAGATATTCAACAGCTCCCGGAATTTTTCATAGTCGGGAAGGTCGTCCCTTTTTTGTACTCCCAAATGCTTCATCAGGTCAAATGTCGCGCGATACAAAAAGCCTGACGCACGGTCGGGATCGGGAAAACGTTCGACAAGGCCGCGCATCGACAAGCTCCGCAGAATCACGCTCGAATTCACGCCGCGGAGATATTCTATTTTTGCGCGCGAGAGCGGACCGAGGTACGTTACGATCGCAAGCGTTTCGGTGCTCGCGGGCGTAAGATCCTCCGTCAACGCTTCCTTTACGAATCCCCCGACGATCGCGTTCCACTCCGGCTTCGTCGCAAGCTGGATCTTTTCGCCGTCCGAAAAAAGCATGAGTCCGCGCGCGGGATCATCCAGTTTTTTCTTCAATACCTCGATAACCGCATCGTAATCTCCTTTTTCCCACGCGAGCGCCGCTTCTATCTTTTTCCGCGCGAGCGGCTCACCGTGAATAAAAAGCAACGCTTCGAGTGACGCAAGTTTTTTTTCGAGATCGTCCATAATGTAATTTATTTCTTCTGTTATTCCGGAAAACGCTGGTATGCGAGCGTTTATCCACGATCCGGGTTTGTATTTAATTTGAATTGGATATTGAACAGAAAAACATTAATGAATCTGGATCCTGGGTAAATCGCGCAGACGCGATTTTCCAGGATGACAGCGCGGATCAGAACCGGGCTGTCACTTTTTTTTCACCATTATATCAGAAAAATTTCCGATTTGCTCAAGCCGGACGAGCTGTTCGCGCGCGAGATGCAGCACCGCAAGGAAAACAATAATCATCTCCGAGCGGGACTGCTCGCCGGACATATTTTTGAGATCGAACCCGCCTTCTTTTATGACGCGCGCAAGGACTTCCTGTATCTTTTCCTCAAGCGTGACAATCACCCCCGGTATCGTCTGCTCTTCGCGTTCGTAGGTTTTGATCGCTTCGAAAATATTCGAGAGAGCATTTCCCAAGTGATGCGCATCGGTCTTCGCACCGGGAGAAAAAACACTCCGGCCCTGCGCGGGCCACGTGCCGCGCCCGAGAAAATAGGGCCTGCCGTAAGCGCGATGGCCTTCCCGCCAGAGTCCGGCGATCGCCCTGAACGCCGGTCGCAGGTCGCGGTAGATCGAAAGCCGCGTTTCCAAATCTTTGATGTCCGCTTCTTCTTCGACGGTAAGCGGCAAATTCGGCAGGAGATATTTCGATTTCAAAAAAATAAGCCTGCTTGCGACCGCTATGAAATCGGCGAGCAGCCGCAGGTCGGCGCGGAACGCTTGCTCGTTCTCCGAAAGCTCACCCTCTGCAGTGTTGTTTGATAAAATTTGGAAGGGCGGGTCTGACGAACCATCCGCAACGTTGCTCTGTAAAATTCCGGCGGACGAAACGCGCGAAAGCGGATCCGCATCCTGCTTCCGGATTGCGTCAAGGTATTTCAAAAAATCATCCGTTACCGCGGCCATGCTTACCTCGTTCACGTCGAGTTTCTGGTCCTCGATAAGCTCAAGAAGTTTTTCCAACGGCCCGCTGAATTTTTCAAGCGTGAGTTCGTACATGGATAATCATAGCGACACTTTATGAATAAACATTATCTGTCATTTCATTATAGAACAAAAAACTTTTTATTTACGACGACGCATAGGAGAAAAATCAGCCTTCCACAAAACACCGTGGCCGCATGCTCATGCATAACATCATTCACGCGAGAAAGTCAATGAAAACCGCGTCCTTGACTTTTTTCATTGCGCAGGTGTATAATACCCTTAATGTAAGTGTTCTCGGTAAGTTTCGCGCGCGTATTCGTCAGAGTATTGCGGCGTCCGTCTCAAAAAGAGGCGGATAAACCCGCCAAAGGGGAGAAGCGTCGAAGAAGCAGGTCGCCTTACAGGATATTAGCAATTTAGAACTTACGAAATTGGATGCAGTTCGAGGAGCGCAAGGAAAATAACGCGAGCAATATGCTGATATTGTGAGCGCTATTTTGCGTAGCGCGACAAAGAAATGCGCCAATTGCGTAAGTTCTATAAATCATATGGCAACAAAGTTATACGTAGGTGGTTTGCCCTACTCGACGACGCAGGACGAGCTTCAAAACGCATTCGCGAAAGCCGGAACCGTAACGTCAGCGAACATCATCATGGATAAGATGACGAATCGCTCGCGTGGATTCGGTTTCATCGAAATGGCGACCGATGAAGAAGCCCAGAAGGCGATCGAGATGTGGAACGGCCAGGACTTCGACGGAAGGAAACTTACCGTCAACGAAGCGAAGCCGCTTGAAGCCCGCGCCCCGCACACCGGCGGCGGAAGGGACGGCGGAGACCGTTTTCAGAGAAGGCAGAGCTGGTAATTCATTTTACCGCTTATAAAAATCCCCCGGCTTCGGCCGGGGGATTTTTAATTTTACCCGATATCCGGCCCGATACTCCGGCGGAATATTTTATCGTTCCATCCCGAAACCCGAACCAAAAAAATTTAAGAAAAAATTCACGGATCGCGCGCGCGGCGGAAACGGAACAATGAACACCGCGGATTCCATGCATTGAAATACCTCGCTACCCATTCCGTCGTCCTCGCGGAGACTCGCCCTATGGAGTGACGACTTCGCCTGCTCCATAGGGCGAGGATCCATGCTTTAAGAATTTAAGACGGGAAGCGTGGATCCTCCTCTTCAGGAGGACGACAGAGGGGAAAATGCCTCGATAAATCGGTACTTGATCATAAGCTCATAAGCAGTGAGAGGTTATTATTTCATGATTTCATTGAACTTTTCGCTCCAATTCGGTACTATATTCCTATTGCCGACGTAGCTCAGTGGCAGAGCAGGGCTTTCATAAGGCCAAGGTCGCAGGTTCGATCCCTGCCGTCGGCACGTCAGAAGTTCGTTGGTCCGCTTGGCGGCATCACGGCTTTTTGCGCCACGTCACAGGTCGCACAAGCAAAGGAGAAATAAAAAGGCCATTCCATTATATTAGGACTTGCGCATTTGAAAAAACACAAGAAAATGCCTCGCACTCGGCACAAGCGCGTAAATCCTATAAGATTAAGATTATGAGTAAGCTTATTCTCAAACAAAACCCGACGCTCCGCGATTTTCAGGATTATGTCGCCCGCATGATCAAAAAACGCGGCTTCGACAAGAAAACCGTTCCGGAATTATTCATGCTTTTTCTCGAGGAATGCGGAGAGATGGCGAAAGCCGCGCGCAAAATGCGAAAGATGAAAACAGACACGAACTCCGAGCGGTTCATTTTCGACCATGAGGCCGCCGATGTTTTTATCTATCTGCTGGATATCTGCAACCATTACGGCGTCGATCTTGAAAAAGCGTTCCGCGACAAGGAGGCAATCAATAAAAAACGGACGTGGGAATAACGGCGGCGCGGGACACAAAACACGGCGGGACGGAAAATAATCGCATGAAAATTTTTGTAAAAGCAAAACCTTCTTCGAAAAAAGAGACGGTGACCCCCATTGACGATTCCCATTTCATAATCGCGGTCAAAGCGCCGGCGCGGGAAGGCAAGGCCACCATCGCGATCGCCGAAGCGCTCGCCGCGCATTGCAATGTCCCCTTTTCCCGCGTCCGCCTCGTCTCCGGATTCTCAAGCAAGGAAAAAGTCTTCGAGATCGTATAATAGCGCGTCCGCCGCAGAAACAATATTCTCTCGCCAAGCCAGAGACCATACTTTCGCCGATCTGGGCTTCGCCCAAAGACGATAAGCACGGAATACTGATAAGGTGCTCGCCTCGCGCCGTCCATGCACGGGGCAAGCAGTAACTGAACTCCTATAAATACACTTTTATGGCTCATCGCCACTATTTACGAAATCATTATCAAATGGTTCTAATCGCCTCATAATTGATACCTCGTATATCCAATCGATGTAATCGAGCGCCTTCGTTTCAACTTTGTCGCCTCTCACATGGTCTACGTCTATTGTCTTTCCGACAAAAGCTTTCTTGAGAACAATTTTTAGGGCGTCTAAAAAATCCTGAGTCAAACCGCAATGTCTCTTAAGCGCCTCGACAGTTAGATTCTTAGTGTAACTTGTTGGACTTTCTTTAAAGCCTTCCGGCGAAACATTAATCATCCACGATATTTCATCAATGTGCACTACTCTGTTTCTCATATTGATCAAGTCCTTCAGTTTGTCAATAAGTTTACTGTACTCTTCAAATGGTAATTGGCCGCAGAATGTCTTAAATAGGAATTCCAATTTACTCTTCAAATTTTTCGGTTGTTCTTTATATTTTCCGTACTCTCTATTACCAGCAATTGGATCAGGAATACAGAGGAGATTTTCTATAATCTTATCGATAGTGGCCTCCACGAAAAGATACAAAAACAAGTACGCCAGCGCTATTTCACTGGCGTATGTCCGCTCAGTGCGCTCGCTGATTTCTTTCTGGTGAATGATATTAATCTGCACTTGAAGTTTTCTAAACCAGAGGTCAATTGTTGAATTAGTAACTTTACCCATAGGTTTTTTATAACAAGCTCTTCGTAAAACTGGAGCGGGATACCAGAATCGGACTGGCGCCTCAACCTTGGGAAGGTCGCGTACTACCATTATACTAATCCCGCATTATTAATGTATCGCGCAGGTTGGCTTGGAAGATTGCTCTGCCACTGAACCATACCCGCATTATTTTCCTAATCGCTGACCGCGGTCGAACTCTGATCGGGAACGATAATGATCATCGTTTCGCCGGGCTTTTTGTAATTGAACCGTGAACGAAGTTCCTTTTCCAGATTCAACGGATTCGCAAGATACTGGACGTCGGATTGCAAGTTCGCCACATCGACCTGCGCCGACGTAAGGCGCGCCTTGATGCCCGCAAGGCTCTGGCTTAACTGTTGCTCCTGTCCCCAAAAAGAATACGCTTTCATACCGGCAAAGACGAGGATGACAGCCAAAATAATAGCGGCGGCGATTTTCATCGTCATCATTATCGCACAGAATTTATTTTTTGACATCCGCTATCGCCGCACCGTCGGATAGCGTCCCCGCGAAGGCGGAGATCCATGCTCCCGATTTTTTCTTTATTCATTTCTAAAGCGCGGATCCCCGACCGGAGTCGAGGAAGACGGAAAAGACGTTTTGACGGACTGCGAATAATTTTAAACACCGTCACTTTTTCAATATCTCGCGGAACACTTCGGGCGAGAGCTCGACGCGCGCGGTGCCTTCAAGCCGTTTTTTGCCGCGCTGCTGTTTTTTCCAGAGTTTCATTTTGCGCGTCCGGTCGCCGCCGTTCTTTCCGAAATTACCGAGTTCTTTTTTCATCGCGGGAATCGTCTCGCGCGCAATTATTTTTCCCAGCGCGCTCGCCTGCAGCGCCTGCGAAAATTGTTCCTGCGGCAAAAGCGTCTTCAGCCGTTCGACGGTCTGCCGCCCCTCGCGCTCAATATCTTTCTTTGGCACGATGCGGGTAAGCGCCGGTACAATCTCGCCCACGACGACAATCTCCAATTTTTCAACCTCCGCCTCCCGCTCCCCCGCCAGTTCGTACGTAAAAGAAGCGTAGCCCTGCGAAACCGATTTCAGGCGGTCGTCGAAATCGCGGATGAGCTCGCGCAACGGCATCAACGCTTCAATCAAAAGATTATCGCCGATGTTTTTTATTTCCGCTATCTCGATGTCGAATACCGTCTGCAAGCCCACGACCTGGCTCAGATACTGCTGCGGCGCAAGGATCTCGAGCGCGACGATCGGCTCCCATACTTTTTCCGGCTTGTCCGGAAAATCCTGCGGCTGTTTTATTATTGTTTCCTGCCCGTTGTTTCTCACGCGGTATGCGATGGAAGGAAAACTTGTCAGAAATTCAAGATTGTATTCGCGCGCAAGCCGGTCGGACGTGATTTCAAAATGAAGCTGTCCCAAAAAACCCACTTTCAAACCGCGCCCCAACGCCTCGTTCGCATCCGGTTCCAGGTTTAATGCCGCATCGTTCAACCGCAATTTTTCAAACGCCTTTTTCAAGTCGTCGAATTTCGTCGACCCGTCGGGGTAAAACGAAATGAAAACGACCGGCGTCGGATCTTTATAGCCGGCAAGCGCTTCCTTTTTTTCCTGCCGCGCATCAATCGATTCGCGATGGGCGATGATGGTATCCCCTATCTTCACGAGCGCCGGCTCTTTCAATCCCGTCGCGATATAGCCTATCTCGCCTTCGGCAATCGCCTGCGACGCGATAAGATTCGGCGAAAAAAACCCCACTTCCTTCGCCTTGAACACAGCGCCGCTTGCGATAAGCTTCATGTCTTCCGCTTTGAAGCCTCCCTCCGCAGTTTTTTCAGGCAAAATTCGGGACGGCAAACTTCCAAAAACGCGCACGAACGCGATAATGCCCTTGTGGTCGTCGTACAGCGAATCGAAAATAAGCGCGCGGGATAATGCGGCATGCGGCAATGCAATATCTTTTCCGTCCGCCATGCCGCCGTTCACGCTTATTTTTTTCGGCGGCGGCACTTTTTCAACGACGGCCCGAAGCAGTTCCGCGACGCCGGCGCCCGTCTTTGCGGAAACCCGAAAAACGCTTTCTTCGGAAACGCCGAGCAATGCGGCGGTCGAGCGGACAACATTGTCTATCTGCGGCGCGGCAAGGTCGATCTTATTGACCGCGGGAATAATAGTAAGCCCCGCTTTTTGCGCGGCACGGAGATTGGAAAGCGTCTGCGCCTGGATGCCTTTCGTTCCGTCGATAAGCAGGATCGCTCCTTCAACCGCCATCAGCGCGCGCGAAACCTCGTAAGAAAAATCCGAATGGCCGGGCGTATCGATAAGATTGAGGATATACGACCGCCCGTCCATCTCATAGCGCATCCGCACCGGCGCCATTTTTATGGTAATGCCGCGCTCGCGTTCCAAAGGAAGCCGGTCGAGATATTGCGGCTGCATGGAACGCATCGGCACCGTTCCCGTAACCTCCAGAAGCCGGTCGGCAAGCGTCGACTTCCCGGAATCGATATGCGCGATAATGACGAAATTTCTGATGGTATTCATGATATTCATATAGTAAACTATCCCGGGAATATCCGCGAAAAAAATAAAAAAAATCTGTTCTTTCTCGTCGTTCCCGCCCTTAACCGGGTCGAGGGGCATACGCCGGCTTGCCCGCCTAAGTTTCGGAAAAAAACTTGGGCGGGCGGGGATCCATATTCCGGAAAATTAAGACGGGAACCCTTCCTCGCCTCCCCTGTCCGAAGAGAAAAAACCAGAAGCATGGGTCGTCTCTCTTCAGGGACGATGGCAGGAGGAGTCAGATGACGATAGAAAAGATTGCCATCATCCGTTTTCTTTCTTTCTCTCTGTCATCGTCCGGCTTGGCCGGACAATCCACGCTTCCCGTCTTTTTCTTTTCTTTTAAAATCCGCGCCTCGATAGCCGAAAACGATTTTCGGGACGACCCCCGAAGTGTCGTCAATTTTTCAGGTACTTCCGGACCGCGATAAAACTCGAGCTCGCGCCGATCACGACGCCGAAACCAAGTTCATAAAGGAACAGTTGGTAAAGATGGGTATAAAAATATTGGAAGAGATCGAGGCCCGGAATGAAAACATTCAAATACGGCGAAACACCATAAACGATCGGCACCATAATGATGATACTTGCAACCGCCGCGATCATGCCGGCGATCATGCCGGCGATCACGTAGGGGCCGCGCACCAGCCCGTTTGAAGCCCCGACCACGCGCATCACGCCGATCTCGTCGCGGTTCGAATATATGGCAAGGCGGATGGTATTGAAAACAACAAGTCCGGCGATAAGCGTAAGGAAAATGATGATAATGATGGCGCCGCTCTCGACGTCTTTCACAATCGTCGCAAGGCGGTTGATGACATCCTGGTTCTGCGTATAGCTCACCGTATCGATATATTGCGCAAGATCGGGCGATGCGAGGTAGCTTGCGATAGCGGCATACTGGTCTGGCTTTTTCGCCTTGATATTGAGCGACGCCTCGAGCGGATTCGTGTTGAGCTCGTTGATCGCCTGCGTAATCGTCGGATCGTTCGCATGGTTCGCCGTAAAATTAGCAAGGGCGTTGTCGCGCGAAGTGTAATCGACCGATGCCACGTCCGGCATTCCCTGCAACGACTGCTGGATATTCAGTATCTCGTCTTCGGATGTGTTCGTGTTGAAATAGACGCTGATGTCGATCTTATCTTCGATGGAGGCCACGGCGCGGTTCGCAACCACGCCGAACATGATCAACCCTCCAAAAACAAGGAGGGCGAGCGTCATAATGGCGACCGTCGTCGTGGAAAGCCATCCGTTCCGGCGGAAGTTATCGAAACCGAAATGAAAAATGCGCGCAATGATGGTGAACATGTTTTAATTAGAATTTAGAAATTAGAATACGGAATTTAGCATAAAAAATGAATAGCAGAATTTGGAATTTAGATGATTTTTTGTCTTCTGTTTTCTATATTCTAAATTCTGGATTCTATATTCTATTTATATCAGGATATATTTCCCTTTTGGATCGTCGCGGACAATCCTTCCCTTGTCCATGGTGATCACCCTTTTCTCCAGATTATTGACGACCTCCTTGTCGTGCGTCGCCAAAAGCACCGTCGTGCCGAGTTCGTTGATTTTTTCCAGAAGCTTCACGATCTCAAGCGTATGGAACGGGTCAAGATTGCCGGTCGGCTCATCGGCGATAATAACTTCCGGCCGGTGGATCATGGCGCGGGCGATCGCGACCCGCTGCAGCTCGCCGCCCGAAAGTTCCTTCGGAAAATTCTTCATCTTGTCGCCCAGCCCCACCATGTCCAAAACCTGCGGCACCAGCTCTTTTATCTCGCGCGAACGGCGGCCGGCGACCTCAAGCGCGAACGCGACGTTTTCATAAGCGGTTTTCGTCGGCAGAAGCCGGAAATCCTGGAAAACAACGCCGATGTGCCGCCGGAACGCGGGAAGATCCTCGTCCTTCAATTTATTCACCTCGTATTGGCCGAAAAACACGCGCCCCTTGGACGGTTTGTCTTCGCCGATCAGAAGCTTGATAATGGTCGATTTTCCCGCACCCGACCGCCCCGCGAGCGACACGAACTCCCCCACGCCTACCTTGAAATCGACTTCCTCAAGCGCCGGTGCCTTGCCGTTATAGTTTTTTGAAACTCCCTGAAAAACAATCATTATTATTTTATAGAGGATGCTTGAAAACCGCACATTTCTGCAATGCTTCTCTTCCTTGTCAGAATAAACCATTACCGCAAAAAACTCAACACCTGCGTTGCAGCATGGAAATATTTCCATTTATTCAAAACCAAACACCCTGCCGCAAAGCGGACGGGGTGTTTTAAAGAAAAATCTTTCTAGTCTTTCCGCGCGATCACGGAGCTACTTCCTGCGTGGTCGGATTTGCAACGATAACGGTCTGGTTTCCTGTGATCGAACCGCCAGGCCCGGAGCAGGAGAGGATGTACTTAGTCGTCGCAGAAGGATAGATGGGATAAGAGGATTCATTAGTGCCGACGGAAATTTCATTCAAAGTGCATGACGTCACATTTGAAGTGGACCACTGAAGCGTCGCATGTTGCGGTAAGACGATTGTCGGGTTGCTCATATCATCCGCCAGAAAAGTGTTTATCACCGGCGTGGCGGCAACGCAGGATGTTCCAGAAAGAGTGTAACCTAAGTTGCAAGTGATGGCGCAGGAAGGAGACGGACTGACCGTTCCGTTGGTGACGGAGGAAGGGCTGCAGACGGGTTGTGTAGAAGCAGGTTGTGTAGAAGCAGGTTGTGTAGAAGCAGGTTGTGTAGAAGCAGGTTGTGTAGAAGCAGCGACCGCATAAGGAATATTCAGGCCTCCGGTAACGCTGAATTGAACAGAACTATTCTGGTACGAAGCGCCATGATTACAAGTGCCATTATTACAAGCAGCAACATAATATAGATACTCAGTACTAGTAGGGACAAGAATGGTATGCGCAATTCTTGCAGTACGATCATAATAAGCGTAACATCTTGTCTGACCATGACGATTCCTATAGCAACTCCTTATCTCTCCTCCACTAGAATAAGTAGTCAAAATATGAGCAGGAATAATGTGAGCGACACGAGCGCCTGTGGATATCGATACGCTTAAATGAACAGTATAATTGCCGGGCGTTGACGGTGCCGCAAACGAGAGAGATGAAAAAGACGCAGAATTTTCGCCATAGTAATCGGAACTATTCAAGAAATACCCCGTGGATCCGTTTGCGGTGGCACTGTAAGAAATACTGTAACCCGAATTAGCACACCAAGATACTGTCGCGCTGCCGGTAACGGTGATGGGCGATCCGGGATCATAAGAGGACTTATCTAAATTTGCGGTAAAATAATTCTGTACGTTATCGCCACTGTTGCTGTTGATCGACGACGGCGAAGATACCGCAAACGTATCCGCTTTCGCCGGTCTCCCGAACATTATAACGCCGCCCGCGATAAGAAAGAACATGATCATCATCGTTCCCGCGGAACCCATTGCGCCTTTTTTTCTTCTCAAAAGTAGGAAAAGAGCGAGTGCCGCGAGGAGGATGATTAGAACGATGAACCCGATGGTCGTCCATACGGAAGCGGCATTGGCAGGTTTCGTTGCAACGGAAAAATCGTTCTGTGCGAGTATCGTCCCGCTTGCGTTCATGATCGCGACAACCGCCGTCGGATTTTGACAGTTATTCGTGATGGCGACCGAAATATTCTCCAATCCGTTCTGCTCCGAAAGCGGCATCGCATAGGGCGCGGCGCACGGATTGCCGTTGCCATCGTTCACCTGAAGCGCAAGCGTCGCGGTCGTCGTCGTCATTCCCAAGCGGGAACCCGGGAACGAATCGGCCGAACCGGACCAGAGGAACGATATTTTTGCCGTGTCGCCTTTCTGGTACGAATCCTTATCGAAAACGACGTTCTGGATGGTCGCGCTCTCCCCGTGCAGCACATAATGGAACGTCACGCTGTTCGAGATGGCGTTTCCCTTGCCGTCAAGGAATGTCAAGATTGCGTCATAAGCCTGCGGAACCGTTGCTTTAGGAATCACGAAAGACGCGGCGGTAGTGGTGGCGGCGAAAAAGGCTATGGGATCCTGATTTTGAGTGCCGACAACGGCGCCGAATGCGTCGCGGTAATGCGTAACGAAAGAAGGAACGGCGCTTGTGTTGCTCTGAAACGAGCTCTGCACATCGCAGTGAGCAATGAGATCTTCCGACGGATTGACATCAACGCCCTGAGTAAGCGTATAGCGCGTATTCGAGGCGTCATCGCTGACCGTCAGATAACACGAGTCGGAAACGATAGCGAGAGACTGTCCTGTTCCCTGGAATGTTACTGTTCCGGCGGGCGTCGAACCGAAAGGAAAACCGTCTTCGTTTTTTGCCTCTACGACAATCAGATACTGGCCCGAGAGAAAGCTCGGCGCATCATAGGTGACGGTGATATTCTTTTGGTCGTTCGCCGTAAGGGAAACGACGTCGCTATATATCTTTTCGTCGGCGAGGATCTGGGTGCTCGAGTTCACCTGCTGTATCACCATTATGCCGTACTTTATCTGTGGCTGCGCTCCCACGCGGTTCGTAAGATCGAAATTGACGGTAATCTGGTTTCCGGTCTGACTTACGATCTTCGCGTTCTGAACATTGACCGTGGCAACGGTCACAACCTGCGCCGGCGTAGAAGTTGCCGTCGTCGTAGCAGCGAAACTCACGCCTGCGGAAAGGAACAATGACGCGAATACTATCGACAAAATTATTTTATTTC
>DAICZW010000029.1 GCA_027310965.1 bacterium | reverse complement strand
CGCGCGGATTATCTCTTTCGCGAGCTCCGGATGTTTTATAAGCGACGCGCCCGCTCCGGATTTTTCAACGCCATTATCGGGGCAACCCATATTGATATCGATGCCGTCGAAGCCGAGTTCGCGGATGATCAAGGCCGCCTTTTCGAATTGTTCCGGCTTCGCGCCGAATACCTGCGCCACGATCGGACGTTCCGCTTCGGCGTACCAAAGATCGACAAGGAGCCGTTCCTTTCCTCTTGAGAGCAGTCCTTCCACCGCAACGAACTCTGTCCAGAAGACATCGGGTTTGCCGCACGCAACAAACATTCGTCGGAACGCCGCGTCCGTGACATTCGCCATCGGCGCAATCGCCATGACGGGCTTTTTCAGTTTTTTCCAGAATCCTGATTGCATGGCGATGGTTTTGATGAGCATACCCCAATAATGGAAAAATACCATAACGTTGCCGTTGACGGACGCGTACGCCCGCTAAATTGCGGAAATTCCGTTTTGGCAATATTATAGAATAACATGGAGAACTCGTCTCAAAAGCGGCTTTTTGGGCAGTGTCCGCGGAGCGTGCCGGCCTGTTTTTGAGACGGGTTCTCGTAAATAATATCGGATCGGGAATCAATAGTATGAATAAAATTTTCCCCGTTGCTCTTATGGTAATCGCCGTGACGGCGATAGCTGCCTTTTTTATTTTTTTTGCCATTCGATCGGGAAATTTATCGCAGCCCTATGCCCGAAGCGGCGTCATCCGCATCGTCGCCGCGGAAAATTTTTACGGCAATATCGCGGGACAGCTGGCGGGCAATCGCGCGACGGTCACGAGCATTCTTTCCGACCCGAACGTGGACCCGCACGAATACGAAGCGAACGTGCAGGATGCCGTCGCCATTGCGAACGCGGATATCGTGATCGAGAACGGGCTTCATTACGACACATGGATGGACAAGCTCATTACCGCATCGCCGAATCCGAACCGCACCGTTATTATCGCGGGAAATATCGCGCCGGATCCGCTGCCTGATAATCCGCACGTTTGGTACGGGATCGACAATATTGTGGCGATCGCGCGGAGCATTACCGATGCGCTCGAAAAAAACGATCCGGCCGCCTCGGCCGTTTTTGAAAATAATCTTGCGGCGTTCGATGGCTCTCTTTCGCCGATCCGTGATAAAATGAACGGGATCAAAGCGAAGTATGCCGGCACGCCGGTCGCGCTCACGGAAACCATTTATCTGTACCAGACGCAGCCGATGGGGTTAAAGGTTCTGACCCCGTTCGGTTTCGAAAAGGCGATTGCGGAAGGGAATGATCCGTCGGTGCAGGACGTGAGCGCTGCCGATAATCAGATCGGCAATAAACAGGTGAAAGTTTTGATTTATAACAGCCAGGCGGTGACGCCCATTACGACAAACCTGGAGGATGCCGCGAAGGCGAACGGTATTCCGGTCGTTCCGGTGTCCGAGACCATGCCGCCTTCCGCCACGTATCAAAAATGGATAATGGATGAGCTGAACGCTTTGGAACAAGGCCTTGCGCAGGCAACCGGACATTAGAATCCGTCTCAAAAGCGGCTTTTCAAGCAGTGTCCGCTGGCCTGCCTTTGAGATGGGTTCTATAATTTTATTTAAAACAAGCGCGCTGGTTTTACTGTCATCATGGAAAACAAAAACGAAATCGCAATCTCATTGAAAGACGTTACCGTCCGGCTCGGCGACCGGACGATCCTGGACGATGTCAGTTTCGCGGTGCCGCGCGGATCGTTTGTCGCGGTGCTCGGTCCGAACGGAACGGGGAAAACCACGCTTTTAAAATTATTGCTTGGACTTTTGAAGCCAGCCGGCGGGATCGTTTCGGTACTCGGCGCCGCGCCGCGGAGGGGCAATAAGGATATCGGGTATGCTCCGCAGCACCGCGTTCTTGAAGCGGATCTCGCATTGCGCGCGCGCGACGTCGTGGGCTTCGGACTGGACGGGAACAAATGGGGCATCGGGTTCGCAAACCGCAAGCGGGAGGCGGCGATTGATGACGTTTTAAAAGAAGTGGATGCGGAACAGTTCGGCGGCGCGCCCGTGGGAAAACTTTCGGGAGGGGAGCAGCAACGGCTGCTTATCGCGCAGGCGCTTATCACGGATCCGAAAATCTTATTGCTTGACGAGCCGCTTTCCAATCTTGACATCAATCATGCGCAGGAGATCATCGCTTTGGTTACGGATATTTGCCGCCGCCGCGCCGTGACCGTCATGCTGGTTGCTCATGACGTAAATCCATTATTACCGAGCATCGATCACGTGCTTTATATGGCGAACGGCCGCGGCGCGATGGGCGTTCCCGAGGAAATCATCACCGGCGAAACGCTTTCCGATCTTTACGGTACGAAGGTTGAGGTCATGCGGGTCGGTGGCCGCATCTTCGTGCTCGGTGCGGAAACATAACTATTTTTCGGGTTGTTGTTCTCACGAAGGCGAGCCCCGCCCTGGTTTTTTCCGAAAAATTTCGGCGGGCGGGAATCCATGCTTTCAATTTTTTTAAAGCATGGGTCATCCGCCGGAGCTTACCCTCGGCTACGATCAAGGGCGGACGATGACAGAGGGAGATAAGAACAATAAGAACAAAAACCAATCATTATTTTTCAATATGCTTTCCGTTTTCCAATATCCTTTCATGCAAAATGCGCTTTTCGCCGGATCGCTTGTCGCGATCGTCGCGGGGTGCGTCGGCTACTTTCTTATTACGAGAGGGCTTACGTTCGCCGGCCACGCGTTGTCGCATATCGGTTTTGCCGGCGCCGCGGGCGCGCTTGTCCTTGGTATCGATCCGCTCTTCGGCCTGCTTTTTTTCACGATTGCCGCGGGGATGGGTATCGGGACTTTCGCGAAAGGTTTCCGGGAAGAAGATATCAATATCGGCATCACGACGACATTTATGCTGGGACTTGGCGCGCTTTTTATTTCCGTTTATAACGGCTATGCGGAACAGGCCTACAGCATCCTTTTTGGAACGATCCTCGGCATCAGCACGGCCGATGTTTTCGTTACCGCTGTTTTCGGCATCGCGATTATCGCTGTTCTTGCCGTGATTTTCCGTCCGCTCTTATTTGCTTCGATCGACCCCGAAGTCGCCGAAGCGCGCGGCGTGCCGGTCCGCCCGCTTGCGATTATTTTTCTTGTCATGGTTGCCGTCGCCGTTTCCATATCGGTGCAGGTAGTCGGCGTAATTCTTATTTTTGCGTTGCTGGTCGGTCCCGCGGCGACCGCGACGCGGATCGCGCATGCGCCGGTCACCGTCATTGCGCTCTCCGTCATACTGGGGCTTGTTTATGTATGGCTTGGTATCTTTCTCGCGGCAACCGGAAGCTGGCCGGTCAGTTTTTATATCGCCGCCATGTCATTCGCGGTATATTTGCCCGTGCGGTTGCTTTCGCCGCGTTGGGACAGAAGGAGTTATAAGACAGGACTTACGCATTTGAAAAAATCATAAGAAAATGTTTCAAACCGCAACGGACAAGGCACGTTCCTTCGTTATTTTCCGATTATTTTCATCGCCGTAGCAGGGCTATGTCCCGGAAAATAACCGGAAAATGCCTCGTACCCGGCGCAAGCGCGTACGTCCTGTTAAAATTAAAACGGAATAAAACAATGCTTGCAATCTGCAAAAAAAGAAAAATGGAACCCGGTGTTTCTTCATATCCTGATTCATAAATCGTAAACATTTTTATATGTCAGAACTTCTGCATCAAACATTCATACAGAACGCTTTTATCGCCGGAACGCTGATTGCGATTACCGCCGCGCTTATTGGTTATTTCGTGGTGCTTCGCGCGCAGGCGTTCGCGACCGAGGCGTTGTCGCATATCGGTTTTGCGGGAGCGACCTGCGCCGCATTGCTGGGCGTGAGCTCGCTTGTCGGTATGGCGGGATTCACGGCCGCGGCCGCGCTCGGCATGGGCGCGTTGGGGAAGCGCATCCGCGGGCGTGATATCGAGATCGGCATGATCCTTGCGTTCGCCCTGGGTCTCGGCGTCCTTTTCCTGCGGTTGTACACGAGTTCCGCAAGTGAGACAGTGGGAGTTCTTTTCGGTTCCATTTTAAGCGTAACGCGCGCAGACATCGTTTTGACGGTTATCTTCGGCATCGGGACCCTCGCTGTTCTTGCCGTGATTTTCCGTCCGCTCTTATTTGCTTCGATCGACCCCGAAGTCGCCGAAGCGCGCGGCGTGCCGGTCAATATGCTTTCGATAATTTTCATGTTATTGCTCGCAATCACAATCGCCTCGGCCGTGCAGGTGGTCGGCGTGTTATTGGTATTCGCATTGATCATCGCTCCCGCGGCGATAGCGCAGCATCTCGCGCGGACGCCGGGCAGAGCGATCGGCATAGCGATCCTTCTCGGACTTTTATTCACGTGGGGCGGACTTTTTCTCGCGCTCATAAGCAGATATCCCGTGAGTTTTTATATCGCCGCCATCGCTGCGGTCGTGTATTTCATCGCCGTAAGCGCAAGCCATTTCATGAAGCCGCACGGACGTATCGAGAAAAAACATCCGGACCGTGAAGTGAAGGGCGCATAATTCGTTATTCATTTTATCCGCGGCAATACGCATTTCTTTTTTTTGAAACTTTAATGCCCCGAAAACCGTATTATTAAGCAGTGGAACAGACCGATGAAGATATTGCGCGCGAAGTGCAGAGAAGTGCAGAAAGGAGGCCGCGAGGCCTTCGGTGTTTTGGTGCTTCGCTACCAGCCGAAATTGGCGCGATACGCGCGGAAATTTTTGTTCCACGGCGATGACGTTGCCGATCTCGTGCAGGATGTTTTCATAAAGGCGTATACGAATATTCAGGGATTCGATCCGTCGCGCCGTTTTTCGCCATGGATCTATCGCATTGCGCATAATATTTTCGTGAACGCCCTGCGTGACAGCGCGAAGGATCGGGCGAATTTCTCGCTCTTTGATGCCGACGTCCTGTTTCCGCATCCCGTCGCCGACGAAAAAACCGATGACCATGCGAAGCGCGAAGAGATGAGGCGGATGCTTGACGCGCCGCTCGGATCGCTCGACCCGAAATACCGCGAGCCGCTCGTCCTTTATTATTTCGAAGACCTTGATTACAAAACGATTTCCCAAATTCTTCAGGTTCCCGTTTCGACCATCGCAACCAGGATCAAGCGGGGGAAGCTGATGCTCGGGAAAATAATCAAACCGTAGTGTACTATAATATAGGACTTTCGCATTTGAAAAAAAACATAAGAAAATGCCCTGTACCCGGCACAAGTGCGTATGTCCTATAAGATATAAAATTATGGATTCTCATTCAAATCAAGGCGAAGCAAAACAGGCGGAGCAGAAGATGCTCGAAGCCATCCGGAGCGGCAAAGCGAAAATGCAGCCGCGGTGGCATTTTGTGCTGCAAGCCGTTCTTTTTGCCGTGGGCGGCATTATTATGCTGCTTATGCTGCTTTATCTGGCAAGTTTCATTATGTTTATGCTCCAGGAAACCGGATTATGGTTCGCGCCGGACTTTGGTGCTGCCGGATGGTATTCGATTCTCCGATCGCTCCCGTGGGCGCTCGTTTTTCTTCTTGCTGTTTTTATGATTGTTCTTGCCGTGCTTGTAAAACGATATTCTTTCGTTTATAAACGGCCGGCAGTATATCTTTTTACGGGCATCGTCGCGGTCGCCGTGGTGGGCGGATTCCTGATCACCCGGACATCTTTTCATAAGTCGCTTTTCTATTCCGCCCGGCACGACGACTTGCCTATCCTCGGCGAATTTTACCGCGGATTCGGCATGGAGCGTTTCGATGATATTCATCGCGGCATGATTATAGAGATAACGACAAACGGGTTTGTCATTCAGGATGACGGCGGCCAGACATCCACGGTTATCGCCGGTCCTCGCGTATATTTTTCATCGGGCGGCGTTTCCGGCGTCGGTGACGATGTCGTGATATTCGGGGAGCGATCGTCCAGCGGCACCATCACCGCGGGCGGCATACGGTTCATCGGCCGGTAAGGATCCGTGAACGGGTTTCCGAAAAAAATGTAGAGAACCCGTCTCAAAAACTGCTTTTGAGACGGGTTCTTATGTGTAGTAAGTAATAGCGGGCTGGGACACCGGAGTTTTCATTCGACTTTTCCTCCAGTACCCCGAGCCCGAAAAAGATATTTGCTGTCGTGTAGTAATAAATGCAAGGTCGGCATATAAACCTAATTAACCATACCAACATATAAACAGAGAACCCGTCTCAAAAGCAGCTTTTCAGGCAGGATCCGCGGGTTGTGCGGAAATTCTATGAAACTTTGTTTCATTCCCGCTGGCTTACTTTTGAGACGGGTTCTTATTTAATTAATTGTTTAATGGTAAAAACTCAACGAATATGAAACATAAATTTCTTACGATCGGACTTCCGGTCTTGGGCGGGCTTGCCATTGCGGGCGTCGGTATCGCCTCGGCGGCGGGGTTTATGCGCGGTAGCGGCGGGCGCGGCGGCGTGATGGGTTTCGGCGGCGGCATGAATGCCGCCTCTCCGACGCAATGGGCGGCGAACCAAACGACCCGGTTCCAGGCCGAAGCGGGCGCACTCGGGCTTTCGGAGAGCGTTATCGTGAACGGCTGGGCTTCGGGACAGAGTTTACGGCAGATCGCTACGGCGAACGGTATCAGTCTTTCGCAATACGAGACCGACATAAAGAACTACGCGCAATCACAGCGGAAGGCCGATCTCGATGCGCTTGTTTCGCAAGGCACAATTACGGCGGCGCAGGAGACGCAGTATCTCCAGTCGCTTGCGACGCGGCAGGCGAATTTCCGGGCAAAGACGCAGAACGCACCGGGCGTGTCGAAAGGTTCCGGCGGCGGGTTCGGCAGGATGCATGGCCGTCATGCGACATCGACGCCGCGTACGCAGTAATGATGCGAAGAGCCTCCGTTCCGGATCACCGAAACCGGAATGGAGGTTCTTCGGAAAGGTGGACAAATGATTTTAAAAAAATGCGAGCCGATTTCTTATTGTTCCGGAAATTTGATTTTTAAGGCCGATGCTCAAAGCCGATAAAAATATTTTTAACTTTTACTCATGCGTAACAGATTTTTAACATTTTCACTTTTCATCGCGGCGTGCCTTATTTTTGCTACAATGGGTACGGTTTTTGCGCAATCAATTCCTTCGGGCGGCGGTGATGGCATTATAGGGCAAGTGGGCAGGGGACAGTCATTACCCGACGCTTTCGGAAGAATAACGGCAATCAACTGGAACGACGATTACGATAACTGGCGGCCGAAATAATGCGACAGAGAACCCGTTTCAAAAACAGCCTTACAATCCGCTGGCCTGTTTTTGAGATGGGTTCTGTAGTTTATCACTAAAGCGGGGAAAGGAAGGTTTTTATGGCGACAGAGAACCGACATTTTAAATAATTTTAAAGAAATAATTTCCCTGACGGCAGCAGTAATAGTGCTCATTGCCGCCTGTGTGTGCGGGAGTGGACCATGTTCGGACGATTTTTTTTAAAAAGGCGCTACTTTCGTAACGCCAAGTTAAAACTTTCTATAACCTATCAACCGATTCTTTCCGTGTAAATACCGGCATTTTCGGCTTCGAAGACGAGTTCCATATCCGGAACGCCATCCGTAGAAGCCATGATATCCGATCCTTCTTTGTCGGTTATTTTGACAAAGGCGCGGGTTTGAAATTGTTCATCGCTCTCTATCCCGTCAAGCCAGCTGACGCTCGGATAAGGACTCCATGTTCCATCTGAATTTTTCACTTCTATTTTTCTGAAGAGCAAAACGAAATTTCCTTTTCTCCCGCACAGAGCAGGATCGTACTCGCAATGACACTTCAATTTTATAAAATCCTCAGAGTCGTAGCGCAGGGTTATTGTCTCTTGGCTGCGTCCTCTCATAAAATCTTTTACCTCAATTTCATGTAGTGCCATATCTTTCCCACCTCCTTTTGAATTTGAATTAATGATTTAAATTTCAAATTTTTGATTCTTTCTTTATTCGTCTTTATAGACGTCTTCATCGGTGAATAAAGAAAGAGCGTACAAAAGTCCGACACCTATGACCATCATGATTAAGCCAATCACGATTATCGCAATCGCCAAAAAAATTAAAACCGATAAAAAAGCGATAAGATCTTTTGGGACGCCAAATTTAATGACATAGGACAGCATTCCAACTGACGCGAAGCAAACGATTGCGATAATCGCCCGCATTATTTTACTCATAGCTTCCTCCTTATTTAATTTTAATATCAAGCTGCCATGGCTTGATCACTGTGGAAATAATAGCAAGTAATGCTTCAAATGTCAAGCCAAAACGCGCAACTCCTCGCGCCCCTCTTTTCCGTCGCCCTCGACCCCCGATCTGGTCGAGGGCAGGCTTCGGTCGAGGACCTGCGCTTTGAAATCTTCGGATCGGGAGCATTTTCCCCTCTGTTGAGGGGACGACGGAGGGGAAAATGCTTTGACAAAATCGGTGCTGGTTATAATAGATAGCGAGGGGTTATAAAAACGCACCGAAAAACCGCGAATTAAAGCTTGAATACAACAACGGCGCGGGGCGAACCGGATTATTCTTCAACCGCATTAATTCAGCCAAAGGTTGACGATTATAACGGCGTTCGCGATGGATTCCAAAGCGGAGAGGGTGAGATTCGAACTCACGAAGCCCTTTCGAGCTTGCCGCATTTCGAGTGCGGTGCCTTCGGCCACTCAGCCACCTCTCCGCTTTGAATCCATCGCGGCATATGAGGCCACTCAGCCAGCCTCCTTCCGTTTCTTTATAATATTTTTTCGGGAAAAATGGAAGCCGGTCCGATGTAATGATTTTAAAAGAAATGCCCGGAACGTGGCATTTTTCATCCGGTTTGTTTGAAAAATATAAATA
>DAICZW010000028.1 GCA_027310965.1 bacterium | reverse complement strand
GAATAGAGAATAGTAGGCTGAAAAAGAATTAACCTGCATTTTAAATTCTATAATACTGATTTTTTAAAAAACAATGAGACACTTAGCAAAAGGTAAAAAATTCAATCGTTTGCGGGGAGACCGCATTTCTTTTATGCGGAATCTTGCGAACGACGTCATCCGAGCGGGGAGCGTCGAAACGACCGAAGTCCGCGCGAAAGCGATCCGGCCGGTCGTGGAAAAGCTCGTTACGCTTGCAAAGAGGCAGACACTGGCAAGCCGGAGGCTGATCGTACAGCGCGTGCATAACGCAAAGATTGCGCAAAAGCTTTACGAAGAGCTTGGTCCGCGCTATGCCGAACGGAAAGGCGGTTATCTTCGCATTGCAAAGCTCCAAAAATCGCGCAAAAGGGACGGAACCAAAATGGCGAGGATAGAGTTCGTATGACGAATTGATCGAATGTTCGAATGTTGTAATGTGCATTACGCTACAACACCAAAACATTTTAAACACTATAACTTTTCAACATGGATTATCATATTGACGCAAAAAATAAAGTATTGGGCCGCACGGCATCGGAAATATCCCTTATTTTACAGGGCAAAAAAAGCGCGTCGTATGCGCCGAACCGCGTTTCCGACGATAAGGTTTTCGTTTCGAATTGCGGCGGCATCGTCGTTACGGGCAACAAAGAGATCGGCAAGGTGTATTATCATCACACGGGGTATGTCGGCCATTTGAAGGAGCTGACGTATAAACAGAAATTCGCGAAAGATCCGAAGGCGGTGCTCCGCCAGGCGGTGCGTAAGATGCTTCCGAGGAATTTTTTGACCGCCCGCCGCATGAAGAACCTTATTTTTGTCGAAGACGCACCGACTGATAAAGTAAAAAAATCATAATATTTTTCAGGAAAGAATAACACCAACCTTTAATTTATAATCATGGCACTTGAAACAGTAAAAAAAGAAAAAAAGATTCCTGCGGCGCGGATAGCCCGCGAGCCGAAACCGGCTCCTGCGGTAAAAACGCCGCATGCCGCCGTTCACGCTATAGCGGGCGCGGACAAGTCCGTAGTAAAAAAAGCGCGCTATACCGAAGCGGTGGGACGCCGGAAGACGGCGATTGCGAGGGTGAGAATTTTTCCCGGCGACGGGACCATGACCGTGAACGATAAAGACGTGAAGAAATATTTCGTTTCGGCGCGTCAGTGGGTTACCGCACGCGCGCCTTTTACCGACCTGAAGATCGTAACGTTTGATGCGAGCGTCCATGTCGTCGGCGGCGGTATTTGCGCGCAAGCGGAAGCGATCCGTATGGGTGTCGCCCGCGCGCTTGTCGAAAAAGATCATGAATGGAAAAAACGCCTGCGCACCGTCGGTTTCATGACCCGCGATTCCCGCATGGTGGAACGCAAGAAATACGGCCTGAAAAAAGCCCGCAGAGCTCCCCAGTGGGCTAAAAGGTAAAGCACCACGAATTCTGCATATAGTCAAACAGCTCCGAGAATATCGGAGCTGTTTTTACGCATCTGTTCAGAAATTGAATATATGATTTTTCTGCGAAGGAGGAAACTTTGTCAAAAATAATTTTGTGTGAAAAAGATATGCGTGCAGAAATTGGATAGAACGCTATCAATGGATTAGAAATATAAATGAAAAACAGGGCATAGGAGCGGCCTTTGCGGGAAATAGCGTCAGATTCATCGATGCGCCGAAGCAAACCTTGCAACCACACGGGGCCACGTGAGGAGATTCGGAGCCGGACGGGATTGTTTTCCCAAAGGAAAAGAGCAAAAAAGGGGCGATAAAACTGACACGAATTGTGTCTAAAAAATACCAAACTCTTGCCGCGCATGCGACAGGAGCTCTACCGGCGTTGGATTAAGGGCGACACCGTTGCCGATCTGTCGCGCCATTACGATATTTCCCGTCCTACCGTGTACCGGACGATCAAGAAGGCGAGGATGGACATCTTCATCAATCTGCCTTCGATGAACTACCGGTATCGGAAGATCGAATACGGCTTGAAAAAGTTGAGTAAGATAGAAAAGATACTGGCGAAAAAGCTTGCTAGGAGAGAACACCGTCTCAAGCGATACGAGAAGGCCGCTCCCGGCGAGATGGTTCATTTCGACACGAAGAAACTACCCGTCATGTACGAGGAAGCGATCACGCAGCCCAAAGAATGGCTTCATGTGGCGATCGATGATTTCTCGCGGATGCTTTTCGCCGACATCCTCCCTGACAAAACGGGATATTCTTCAGCCATCTTTCTCGAGGAAACGATCCATGCGATGCCGTTTCAGATCGACGTGGCATATTCCGACAACGGATCGGAATACCGCGGCAGACCCGACCATCCCTTCATTGCAGGGCTTGCGAGGCATCATATCAATCAGCAGCATACGAAACCCCGCCATCCGCAGACGAACGGCAAGGCGGAACGGGTCATCAAGACCATCATGACCGAGTGTTTTGCTCGCAGCGGCAGAACCTTCGCTTCCCGTGATCATCGCAGGAAATTTCTCTACGCTTTTGTGCATTGATACAATACCACCAGACCTCATGAACCCCTGGGCGGCGTGCCGCCGCTCCAGAGGATCGAAGCCTATCTTGCCAGAGTCAAAAATGACGCAAAATGAACTAACCCGCTAAGAATGTACACGGCCGCTTGACAAATAGATAGCATATGTTAACATATAGACAGTTTCTTGAAAACTTAATTGTGTTTGCCATAACAGAGAGTGACGCTTCCTTTGATGAGGGTCTTTGTCTGTTATGGCAAACCGGGAATCGTCCCGGAGCCCTCTGACAAAGAAAGGAGGAGGTTTTATGAAGAAAATAATAGCAATAGTATTATTAGCAGTAATAATGTTTTTGTATTCATTGCCGGCGTTCGGTGGACAAACTCCCACGGGCAATACGATTACCATAGGAACGCCGCAGGGAAGCGTAATAATGAAGAATTTTTATAAGACCGCAGCGATAGTTTCTCCCGGATCAGGCGCTCTCATTGTCGATAATCCTGCCTATGATATCAGTTATTATACCGGCGATAGTTCATTTATAATTTCCCTGAAACAACCTCTTACCATGCCGACGCGCGCGGCGGCATCAGAGGCTTTTATCCAGGTATTGGGGATTAGCGAGCAGGATGCGTGCAAGCTGAAAGTAATACTCGGAGTGCCGATAAGCGTCGATCCTCATTACGCAGGGAGAGATCTTGGATTGAGCTTTTGCGGAATACCAACAAGATAAACATAATGGGCTCTTCGCAATCACGACTGCGAAGAGCCCATTTTTATTGTTCTATCCTTTTTAGGAAGAAGGGAAAAGCAGAGAGAAGGGAAATGTCTTTTGGAGTAAGCTTGGGGACATCCTTGGTGTGGACATCGGCGGATGTGCTATAATAAACAGGATGAAAAAAATCATAAATTCCAGATTCTTTTTGCGGTGCGCAGCGATTATCGGAATAGCGGCGCCGTCCGCGATCGCGTTTGCCGATACTAGTGTTTCTCTCCCAAACCCGCTGACAAGTTGCGGCTCAGGAGGCACTATCCTGACCTGTGTCGTAACGCCGGTTATCAATTTTATTTTTATGCTTGCCGTGCCGATCTCCGTAATCATGGTTCTTTGGGGTGGGTTCACGTTAATGACCTCCGAAGGCGATCCCGAGAAAGTTTCAACCGGCAAAAAAACCATCCTTTACGCCGCGGTCGGTTTTTTGGTAGTGCTTCTCGCGCAGAGCGTCGTAACGATTGTCCAGAATATGTTTACCGGTTCGTGAAAGTGATATAAGGGAAAGGGAAGTAGTAACGACAGAGAGAATAAGTGGAATTTTACTTGGAATTCCGATTATGCTATCATATGCAAAGGCCGAAAATAAAGTCATCGAATAAAATAATGAAAACAATAATAAATTATTATTATCGGTTCGGTCATAAGGCGCAATGGGCGTTGGGGTTTGTGCTTGCGGGTTTAATGAATTTTACGGTTTTGTCGTTTGCGTATGCCGCAGGGGATATTCCCGCTCCACAAGTTACGAATATTACCAATGGATCAACTTTAGTTGCTAATGTTCTTTGTCCGATCATCAATGCTTTTTTCTGGATCCTTATAGGAATCTCCATACTTATGATTTTATGGGCGGCGTATCTTTATATAACGGCGCAGGAAGATTCCGAAAAAGTGTCACGGGCGACAAAAACCATTACGTATGCCGCGGTGGGGATTGCTGTTGCGCTGATTTCGCAGGCAGTACCTCCTCTTGTCGGAAGTATACTCGGTTCCAACGGTTATATTAATGGATGTTCTTTCGGCGGTGGTTATACTGCTCCCGTTACCGGTTATTATGGCGGCAGCAATATTGGCGTTAATACCGGTGTTGGCGTTGGCGTTCAGTGAATATTTCCCGGCACGCTATCTTAAAATTAGTTTTCGAAAGGTCGAAAAAATCCCTAAAATCAAATGAAAAAAATAATAGAAAAAACAAAAAACGCGGTTGCATCGGCGGTGCCGTTTGCTTTATTGCTTCCCGTTTTGGCGTTTGCGCAAGGATATCCGCCGCAGTCGGCGCCGAGTGGCGTATTGTCGGGTGGTCTTACGGGCGTTTCAAACGAGCTTTGCTTGATTTTTAATTGGATGTTTTATTTCCTTATCATTCTGTCGGTTATTTTCATCGTCGTTGCGGCGTTCAGGTATCTTTTTGCCGCAGGCGATCCGGAGAAAGTAAAAGCGGCGGGTCACGCGCTTATTTACGCGGCGGTCGCGATCGCGGTCGCTCTTGTCGCAAAAGCGGTTCCTTCGGTCGTCGGCACTTTATTGGGCGCCGGAACTATCGCGAGCTGTTAGGGTTTCTTATTTTTTGAACGCAAAAGCCCCGTAAGGGGCTTTTGAAATTTAATAAAGGCATCCATAATTAGGATGGTATCGTAAAATAGTGGAAATCTTGTTTTCGCTTAAAAAATTGGCGGTGCATGTCGTAAAAATGACAGACAGGGGGCTTTTATTAAAAATCACAATAGGGTCATAATATAAAGATAAGCTGGAGTGGCGAAATGGCATACGCGCAAGGTTTAGGACCTTGTGGGAGTAATCCCGTGGGAGTTCGACCCTCCCCTCCAGCACTTTGTTCACGCATGATGCGTTGACGAGGAGTTATCAAAAAAAGATTGGCTGGTTTTTAAAAAAGAGATCCATAGTCGGAATTTAAATTGAAAATAATAAAAAAATCCCCGATGGCGCATAAAGCCGTCGGGGATATCTGTCCGTTCAATTATTATCGGTCGGTGCGATAAAAACGGATTGTCCCGTTTCCTTGCAGTCGCACCACGTGGGGCGGGTATGAGAATGACGGAATACTTGACCCGGGATATGGCCCTGCGGGATTCGACCCTTCATACCAGAATGCCACCCATGATTTCGGATCATTTCCGACCATCTGTTTTTGCCAGCTTTGCCATCCATCCGGCGTGCGAATCCGGCCCGACCAGCATCCTCCGTGAAGTTTTATATCGAAGTAATCGCCCCTGAAGGATGAAAAATTAAGTTTACTTTCCTGTCTCCATGCGTCGTCGCAGACGCGCGCCGGATTGTAATTTCTTCTCATGGATTGATGTTCATTGCCGCCGCCAGCCGGTATCATTTTCAAGATGCCGATAAGGGATAATACCGCCGAGATGATTATTGCGGAGATAAAAAATTTTCCGTTTATCAGCCGGCCGCTTCCGGTTGGTATCGGTATTTTTTGCATAGGCATTATTCCTCACCCCCTTTTTTCTTGACCATCGCCGAGAAAATCCCTTTGAGAAGGTCTTCTCCTGCATTAATCAATTCGGGGCTCATCTCAATCCTTGAAACCTTTATATCCTTTTTGACAAGACTTCTCCTGATGAGGGTTTGTTCCAGCGGATCTTTGACTCCGGGAATATCCGCGTAGCCGGCCGCTTCATCTTTAACATTCTTCGCAATGATATCCTGCTGTTCCGCGTTGAATTTTTCGGCCGCGACCTTTGCCACGGCAACTTTCGTTTCTTCGGTCGGTTCCATATTGCCGACGACCATCCGTCGTATGACGACGCCCAGCCCGTGCAGCGGGAATGATTGATTTCCGTCCCTCATTTTTTGGATGAGTTTGAACCGTTCCTGAGTCGCTTTGCTTAATTCTTTTTTTTCGTCATCCGGCAGTTTTTTGATAGCTTTATCCCATTGTTTTTCCAATGGACTTAACGCCATCCTGCCTTTGAAATATCCAATCACAGCTTCGGTTGGAATCTCCGGATGGATTCTTTTCACGTCGTCGGAAAGCAGTCCTTCCAGAATATGGATGATGGCTTCTTCGTTCATCCCTCGGGCCTGATCCAGGTTCTGCGGCCCTTCCGTTTTGGATACGATCCAATTCCGAAAGCGCTGGCTAACCTGTTCATCTATCCGGTTTCCGACTTCTCCGAGTCCGCCCACGGTTAAAACCTGGACGGGATTTTGGGGATCGACTGAGATGTAGATGCTCACTGGAACAGCCACTTCACTGCGATCGCCCGGCACCATTTCTTTTATGGTGAACCGGACCGCGACCTCTTCTCCGGTTATCTCCTGGAAATCAAGGACTAATCCTTTCAATGGAACGAAGTGCCACCCCGATCCAAGGAGGTTATTCACTTCTTTTTCCGGGTCGATAAATTTCCCCCATATCATAGGCATTCCTTTCGTCGGCGGATTTGCCGGGATGACATAGATGCTCCTCCGGAAAAATTCCTCAAAGAGTACGATGAAATTTCCCGCTGCGAACCAAAATCCGAGCGCTGTCCAAACGTAATAGACAGACGTGAAGATCAAGACAATGGCAACGAATGTCACCAACGCCCTCATTGCATTAAACTTTCCCATATTACCCACCTCCTGTTATTTAGTTTTTGCGCCCACGCGCCACTGAATAAAAGTTAGCATAATATAAAGAAAATGTCAAATTTTCTGCGCGGTAAGCCGGAAAGAAAGATAGCCCCTTTATCATCGCTTCGCCTTCCTTCTCTCGTCGTCCGTGAAGAAGGATAACAGGCGGGGATTAAGTGTCCCTTCTTTTTCCGTGGAATGCTTTATGGACTTCACGGAGGGCTTTGTCGGTGAGATGGGTGTAGGCCTGCGTGGTCGAAATATTGGAATGGCCGAGCAGTTCCTGCACGGAGCGGAGGTCGGCGCCGTTCATGAGGAGGTCGGTTGCAAAACTGTGCCGGAGCTCATGCGCGCGGACACGCTGCGGGATGCCGGCTTCGCGCGCGCGCTTCGCGATTAGGCGCTGGACGGCGCGTGGCGTGACTCTACCGATGACTTTTCCCGATTTATCGATGCTTACGAACAGCGCTTCTTCCGCGTCGCCGCGTTGCGCAAGATATTTTTGTATCGCTTGTTTTGCGGAATCGGCGATAAAAACGACGCGGATCTTATCGCCTTTACCGCGGACGGAAACTTCGCCGCGGCGGAGATCGATCGTGCGGTCGAGCGCGCAGAGTTCGGAAAGCCGCAAACCGGACGAGAAGAACGTTTCAAGAACCGCTTTATCGCGGAGCGCGCGGAGTCCGTCGCCCGCGGGCGCCGCGAGCAGCCGTTCAAGATCGTTGTATTCCAGGACTTCGATCTGCCGCGCCGGCGTTTTGGGAAGCTCTATTTTTTCCGCCGCCAGCGTTTTGATGTCGCGCTTCGCGAGATATTTAAGGAAGTTCCGGATGGCGATGATGTAATAGCTTTGCGTGAGCTTTTTTAAAGAACGGGCTTGTCCCAGGTTTTTTTTCTCCGAATTTTTTTGGTTTGCCCTCCCGTTTTTTTCTCCGGAAAATTTTGGAGGGCGGGCGAGCGCGATGCGGAATCCGCGGACGACGTCATCCGTGATGTCTTCCGCCGCCGCAATCTTTGAAAAATCGAGAAATACGTTTAAATAATGTCCGTAATTCTCGCGCGTTTTCGGCGACCGGTTTTTTTCGATTTCAAGGTAATCAAGGTAATCTTTCAGAAGTTTTTTTATTTCGGTTTCGGGCATGATTGTATTATAACCCGAAATACGGCGTGTGCGATCATCGGTTATTGATAAGCATCCGCCTCAAAAGCATGCCGGCGGGGATTGCGGACGATTGTGGATTTTTTCATTGCCGTAATTTGCGTTTTTGGCAACGCTCTGCTATAATGCATCCATGCTTACCAAACGGGTCAAATCAAAAATAGCGAAAGAGACTGGAAATCACGAGAGTGATACGGGTTCCGCCGGCGTGCAGATTGCGGTTTTGTCGCGCCAGATTGACGAACTTGCCGCGCATCTTAAGAAAAACCCGAAGGACAATCATTCGCGCCGCGGGCTTTTGAAAATGGTTTCCAAGCGCAGGAAGTTCACGGCTTATATGAAGAAAAACGAACCGGCTTCATACGATAAATTAGCGAAAAAACTCGATCTTAAGCGATAAGGGTTTTTACCGCAAAATTGGCATGAAGCAGGGTCAGAATTATCCAAGCCAGCGCGTCGGCATTTTCATCGATGTGGTGAATTTATACCACTCCGCGAAAAACATCTATCGCGGGCGGGTGAATTATGCCGAGCTGATGAAGCATCTCGTCGGAGGGCGGCAGCTTGTCCGCGCAATGGCGTACGTGGTGAAAAGCGAAGGGATTGAAGCGCCTCACGCGGAGGGCGCGCATGTTCGTCCGGCGCGCGTCGATGAGGCGCGTTCGGCGGCCGGCGTCAATCTTTCTTCCGAAGCCGCGTTTTTTGAAGCGCTGGAGAAAGCGGGCCTTGAACTTCGCGTGAAGGACCTGCAAATTTATGCGGACGGCACGAAAAAAGGCGATTGGGATGTCGGCATGGCAGTGGACGCCATCCGGCAGGCGCCGTTTCTCGATGTCATTGTTCTCGTGACCGGCGACGGCGATTTCCTTCCTCTCATCGATTACCTGAAATGGGGTACGGGACGGATGGTCGAGGTGGCGGCGTTTCATCGAAGCGCGTCCGCGAAGATACAGGAAGCGGCGGATAAGTTCATCAACATCGAGGAGATTCCGAGAATCCTCATCCCGACAAGCGCGCGGCGCGTCGGGAGGCGGTAGAACAGGAAGAGTTTGTTTTATCGGGACAATCCCGCCTGAGTTTTCCTCTGAAAAACTCAGGCGGGCAGGGCATCCGTTTTTTGAATAAAAAATAAATTAAAGTCGTACCGTTTAAGGAATATGCG
>DAICZW010000027.1:10009-10280 GCA_027310965.1 bacterium | reverse complement strand
GGCCTGGGCGGGAATCGCACCCGCGTATAAGGGTTTTGCAGACCCTTGCCTTACTACTTGGCTACCAGGCCATTGAGAAACCGGTTCCGGCCGCTTTTTGAGTTTAAAGAAAAAAACGGATATCTTCAAGCGAATAAGGTTGTATTCAAAAACCTTTGAAAAATCCGCTCTTCTTTTTCCTCAGCCTAGGACCTACGCTTTAAGAGATTGAAAAGAAAAGATTGAAAGCATGGATCCTCGCCCCATGGAGTGGCGGCTTCGCCTACTCCAT
>DAICZW010000027.1:3589-9963 GCA_027310965.1 bacterium | reverse complement strand
GCACGACCCATAAAAACATTTGTTCTCTCTCCAAATTCTACTCCAACTCCAAAAATTTCTTTTCCACCTGCGCGGCGTTTGCCACGCCGCGGTCGATTGCGAACGCAATCCGCGGCATCGGCTTGATGTTTATTTTTTTTAAAAGCGCGTGCTGAAGCTGGCCGATATTCTTATTGAGCGCCTGCAGGGCGGATTTTTCTTTTCCGGACGGGATCACGCTCAACAGCACTTTCGCGTGGTCAAGTTTTTTATCTGCTTCGACTTCGGTAATCGTAATCAGCGCGCCGGGAAACTCAAAATCCCGCGCGAGAATTTTCGATAATTCCTCGCGGATCAATTTCTCGACGCGCTGTGAACGGTAAAAACGCATAATGGGTAAATAAAATATTTAAATATATGTCTCTGCTTTCGCCGATGCGAGGACGATGCAAAATGTCGCTTACTTTCTGATAACCAGAATGTCGCCGACTTCGATCATTATCGGCGCACTCGCGAGAATACCGATCTCTTTCCCTTTTTCCGCCTGGGTTATTTCCGATTTGTTTTCGCGCAATGTAAGAATTTTCCCGAGACCGATCGGTTCCTGCGATCCCGCGCCGCGGAAAATTTCAAACGGCACTTTTGCGCGGAAAACGCCGCTCGATATCCGTCCGCCAAAAAGCTGCTTGTCCGATTTTTCCTGATTGAAAACCGCGAGCACGTCGAGCGTTCCCAGGGCGGTCGCCATTCCCGCGCCCGTCAAAAGATCTTCGACCGCTTTCACGATATCATAAACCACTTTCGACGCGATGACCGGCACGTGCTGCGCTTCCACAAGATTCTGCGCGCCTTTCTCGATGCGATTCTTGAAAGCGACAATGATGGCATTCGTCGCGGCGGCGGTCCGCACATCGCCGTCCGTAACGTCGCCGACGGATTCCCGGACTATGTTTATTGTTTTTTGCCTTTCAACGGCGATACCGCGCAACACCATGCCGAGCGCTTCGAGCGATCCCGCGTCGGATGCTTTGAGTATCAAGGCAAGCGCATTCGCATCGCGCTGCGGCATATCTTTCGTTTTTGATTCAGAAATATCTTTTTTTCTGAACGCCGCACTATCCGTCGAAAATTCCTCTCCGATCCCCGGCAATGATTCAAAACCGATGACGAGCGCCGGCGCGGATGGCGATAAGCGGTCCGCCGGATTTCCCATAAAGTCCTCGAGAATTTTAATTTTTCCCGCGGCGGAAGGCGTCGCAATATCGTCATTCCTTTTCAGCGTGCCGTTCTTCACGATAACCGACGCTTCAATGCCGCGCCGCGGATCGCGCCGCGCCTCGAGAATGTATCCCGACGCCGGAACATCCGGATCGTATGCAAGGCCCTCCATGTCCGCCGCAAGGATAATCAAATCCAAAAGCTCGGCGACGCCCTCCCCTGTCTTCGCCGAAATGCCGTGATAGCTCACCTGACCGCCGAAGCCCTCCAATAAAACGCCGGCCGCCAAAAGATCGTTTTTCGCTTTGTCCATGCTCCCGTTCGTGCGGTCGATTTTATTGACGGCGACCACGAATGGCGTCCCGGTTTCTTCCAGTATTTTTATCGCTTCCTTTGTTTGCGGCTTCACGCCTTCATCGGCGGCGACGACAAGAACGGCAAGATCGGCGGCATGTGCTCCGCGCGACCGCATCGCGCTGAACGCTTCGTGCCCGGGCGTATCGATAAATGTAATCGTGCGATCGTTATGGACAATCTCATATGCGCCGACTGCCTGCGTGATGCCGCCCGCTTCCCGCTCGGCAACCGAACGCGGCGCGACCTCCGAAATTTTTCCTTGAAATTTTTTTGAGATCGCGCCGCGTTGTACGGCACCGCGTGCGGCGTACGTCATCTTCCGGATATGGTCCAAAAGCGTCGTCTTGCCGTGATCGACGTGTCCCATCACGGCCACGATCGGCGGCCGCGGTTGCAGTTTTTTCGTTTTGTCAGGCATAATCTTTGTAATTTACCACAAAAATCGAAAAAAAACAACAATTTTTCTTGCAAAGAAGCGGTTCATTCATTAAACTGTTCAGTACGGAGAGGTGGCTGAGTGGCCGAAAGCGCCTCACTGCTAACGAGGTAGGGCCGTTAAACGCCCTCGAGGGTTCGAATCCCTCCCTCTCCGCAATTGCAGCAAATCGCCCTTATCTGTTATGTCAGCAATGCGCTGATATGCTTTTTTGTATTGAAAATCCTGTACTTTTTGACTGCTCACCAAAACGGAGATGAAACCCTAAGACATAAGTAAGTAAGAGTAAGTTAAGTTAAGTATAGAGTAAAAATAGCACGTAAAAAAGAAAACGGCTATAATGAGAATTAAAAAGAAGTAAGAATATTGGCAATAAAAGGCGGCGGTTATCATATACTCAAATGGATCCATATGCAGGATTAAAAGATGCGGACATCGCCGGATTGCGGGCGCACTACGGCTTCAACGAAACGCCCGTTTTCCACGAGAGCATGGTCGTGCTGTACCTCAAGAATTTTTGGGGACCGCTCGCGTGGCTCATGGAAGCGATGGTCGTTATTACTTTTTTATCGGGCGACGCTTTTGAAGCGATCGTTATCGCCTGCCTGCTCCTCGTAAATAGCGGCATCAATATCTATCAGCGCAGGTCCGCCGACGCCGCTCTCGCGATATTGGCGCAGGCGATCCAGACGACCGCCCGCGTACAGCGAAACGGAACCTGGAGCGTCATACCATCACGCGAATTGTTGCCCGGAGACAGCATCCGATTGCGCGCGGGCGATATCATTCCCGCCGACGCACAGCTTTTTGACGGAAGCCTGAGCGTTGATCTCTCCACCCTGACCGGAGAATCCCTGCCGCGCGATATCAACGCGCCGGACGCGATCTATTCGGGCGGCATCGTACAACACGGCGAAGCGACCGCGAAAGTGTCCGCGATCGGCAGCAAGACCCGGTACGGAAAAACGACCGAACTCCTTGAAACCGCGCATCCGCCGACGCATATGGAGAAGGTCGTTTTTGACATCATTAAATATTTTTTCGCGCTCAATGTGATCGTGGCGATTGCCGCGGTCATTTTCGGACTTGCCGTCCATGCGCCGGCATTGCAGATCACGAACTTCGTTATCGTCCTTCTCATTATGTCCGTACCGGTGGCATTTCCCACGATGTTCGCCGTTGCGCAAACCTACGGCGCGCTCCAGCTCAATAAAGGCGGCGACAGCAAAGAAAACGAAGGTTCGAAAGTCCTGGTCCGCCGATTGGCCGCGGTGCAGGAGGGCGCCATTATGGACGTTCTCTGTAGCGACAAAACAGGCACCTTGACTCAAAATCGCCTGAGCGTAGCGGAAGTCACTCATTACGGCGTGAACGACGAAGCCAGGGTACTGATGCTTGCCGCCGCGTGCAGTAATATGGCGGACAAAGATTCCACCATCGATCAAGCTATTTTCCAGAAAGCAGCCGAGCTGAATGTCGCCCTTTTGGAACCGATCAGTTTTTCCCCCTTTGATTCATTGACCAAGCGGACGCGGGCCGAGATCGTTGAGCAAGGGAAAAAAATCAATATTGAAATGGGACTGGCGGATCTCCTACTGACCCCCGCGGTATTTTCTTCCAAGGAAGCATTCGCGGACGTTGTCCTTATGAGCGGCAAAGGATTGCGCATCTTGGCGATTGTGACGAGCGACCCGGACGCGGCATGCGCGGGCCTTATCGGTTTGAGCGACCCCATTCGTCCCGATGCGCCGACGCTTATCCGGGAATTGAACGATCTCGGCGTGCGCGTCGTCATGATCACGGGCGACGGCCGCATCACGGCGCAGGCCGTCGCGAGCCAGCTCGGATTGCAGGGCGACGTCTGCACTCCCGATGATCTTAAAAATAATCCGGAGATCGCTCTGCGGGGCGCGGTCTTCGCGGAGGCCTACCCGGAAGACAAAGTGACGATCATCAAAGCGCTGCAGCACGCGGGACATGTCGTCGGCATGACGGGTGACGGCGTGAACGACGCGCCGGCGCTCCATCAGGCGGAGATCGGCATCGCCGTCAAGGACGCAACCGAAGTCGCGAAGCAGGCCGCAAGCTTCATTCTTACCACGCCGGGACTTGAAGGCGTGCGCCGCGTCGTCACGGCAAGCCGCCGCGTTTACATGCGGATCCGCACGTGGGCCTTGAATAAGGTAGTAAAATCCATTGAGATATTATTCATCGCCACAATCATATTCGTTATCACGCACTCGTATATCCTCTCGCCGCTCATCGCCATCCTCGTCCTGCTGGCCAATGATTTTTTGACCATCACCATCGCGACCGATCACACGAAACCGCTTCTCCGTCCCGCGCGATGGAACATCCCGCGGATGATTGCCGCATCGTCAATGATCGCCGCCGCGCCATTCTTCTTTACAATCTCCATCTACGCCATAGCTCAACATTTTCACTATCCTTTTGATACCATAAGAACAATCGTGTACGGCTCGCTCATCTATCTCGGCGGAACGACCCTGCTCGCCATCCGCGCATGGCCGTTCGGTTGGAGCATCCGTCCGAGCAAAACGCTCCTCGGCGCGCTCCTGTTCTCCCTGGTATTCGCCTCCATCGTCGCCGGGTTCGGCATCTTCATCACGGCCATGCCGCCGGTATTCTTTGCGCTGATTATTGCGGGCGCGATCGTCAGTTTTTTCCTGATTGAATCCGTGAAACAATCACACGGCGTGCGCGCGTTATTGGATATTGAATGAAGCTTTCCGCGGCAAAGCCGGCAGAATATCAGAAAATCATGTCGGTTTTGTCGCAGAGAACTTCATTATAAATATTTAAAAACCCGCTTGGACATGCCAAGCGGGGAAAATAATTATCTCTTTCTTCTTTCTTTCGCTTCACTTCTCCCGGTGAAAAAAGGAAGTGAAGCCTCTGTTCCCTCTATTTTCTTTTTCTTATGCTTTCTCTTTCCCAACAGGCTGCAAATCTCACGATAAATCGCCGTCCGTTCAACAGGATCGTGAACACGACATTGATCGAGCGCTTTTCCGACCGCAGCCTGAAATTTTATTCCATCCCGATAAAACAAGGCTGCAATTTCAGCGATACTTTCAATATCCACCTTCCACCTCCCATCTTTTAAATTAAATTTTTCAGGACTTGCGCATTTGAAAAAAAATCACGAGAAAATACCTCAAACCGCAACGGCTTGTGCGTAAGCCCTATTTTTATGAAATTTTTTGTGCTAAAAATAGCATAGCATATTATAAATAATTTGCAAATGCCGTTTTTTTGTAACCCCTCACACCCCTCTTTTCCGTCGTCCTCGCCCTATGGAGTAGGCGAAGTCGTCACTCCATAGGGCGAGTCTCCGCGGGGACGACAGAGGGGACAAGGGGACAACGGAGGGGAAAATGTTTCGACGGAATCGGCGCTGGTTTAGATAGCAAAGGGTTACCCTGATGATTGTTTGGATTTCTCTCTCTATTGTCGCCGCCTCACAAATAACACAAACTTAATTTTTATGCGGCCTCTTTATCTTCCTTGTTATCATTATCATTTGCCGTCGGCATCGTTTTCAGCTTTTCTAATTGTTCTTTGACTTGCCGTGCTTTCAGCATTTTTTTCTCGGCATCTTCCACCGATTCAGTTTTGTTTTTCGACGTTTCCCCGGCTTCCGATTCTTCTTTTACCGCATGCGCTTCTTCCTGCTCTTGCGTGGGATTGAGAAGTTCTTGACCGAGCTTTTCCATAGGTTCCCGTTCTTCGCCGAGCGCTTCGGGCGCAATTTCTTTTTTCTCTTCTCCGGCTTTTTCTCCCTTGTCAGTTTCTCTTTTTTCACCTTCTTCTTTCCTTTTGTCTGTTTCCGTTTCTTTGCCTTTCGTTTCCGCTGTTCCTTCTTTTTCTCCGACTTCCGTGGCGGCGCCTTTTTCCGCGTTTTTCCCCACTTCTTCAACTTTCTTTGCTTCGCTCGCCATAGCTCCCGCTTCAGAGCTTCCTTTTGCGCCTCCGGCAAAGTTGGCCATCGCTTCAAGCTTGGGATGATGGTCGATGTAATAAGTTATACACCAGACCACCGTGCGAACCGGAAGGTCGCCGATATACGGGATCGCTTCAATGATATTGCCCACAAGCATATAAGTTCCTTTGACGCCTTTCATAAAAAGATAAAATTGCGTTATAGGGAACATGAAGAGGTCGGTGATGTCGGAGAGCGGCAGGCCGACGAGAAGTCCGACGAGGTCGATGAGATCGATAAGCACAATAAAAAGCCCGAGGAAAATAAATTCAACAAGCGAGATCTTTGGTTCGGGTTTTTGCGCGTCGTCCATGGATTAGCTTTTTCCTTTATATTTTTATAACATCCCTTTCGTCATCCTCGCGGAGACTCGCCTTATGG